>JBEKDJ010000253.1:0-12996 GCA_050014415.1 Thermodesulfobacteriota bacterium | reverse complement strand
CTGGCGAAGAAGGAGTAGAGTTTCTCCGGAATCTGTTTTGCCTCCTCTCTTTGAGGGACCACGATCTCCTTCAATTTCTCTGCAGGGGGTGGTTGAGGCTTGGCAGACTCTGCCACCTGGGAAGGAAACTTCGTCCGCTCCTTCTTTGGGGGAGAAGCACAACCCACCACCAATAACAGACTAAGAGATAACATAAAGAAGATCCTTATTTTCATCGTCTTTCTCCTTGTTTCTCTACGGTTAATTTTATTGGACTCTGATCCAGGAGGATTGCCCTTTTCTTATCGCCTTTTCCTAAAACTACCTGGTCGGCTTTGATTTCTAATACTCTTTCATCGTAGATCAAATCTCCGACGGTTACGATATATCGATCAATCGAGGCCAATCGAATATTATCGCTGATCAAGATGGCCTTTATCTTTAGCGGAAGTGGAGAGACATCGATAGGCTTATTCTCAAATTTGCCAAGCGTAGGCTCGTTCTTAGATAGGGGACGGACGCCTGAAGGCAGCAGAAAAGGATCTCTCCTGAATTCTTGCAGTAAGCCCATTTTCTCCTTTGATTGTCCATAAGCCATCATAGAATCAATCTCAGCGATCCCTGCCAAAAGAAGAGAGAAGACAACAGCCACAGTAAAAATGATTCCCTTGAATTGCCTCATTGAAATCTCTCCTCCGAGCTTCAAGTCCGGGTTTTTGAAGACCTTTCAACTCGAAACTTTGAACACGTTAGCTTTCTGAAAAAGGTCCCGTTTTGACCGTCATTCCGGTGAAAACCGGAATCCAGAACCTAATAAAACACTAGATTCCTGCTTCCGCAGGAATGACAAACCCTAAAGACCCTGTGTTTCCTCTTTTTTTTGAATCCTCCCCATCCATTAAAGCGCAATGATATGCATAGTCAAACCCATGGTCACCTTCAAAAAAGGCTGTGTCTCCTCGGGCCTCTCTATCTGGAGACTATCGACGTTGATGAGGAAGGGAAGATCCTCAATCTCCTTTAGATAACTTCCCAACTTATAGTAGGTTGAATTGAGCACCATCTGCACACTGACCTTCCTGTATTGAAGAGCAGAGAGCCCTTTCCCCCCTTCTGGAAGTGTTGGTTTCTCTTCTTGCGGAGCAAGGGAAATGATCTTCATCTGGAGGGGGTCGCTCTCTTTGGCCAGATGCCTCAAGAAGGCTCTGAATTCTTCACCCTTGAGCGTCTTCTTACTTCGGCTATCGTATTCCTTCTCCAGGCGGGCGACCTCAGCCTCCAATGTTTCAGCCCCCTTCGTCAGGATGGACAATTCGGCCAATTTTAGGTCGGTGGTTTTGACCTCTTCCTTTAGCCCCGAGATGATGCGACTCCGGGGAGTATAATAGAGTTGATCAAATGCCAAAATGGCGATCGCAATGACGACAGAAACAAGTAATATCTTTTCTCTGTTTTTCAGTCTCATGGATTACAATTCTTCCTCTTTTGTTTGGCTATTAGCTGCAATGTCACAGACGATCTCAAACTGAGCTGCTGACTGATTGAATGACTTGATCTCTTCGGTTGAGACCAGTTTTACATTCTTAAAAAGGGGCGACTTCTCAAGGCCCTCTATGATCTGGGCCAAAGCTGTCAAACAGTTTAGATCACTACCAAAAGCAATGCCTGTGATATGGAGTTCGCTTCTCTCGTCTTTTTGGGATTCTCCTTCTTCAGGTTTAGGAGTCTGGGGCTCCTTTTTTGTTGGTTTTCCTTTACCTTGGACTGAAAGAAGTGTGAGGGTTACATTTTCTGGAGCAATGCGACTCACCTCTCCCAATATTTCCCGGTATGGCACTGAGACGATTACTGAAGATGGAAACAGGGAAAGCTCCTGTTTAACCTTATTCTCCTTTTGCCTTAAGAGTATAAGCTTCGCTTGAAGCGTTTCGAGGTTGGCTATCTTCGCCTTCTTTCCTCCCAGATCTTTCTTGATGGCAGCCTCTCTTCCGGTCATACTGCTAACGATCCACGCAAAGACGATGAGCGTGATCAGAGGAGCCAAAATGACAATAAGTTTTCCAAGACTGACCTTGGGCAGGAAAGGTTCCTTGGCAGGGAGAAGTTCGATCCGCTCGGGCTGTGGGAGTGCAATTCCCATCGCAACCTTTAACATAGAACTTTTCTGATCCAAGACCTGAGGATCGACCCTTTTTGCATCAAAGAGGATCTCTTTAACCGGATTGAAATGCTCAACAGGATAGTTGAGTTCACTACCCATATAGGAGGCAATATTCTTTAGATTGGCACCTCCGCCGGTCAGAAGGACCCGATCAACCTGCCCGTTAAACTGGTGTCTGTAGTAGTCGATGGAACGCCCTATCTCTGCCGCCATTTTTTCAAAAACAGGCCTGACCAGGAAGGGTATCTTCGATAAATTGGTATCCTGAGCCCCGAGTCTATCAGACGGTCGAAGGACATCAGCCTCAGAGGGGATTCCCATCTCTTCCTTAATCTTCTCAGCTTGTTCATAAAGGAGTCTGGGTTCTTCATCAGCCTCGATTCCTTCCATGATGGCGCGGGTGATGTCGGCTCCGGCAGGCGTGACCTCTCGGCTGAACTGAAGAATTCCATCTTTGAAAAAATGGATACCTGTTTCTTCTGCACCCAAATCAACCAGAGCGATTGTTCCATCTTTCTTGGAGCGATCCCAAGCCAGCAGAGCGTTCCAAAGGGCAAACGGACCTACGTCGAGATGGATGGCTTGAAGCCCAGCTGCTTTGATAATAGAAATGGTTCGATCGATGAGGTTATTCGGGCAAGCCACAGCAATCATATCGAGTTTCTTCGCACCGTCTTCGACAAACTCATTAAGAATGTGGAAATCGATCCGGGCTGTCTCAATAGGGAAGGGGAGACGACCTTTTACCTCCCAGCGAACAGCTTCTTTCAATTCGCTCTTGGGCATAGAAGGAATAACAATCCGACTGATATTGACTCCGGAGCCGGAAACGGTCACGTTCACTTTATTGGTTTTAAGACCCACCTCGCTGACAAGGGTCCTAAGGATTTCGGAAATAGTGTTCACATCCTCTTTGTCAACACCATAAGGGATCTCCTTAATCCCAGCGTGCGTAAGGAAAGGCCCCTTGGAGGTCATCTTGAGACCCACCAATTTGATTGAATGAGAACCAATGTCTAAACCGATTGTTTCTGTCATAGTTAACTCCTTAAGGAGCCCCTCCTCAATTATTTTGCTCGGCTCCTACTGCATAAAAACCGGGGGCGCCCAGGTTACCGGGGTTGCTCTGGTTGCGGTATTCGGTACTGATCCAGCCGGCGGAACGCTCGATGTTTGAAACACGAACTTCGTCGAGGATGATGTTACTATAGCCCGTCCACTGAGGGTTATTTGCAAGCCTCCACGATGCGCCACTGAAGTTGACGTTGTTGACGTTGCCCGCGAATGCATAATTGAAGTTATTTGGTCCATACTGCGTGCCATTAAGGTAAACATACCAGTTGCCAAAATATGTCGCAGTACCGGTGTTACGGCTGAACGTACCGACAGCATAGTACCACGTACCAGTTTGGATTGAGGTTGTCGAAATGGCCCTTGCTCCTACTGCAACGCTAGCAGTGTCGTCACAAAATATAAGGTAGTCCGAGGCCCCAAATTGGCCATTATTAATTGCCGGCGATACCACAAGCGTCGGGGAACGGTCCGTGTCCACGTCCCTTGTGCTGAAAACAACCGCACCTAAACTGTTATTGGTACCGCCGAATGTCGTTTCGGTGAAGCTCGTGGCATTAAACCAGGCAGAAACAGTAACCGAAGTGGTCCCGAGGGCCGCCTTTGCTATCTGTATCTCGTCGTTTGTGCCGTTGAAGTTAAGACCTCCATCGATCACGGCTGTTCGTTGGTCGCCAGCGACAAAGGATCCAACCGCCGCGCCATTGTATGCGTTCGTCGTGGAATCTTTCATTTGGGGAGCTGTGCCAGTTGGATTCTGACTAAGATGCCACACCCCCCTGTAGTCAGAATTCCAGACCCCCGTCACATTCTGCGTGGAAGCTGTCATACAGCTATTTCCATAATACATGTAAATGACTCTGCTGTCAGTAATAGAAGGAACCCTTACCCATGCAACGAGTGTCCCTGTCGTTGGAGCATAATATTCAATTTCATGGTCTAACCTACAGGGCGAGGTCCCGGGCCCCCCGCAAGTGGCGTCGTCCAGAGCTTCGAAGATAAGGTCCTGGGGATCGTTGGTCCCGGCATTCCAGCTGGCAATATGTCCGCCGGGTGTTGCAGTGGTTGCAAGACTACCGTCTGTCACACTTACAAGCATAGGAAAATTAGTAAGGGTGCCAGTTACCTGCCCCGTCTGTACCGTAATTGACTTATGGTAGGCGAAGTAGTACAAGAAACTGGTAAAATTGGAGATAACAATCTGCCTTCTTTGAGTGGCAGTGGGGACTTCTCCAGAAGAAGTAAGGGTGTCAGTGGTGTTGGTATAATTTATGGTGAACCTTCCGGCGCCAAGGTTTCTCTGGTAAACTGCCAAGGCATTCAGTCCAAGGAGTTGCGCAGGCCTTGTTAAACCTTGATCCTTGGCATAGCGGACAGCGAATTCCACGCCGGATTGGGCAAGGAAGAAGGCTTGGGTGGATTGTATAGGAAAGAGCACGGATTTCTGTTTTGTGGGAATTAAGTAGGAAAAGACGTATCCGATGGTCACCATCAGCATCATGGCAATAACCAGGAAAATGACTGAGATACCTTTTGAGTTGTTTATAAATTTTCTTGACACCATTTATTCAACTCTAAATTCTACTTGTCTCCTGCGTCATTCCTGCGGAAGCAGAAATCCAGGCGTCGTCCCCGAGAAAGCAGGGAACCATATTTTCTAAACATCTGGATACCCGCTTTCGCGGGTATGACGGAAAAAGTCATTACTGATATGCCTCCATCCATTTTTGGTAGAAGTTCTTATAAGTTAGATCCTTTCCAAGGTTTCTTGGATAAACCTTTGTTCGCAAGGCCACATTCTCGCCGCTTGTCAATTGAAGTGTCAATTGAAGCTGGATCTCGCTTGTTGCATTGGCCACAGTAAATGAAGTGACATTTGCGGCCATCGTTGTGGTGGAAGCGGCTGGTAAGGATTTAACTTTCTCAAGAGTACCTGCGACTGCATTCTGTTGAAAAATGATGGTTTCTCCAGTGGTATTCCCAGGAAGACCCGCATCGTAAACCGTTGCATTGGTTCTTACGAAAGTGATCGACCCTGTTGGGGGACCTGGTGTATATGTTGTGATACTTTTTGCGTCCCGAATATCCCTGCACATCCTCTCCAATGCCAGTTTCCCTTCGTCATACAGGGTTTTCTGGTTGACAGTCATTGTATAGATTCTCATACTATCAACCAAGAACTTAACAGTAATAGCTGAGACAATAGATAGAATGACAATCACAACGATAATTTCAATCAAGGTAAAACCCCTCTGGAATGCGGATTTTGGATTTTGGATTTCGGAATAATTAGTCATGTCTTGTCGTTTCTTCCCTTGCTATTAAAATCTTGTAACAACCGAATAGACATTATAAGTACTGCCTTGTGGGTCTGTTACAGTAACCTGGATCATTTTATAACCGACATCTGACCCTGAGGCAGCGAAAGTATTGGTCACATAGGAAATCACCCATTGCCACGTGTAGCCGGCAATAGGTGGCGCCGGCAGTGTATATGTACCAGGAGTTAAATCGGGTGCCCGGCAATAATTAAATTTCATCAATTCCTCCATCTTTTGATGGGCGAGATACATGGCTGTTGTTACCATTTCCGGTTTTCCGCTACCTTTAACGCCCGTTACAAAAGGGACGATGATAGCA
Source organism: Thermodesulfobacteriota bacterium (assembly GCA_050014415.1). Classification (GTDB taxonomy): domain Bacteria; phylum Desulfobacterota; class BSN033; order BSN033; family UBA1163; genus JBEKDJ01. The sequence continues at coordinate 7,145 of JBEKDJ010000253.1, read as the reverse complement.
GGCAGAAGGATGCCCGCCATAACAATCAGAATAATAATCTCAATGAGTGTGAAACCTTTTTTATTCATGCCTCTTGCCATAAGATTTTTCGTTATTCCTGCGGAAGCAGGAATCCATGATTTATTCGCAAACGCTTTCATAAAGATCATTCCATTCTGGATTGTATTGTTCGATCAATTTGAGCTTCCAAGCTCTTTTCCATTTTTTTATCCGTTTTTCCCTGGTAATAGCATTTTCTGCAGAGTCGTGTGTCTCATACCAAACGAGGCGATGAACGCCATATATTTTCGTAAAGCCATCTACAAGGTTATTTTTGTGTTCGTAAACACGTTTAGCGAGATCTGATGTAACTCCTGTGTAAAGAGTGCCGTTTCGTTTGCTGCAAAGCATGTAGACATAGAAATGCTTGGTTTTCACATCAAAACCTCTGGATTCCTGCTTCCGCAGGAATGACACCTTATCTCAATCCTTACCCCTTGAATTTTCGACCCCTTGGATCCATTAATCATGAAATATTCACCTTTCCTGTATAATTCACAACAGTGATCGTTTTCGACTGTCCTCCTGCTGCAACTGTTACGAATCCACCGCCGCCCGTAGTGGGTTCACCGAGAGAGTTAAATGTTACAGTGTAACTAGCAGTAATTGTTACCCCTGTTGGTAATTTACCTGAAGGATCCATACTGCTGGTGGGGGCAAATGAATATCCCGTTGGGCCAGGTGGGGTAGAAGTCGAGAAAGATACACTCTTGGAAACCCTGTTGGCCATTGCAAATTCCTGGGTATATCGAATATCGGAGGCGATCATATAAGCTGCTCCATTTGCTGAAGCCTGGGAGGATATGTCGATATTCAATCTGGGTAACACAGTAGCAGCCAGAATTCCGATGATGGCCATCACTGCGATCAATTCAATTAAAGTCACTCCTAAAGAGTTTAAAGGTCTATTCTCTATGACCTTTTTTTGACCCCTTGACGGCTTGATTCCTTTGACCAGAAATCTTGGAATCGATTTAATTTGGGCAACTCCTAATTGTGACTCACCAATTTGTTCGGAGTAATGAACTTGGGGTTCAGAGTCCCAAAAGTTGCTGCTGCCAAACGATGAAAAAGCCTGAAGGTTGGGGCTACCCAAACATGGCACGTCCAAAGGGTTGCGGCGAGTAAAATCTGAAGCAACCTCAAGTTTGGGGTTAACCAATCTATTTGCATTTTCTTGAGCACCTTTCCTCCAAGCCTTACTTGAATAGGGACGCTATATTCCACCATGGCAGGAAAACAGCCAATGCCAAGAAAAGGACGAATACTCCCATAAAGAATGTCAAAATGGGTTCAATATATGTCGACATATTTTTGATGGAACTTTCCACTTGCTGGTCATAATGTTCTGTTATCCTCATCAACATCGCATCTAGTGTTCCTGAAGATTCTCCCACTGAAACCATCTGAAGAACAAGAGGGGTGAACTTCCCGCTCTCCCTCATCGCATTAGTCAGACTGCTTCCCTCTCTTATCTTCCGGATGATCTCTTCGATCGATTTGGAAAGATCGCTATTGTTGACCGTGGTAGAGGTGATCTCAAGGGTCTGAAGAATTGGGATCCCGCTATGGTTCAGCATGACGAAGGTATAGGCAAACCGGGAGAGGGCAACCTTTAAAAAGAGGGGGCTGAAGACGGGGATATGGGCTTTCAGTTTATCCCAGTAATATTTTCCTCTTTCGGTTTTGATATAACGAATGATCGCGAATGGAATTATGAAAAGAGCCCCAAGAACAACAAACCAATAGTTTTTGAAGAGGGTATTGGTTCCAATCAGTATTCGGGTCGGTAAGGGCAGGGGTGTGTTGAATCGGGCAAACACAGCGGCGAACCTTGGAAACACAAAAGCAATTAAGACGACAAATGCGATGACCAATGCGGCAATGACGATCTTAGGGTATCTGGTCGCTTCCTTTATTTTCTGACGGGTTCCCAATTCCCGTTCCGTTAGAGTGACGAAACGATCCAACGATTCGCCCAACATACCTGAAGTCTCACCTGCCCGGACCATGTTGATATAAACATTCGGAAAGACTTTTGGATACCGGGCCATGGCCCCGAAAAGTGCGGCTCCGCCCTCAATCTGACGGCAGATATCCTCCAAGACCAGCTTCAACTTCTTGTTCTCTGTCTGTTCTTTCAAACTCTCCAACCCCGTGAGCAAAGGCAATCCAGCTTTAAATAGGGTGGAAAGTTGTTGGCTGAAGACCATCAGTTCTTCCAACTTCACCTTTTGAAATCGTGTCAAGAGGTCTGAAAGATCGAGTGAGAAAGCCTCTCCTGTTTCTTGGATCGAGATCGGGAGGTATCCGCGATTGTAGAGCTGGTCTCCTGCCATCTGTGGGGTAGGGGCATCGATGGTCCCAGCGAGCGCTTTCCCTGCTTTGTCTCTCACCCTATATTTAAAGGTTGGCATTCTCTAATCCTTTTCAAGGATTCGAATGTGGAATGTGTAGGGTAGAATGTGGTTCTTCCCACTTGCTACTCTCTACTTTCCACCCTCGCCTTCACTTGAAATACCCTTTCACCTTTTCCACCAGCTTATCAAGATCAAAGGGCTTGGTGATATATTCGTTCGCGCCAGTTTCCATCCCAAGAGCCTTATCTTTTTCCTGGGTTTTGGCTGTCAGCATGAGGATGGGAATGTTTTTGTATCTTTCGTCAAATTTCAATAATCGACATACTTTATACCCATCCAGTTTTGGCAGCATCAGATCGAGGAGGATCAGATCCGGTCTCTCTTTTCGGGCCTGACTTAAGGCATCCTCACCGTTGTAAGAGACCAGGACGTTGAACCCCTCCATCTCAAGGGGAAAACGGACGGTTTCCACCAAATCAACCTCATCATCCACTATCAAAATCTTCTTCGGACTCATTCTTTACCTCCTTAAGCGTTCCTTGGCCTTTGCAAAAAGCTCTCTTTTGGAAAGGGCCTCATCGGGGTAAGTGGCTGTCCCCATCTTGACGACCGGTTTTACATCCCAACCTTGCCTAGATTTTCTTTCAATCTCTCCCTCAATCCGCTCTCGGATCACCTGAGTTCCTTTCAGGTCTACCTCACAGAAGGCGGCCAATATCTTTTGTTTGTTCCGCCTCAACAAGATGTCTGCCTTTCTGCAAAGACATTTTCTTATTCCCTCTTCCAATTGATCGAATAAGGCGGCGTCCTCTAACTCTCCATTTTGGGCCAAAACCTGGATCAGAAAGAGGGTGAGAGGGGAAAGGTTCTGTCGGGCGCGCCGAAACTCTCGGTCGAGGACGTAACGAAAATAGGGTTCCCTCCTCTCACTTTTTGAAACCGGCAGGGTGAAGGTAAAAGTGCTGCCTTTTCCAACCTCACTTTCCACCCAGATCTTGCCTTGATGCGCTTCGATGAGGTCTTTTGTAATGGCAAGGCCCAACCCGGTTCCACCTACAGAGCGATGGAGAGACCCCTCCACCTGGTAGAATTTCTCGAATATGGTGTCCAGAAACTCTACTGGGATTCCAATGCCAGTGTCTTTAACGGAGACGGAAACCATGTCGCCTTGCCCACCCTCTGCACTTCTTAGAAGGGGTTTAACGGTGACGAGAATTTGTCCCTCATCGGGTGTGAATTTAATCGCATTTCCAATGAGGTTGATCAGAATCTGTTCAATCTTTTCTCGGTCGCCATAGACCAACGGAAGCTGCTCAGGGGCTTCTACTTCCAGTGGAATCTTCTTTGCATCGGCCTGAGCCCTCAAGGATGAAGCAATGAATTCAACCGCTTCCTTCAATTCAACATCCTGGAAGTTGAATTGCATCCTCCCGGATTCGATTCTTGAGAGGTTGAGGAGGTCGTTGAGGATGTTGGTCAGGCGGTTGATGTTTCTCTCCGCCATCGATAGGAATTTGGTCTGGGTCTCGTTCACCTCTCCTGTCTTTCCCCTAAGAATTAAGAGAATCGCATTTTTTATTGCGGCCAGAGGGGTCCGAAGTTCATGGGAGGCAACGGAGATGAATTCAGATTTGATATCATCGATCCTTCTCAATTCCTGATTCGCCTTTTCTAATTGGGCGGCGAAGTCCCGAAGCCTTACGAAGCGTTGCTTCTCATCAAGAACCTTCTGAAGACGGACGAGGAGCTCTTCAAAGTTGAGGGGCTTGGTGATGTAGTCACTGGCCCCTAATTTCATCGCCTCCAGAGCTGAGTCGATGCTTCCGTGGGCCGTCATTAGAACGGTGAGGATTTCAGGTTTGGTTTTTGCGATTTGATCCACTAATTGGAGACCGTCCACCTTTGGCATTTTCAAGTCTGTCAGAACGAGTTCGAACTCATCCTTCTCAATCTTCTGAAGGGCTTCTTCGCCATTTTCCGCTAGCTCGACATGATACTTACCCAATGTGGCAAGAGCTACGGAAAGGAAGTTTCTGATCTCTTTTTCGTCATCGACGACTAATATCTTGTTTTTCATTACTTTCCTTTTCCCTAACAAGGGGGTTTTCTACCCACGAAAGCCATTCATCGAGAGCCTCCTTTTTGAACCTCCAACTGCCGCCCACCTTCCGGCAGGGGATCTCCCCGTTCTTGGCGAGACGGTAGATGGTTCGAACATGGACGCTCAAGTATTCTGCTGCCTCACGTGGTGTCATAATCTCCTTCATAGTGTCTTTCTCCCAATCGTAAATTGTGGAATCGCTGGTACAGACCAAATCATCTGTCCAAAACCTCACGAACCTTTCGGACTAAACCCGATATCGAGAAGGGCTTTTCTAAAAACGCCGTCTCCCGATCGAGCAGACCATGTTGGATAATTGCATTGTATGTATAGCCTGACGTGAAGAGGACCTTGATCCCCGGCCACAGAGTCTTGAGCCGGTCAGCTAGCTCCCTGCCGCCCATCCTGGGCATCACGACGTCGGACAGCAAAAGATGGACCTCTTCGCTTGCATGTTCACGGGCGATGGCCATGCCCTCGGCACCATCGGGGGCCTCCAGGACGCTGTAGCCTTGCTGACGCAGAACACGGGCAGCCAGATTTCTCACGAGCGGTTCATCCTCCACCAGGAGAACGGTCTCAGTGCCTTTTGGCAGGTAACCGACTTCGTCCCTGTGGGGCAGGCGACTGGCCTCCTCTTCGATCCGGGGAAGATAGATCTTGAATGTTGTGCCCTGGCCGGGTTCACTATAGACCAGAAGGTGGCCACTGCACTTCCTGATGATCCCATAGACAGTTGTAAGTCCAAGACCTGAACCTCCGCTCGGTTCTTTGGTGGTAAAGAATGGCTCAAAGAGGTGCGCCTTGACCTCCGGGGTCATGCCGATGCCTTCATCACTTATGGCCAGCACGACATACTTCCCTAGGGTCATTCCGACGTGCTGGTAACCATGGTCCTGGTTGAGTGTGGTATTACACGTTTCGATGATGAGTCTACCCCCTTCGGGCATGGCGTCACGAGCGTTGGATGCAAGATTGATGAAGACCTGCTCAAACTGGGCTGGATCCACCTTGACCGAGCCCAGATCTGTCCCTGGCAGGCTCACCAGTTCAATGTGTTGGCCGATGAGAGAGCGAAGCGGCTTCTCCATGTCGAGCAGGAGCTTGTTGAGGTTGACGGCTTGGAGATTTGTGGGATGGCGCCGAGAGAAGGTCATCATTTGGCGGATGAGATTTGCAGCACGCTCAGCGGACTTCTTGACTGTCTGAAGATCATTTCGCATGGGATCGACGGGAGAGAGTGCGCCAATTGCCAGTTGCATATATTCCACAATGGGCGTCAGCCAGTTGCTGAAGTCATGGGCGATGCTGCTTGTTACTCGGTCAACGGTCTTCATCCTCTGAGACTGGCTTAGCTTCTCTTCAAGGGTGGCGATCTCTTTCTCTGCCCGTTTACGTTCTGTAATATCTTCTGCAACCACTACCGCATGGCTCGTAATTTCCTCACCTTTTCTATAGATTTGATTTAGAATGGGCCGGACTTGGAGGTGAAGGTAACGTTCCAATTCCTTATCGTCGGCCTCATACTCGGAGGATCTACCAGCGTTCACATCCTTCCATGCCCCCAGCCAGAAGTTCTCAAGATGGCAAGTCTTGGCAGCGCAGCCGGGATGAAAGAGTTCGTGTATCCTTCGTCCCTTAGCATCGGCGACCTGCCACGGGGTCCATTGCTCGACCGTCCGATTGGCACGAAGAATCGTCCCCTGATTATCAATGAGGCAGAGGACCTGGGGGATCGAATCAACCGTGGATTCCCACTCCCGCTTTGCACGGCCAATCAGCATCAGGCTTTTCTTGAGACCCTCCATTGCTGTCTCGCTCTCCACGATTGATTTCTTGAGTTGCTCGTTTGCTTTCACCAGTTCAGCAGTCCGCTCTTCAACAAGTTCTTCGAGTTCTCCGTGGGCCTTTTGAAGTGCTTCTTCTGCTTCATGACGATGTGCCCGAGCAAGGACTGTCAGTGAAATTGAGACCAGTACTGCTGCAGCCAAGATTATCAGAACGAAGTAGTACCAGTGCACTGTTCTCACCCTGTCGAGCAGAGTACTCCGCCGCTTTGACTTCGTAAAATAAGCAAATTATGTTCCAAAATGTTTCAAATTTTCATAAAGAGTCTGGTTTTGTTTCTATCTGATTATAATTTAAGAGATTTTTGATGCTGGAGGATGGTGAGGGATCGACATAAATGGCAGATTGTATCCACCTCTAAGTGTACAATTCATGCAGAAATTGCACAATCAGTGACATTTTGGACCAAGAGTCTCTTACCACTTTTGGTTCTCTTTAAGACCAGGAATTGATTCTTCTGGCCCAGTCTGGAGATCTTTGATCTTTGCATCAATTTACTCCAATGATGTCATATGTCGCTTCGACGATAACGGGTGCCGCGGTACTCCTTTCTCGGCACTAGCATCTCCGGCGGAAGTGAATAGATTGGAGAAAACATAGTCGCAGAGAACACCCGTAAGATGACGACAGCTGCACTCTCGACAATGTGGAGACTGGAAAACCAACCGGATCGTTTACCTGTTTTGCCGCATGAACACCAATTTGTGAAAGGACTGTAACCGACTGATCGGTAACATAGCAGAGAAGGATCCTTGGTATGGGTTCACTTGTTAGCGGATATTCTCTTGATATTACAT
>JBEKDJ010000252.1:0-7141 GCA_050014415.1 Thermodesulfobacteriota bacterium | reverse complement strand
CCGGAAGCCGCGATGACGGGGCTACCCCTTGCCTATACCCCTCCCCACTGTAAATCCGTGAAAGGGACCCTTTACGGCAACATTCGGACCCATGAGGATATCCCCACGTTTGCTGATATGGTGATGAAAGGGGATTTCAATCTGGCCAGGCTGATCAGCAAGAAGTTTAAGGTCGAAGAGATCAACAAGGTTGTCGAGGCCATGGAAAAACGCCAAATCGTAGGACGTTGGGTCTGCGAGTGGAAATAGGAGTGAGCGGGTTTTGGAAATTTTTGACAGGCTTTCTTTGGTTTTGAGAGATTCCAGATGTCATATCGAGGTGAGAAAATGGAAAAAAATGCAATGGATAGAAGGCAAGAGAAAACGAAGGAGAAATTAGATTGCGAAGAAGGACCCATGATTCTAGAAGAGATTGAAATAGAGGAGCTCTTCATCGATGGGATTTGTGGAGTCTATTAGACTTGGGGGGGAGTTACGGGGGATTTGAATGAATCCTTCCAATAGATTTCCCTGTCATGCCTACCGACTGGCTCATGGGATCTCAGTGAGAGGGGAGAAGTTTGGCCTTCTTTTTTACAATTCAAAGGGCCCGAAGTTGACCTTTGTCCGTTCAGGTCCATGGATCCATCCAAGCTTTTTTTCAGGAACACTTGATCTGAGGAGATGGATTCAAACTCAGTTTCCTGCCCTGTTCGAAGGGGAGATACTTGGGATAGAAGAGAGGCTCTCAAAGGCCCTCTCAAAACTTGTGGAGAAGGAGCTGATTGTTGAAACAGCAATGGATTCATGAAGGGCTATCCGCTCCAGTCAATGTGACCTGGGAGGTGACGAGCCGATGCAACCTTTCGTGCATCCATTGCCTTTCCGGTTCCGGGAGGGCTGAAGAGAGGGAGCTCACCTTCGATCAGTGCCTCGGCTTGATCGATCAGCTTGCCGAACATAAGATCTTTCAAGTCAATTTCGGAGGTGGAGAACCTTTTATCAGGGAGGATTTTCTTTCCATCCTTGATGCATGCCACCGTGCGGGTCTCGTCACCTGTATTAGCACCAACGGGACCCTTTTGGATGACCCGGTTTTGGAATTCTTCAGGGGAAGGGAACTGCTCTATCTACAGGTGAGTTTGGATGGGGGGACCCCCACAACCAATGATCCTATCCGAGGTAAAGGAACCTTCAAGCGGATCATTGGGAATATAGACCGATTATCTCGCCGGGGAATTCCTTTCAGCATCAATATGGTGCTGACAAGGCTGAACTTCCCTGAGATTTCCTCCCTTTACTCCCTCGCCAAAGGTTATGGTGCCAAACTTAGAATCTCGCGTTTTCGCCCTTCAGGCAGAGGAAAAGACTCATGGGATTATCTTCGCCTTGAGAAACAGGAGCTCAAGGCCTTTTCGCAATGGCTTTCCGATCATCACGATGTGGTGACCGGTGATTCATTCTTCTCTTTGGAAGATGAGGAACGGAAGGGCCTCGGCCTGAATCTTTGTGGAGCAGCCAAGTTTACGTGTTGTATTGATCCGGAGGGAAGGGTCTATCCCTGCGCTTTTCTCCAGGATTCATTCTTTTACGGAGGGAATTCTCTCAATCAGTCTTTAAGTGATATATGGTCTCATTCCCACGGGTTCAAGCTTCTAAGAAACCTGAAGGTTCGATCATGTGAATCCTGCTTCCGATTCGAATCCTGCCATGGTGGATGTCCAGCCGTAGCCTACTTTGCCGGGAACACCTTGAACATTCCGGATCCCGAATGTTTGGTCCATTGCATCCAAACCGCCTAATGAGTTATATAGTAATTTCGTAATGGGTCACACTTTTCAATTCCTCTTTTCTCCCATTAAACTTAGGGAAGTCGAGATTCCGAATCGGATCTGCTTTTCTGCCCACACAACCAACTTCGCCGTCCATGGCCTGATCAATGAGCGACACATCGCTTATTATGAGGAGCGGGCAAAGGGAGGTTGTGGCCTCATCATCTTGGGAGAGCTTTCCATTCATCCTACCGATCGGCCCTATGAGCAGATGATCGAGGCCTATGACAGAAAGGTTGTCCAAGGATACCAAGAACTAACCTCAGCCGTCCATAAACATCCAACAAAGATTTTTGCCCAGTTGAGTCATAGTGGTTTTCAGTGTGATGGGTGTATTTCAAGGCAGCCTGTTTTAGGTCCTTCTCCAATATCGGATGTTGAGTTTGGAGAAGTTGCTAAGGTAATGGAGCCCGAAGATATTAATGAGATTGTTGAGAACTTTGCTAAAGCTGCCGCCTATGTTAAGCAAGGAGGTTTTGACGGTATTGAAATCTCCCTGGGACACCGGTCTCTCCTTCGACAGTTTCTTTCACCCTTGAGTAATTACCGGCAGGATGAGTATGGAGGCAGTCTTGAAAACCGAATGCGATTCATTATGGAAATTATCGATTCCATCAGAAGGGCAGTTGGGAAAGATTATCCCATCGGCATCCGTTTATGTGCAGATGAATTGTTCTACGGAGCCATCACCTTGGGTGACGCTAAGGAGATGGCTAAGAGATTTGAGGCCACGGGTAAGATCGATTTCATCAATGTGAGTGTTGGAACCTACTATAATCTTCAACTAGTCAGAGGTTCGATGCACTTCCCACTCGGATTTACCCTCCACCTTTCCCAGGGAATCAAAGAGGCCGTCAATGTTCCGGTCTTTGCCAATAATCGAATCAATACTCCCCAATTAGCAGAGGAGATTCTTTCAAGTGGAAAGGCGGATATGGTGGGGCTAGTCAGGGCTTTGATCTGTGATCCCCAATTTTCACAAAAAGCGAAGGAAGAAAGATCTGGGGAGATCTTTATCTGTGTTTCGGACAATCAGGGATGCATTGGAAGGGTGAACCAAGCAAAGACTATCGGGTGTATTCAAAATCCAAGTGTAGGATTTGAAAAGAAGGTAGAAAAAGAATTACTCCAACCTATCCCTAAAAAGAAAAAGGTGATGGTAATCGGGGGTGGTCCGGCTGGGATGGAAGCAGCAAGAGTGGCTGCCTTGCGTGGCCATCAGGTTACCCTTTATGAAAAAGAGCCTGAGTTGGGCGGGCAGATTAATATCGCTAAGAAGGGAGCAGGTAGGGAAAACATTGGCCTGGTTGTAACAAACCTGATGTCCCAATTGAAAAAATGGGAGGTCCAAATTGAACCAGGAGTTGAAGTGACGGAAGAATTCATCATAATGAACAATCCAGATGTTGCCATTGTTGCAACAGGATCTGTTCCAAAAGAAGATCCTTTCCCTGGACGATACTCATCTGCACAAGTGCTCAATGTCTGGCAGGTTCTTAAAGGAGAAGCAGCGATCGGTGAAAGGGTTCTCTTGATCGATGGCGACGGCCACCACAAGGCTACTAGCACGGCTGAATTTCTGGCCGACCGTGGGAAAAAAGTGGATGTTCTCACGGATGCTCTATTCGTTGGGATGGAACTGGGTCCGATTGGAGACCTCTATAACTCCCGTCAGAGACTCCTGCAGAAAGGGGTCACTTTTACTTCGGATATGAGGGTGCAGGAGATAGAAGGAACCACGGTCAGAGCTGTCAATATTTATTCCAACGAGGTCTCGGTTTATGAGGGCTATGATACGATCGTTATTATAGTAGCCAATAGACCGAATCAGGACCTCTATTTCGGGCTGAAGGGTAAGATCAAAGAGCTTTATCGTATTGGTGACTGTGTGGCTCCTCGCAAGATTGATATGGCCATCTGGGAAGGAAATAAGATAGGCAAAATAATTTGACAGCCTGAAGAAAAATTACATTTATCAGCCTGTTAGAGGTCTCAGAAGGAATTATCGTGGCTAAATTTAGATTTCTTTTTTCTCCGTTGAAGATCGGTTCAATCGTTGTCCCGAACCGGGTTTGTTTTTCTGCCCACCTGACAAACTTCAGCGAGGATTACAAAATCAGTGATCGTCACGTTCATTACTATGCAGAGAGAGCGAAAGGTGGATGTGGCCTGATCATCACTGAAGAGATGTCCGTCCATCCTTCGGATCATGCCTATGAGAAACTGGTGGACGCTTATCATCCGGATGTGATCCCCGGATATAAGAAACTGACCCAGGCCATTCATGAGTTTGATACTAAGATCTTTGCCCAGTTAAATCACAACGGAGCCCAGAGCGATGGGACGATTTCCAGACTCCCGGTTTGGGGACCCTCTTCTGTTGCCGATCCTTTGTTTAGGGAGGTGTCCAAGGAGATGGAGATTGAAGAGATTCAGGAGTGCATCGACTATTTTGCCCGATCTGCTTGCTATGCTCGAGAGGGCGGGTTTGATGGAATCGAACTTCAACTGGGACATAGCTCCCTGATCCGGCAGTTTCTTTCTCCTTTGACCAATCTTCGGACGGATCAATACGGGGGAAGTTTCGAAAATCGACTCCGGTTTGCCTTGGAAGTGATTGCTGCGGTGAAGAAAGAAGTGGGTGACAATTTTACCTTGGGAGTTCGACTCAATGCAGATGAAATGCATCCCCTGGGTGGGCTAACGTTGGAGGATTCCAAAAGAATAGCAGCCAGACTTGAGGCAACGCGTTATCTCGATTTCATCGATCTCAGTTTAGGTACCTTTTATAATCTCTACCTGGTGGAAGGATCGATGCATACCCCTCTGGCCTATACGGTTCCTTTAGCGGCTTCCATCCGTTCGGTAGTCAGTCTCCCTGTTTTCGCCTGCAACCGGATCAATGACCCTCATCTTGCTGAAAAAATCCTGTCTGATGGGCACGCCGATATGATCGGAATGGTGAGAGCCCAGATTTGCGATCCTGAACTTGTGAATAAAACCAGGGAAGATAGGACAGAGGACATTCGTTACTGCATCGCCTGCAATCAAGGGTGTATTGGAAGGGTGGGAATCGCTAACAAGAGGGTAGGGTGCGTCCAGAATCCAGAAGTGGGAGAGGAAAAGGATTTTGGCATGGGAACCATCAGACCAGCCGAAAAAAAGAAAAGTGTGATGGTGGTTGGAGGTGGACCAGCGGGACTTGAGGCGGCAAGAGTGGCAACCCTGCGGGGACATCAGGTGACCCTCTACGAAAAACAAGCTGAAGTGGGGGGGCAGAACCTCATTGCCAGAAAGGGGGCTGGCCGCCAAGAGATCGAAGGGGCCATTCGATGGCTGCTGGCTCAAGTAGAGAAATTGAAAATAGAAATGAGACTTGGAACGGAGGTGACTCCAGAAATTGTTTTTCAGCAAGGCCGGGATGCCGTCGTGGTGGCTACCGGGTCGGTGCCAAAGGAGAATCCCTTTCCAGGCGCCTATTCATTCCCTCAAGTATGTCACGCAGAACATATCCTCAAGGGAGAAGTGGAGGCCGGTGAAAAGGTCATTCTCATCGATACCGAGGGTCACCACAAAGCGACCAGCACAGCAGAGCTAATGGCGGATATGGGCAAAACAGTGCATATTCTTACTTCCTCACTTTTCATCGGAGGGAAACTCGGACCTTTACAGGATCTTTTTTTGATGCGTCAAAGGCTCATCAAGAAGGGAGTCACTTTCACACCTGACATTGCTGTTCTAGAAATCCAGGGGACCACTATCAAGGGTCTCAACGTTTATTCCAATGCCTTGATCGATTTCGAGGGCTACGATACGGTTGTGCTAGCCGCCGGAAATCGTGTAGAGGATACCCTTTACTTTGGCCTAAAAGGGAAGGTCAAAGAGCTTTACCGGATAGGGGATTGTGTCGCTCCTCGGAAAATAGATATGGCCATCTTGGAAGGCAACAGGGTGGGAAGGCTCCTGTAAGTATTTAGCGAGCTGATATCAACGGAAGATTGTCGATCTTTGATCAAATAACCTCCTCTCCTCTGAGAGGCTTTGTTGTAATTCGCCGTTCGCCCTTCGATAAAATCAGGACGAACGACTAGATAATTGATATTTATTGTCTATGGTCCGTTCGTGGTGAGCCTGTCGAACCATGAACGGACTTACGACACAGTCTCTGGCGGGAGAGGATTGAGGTGAGGGGGATGGTTCGACAAACTCACAGCGGTTCACCCCCAGCCTATCAAAGGATTCACCCCCACCCTCACCTTCCCCCGTCGAGGGGGAGGGAGTTGTCTTTTCATTTTCGGGTTTGGGAAGGATGATGAGTCAAGAAATCTTCATTATGGTTGAGCAGAAGCAGAAGACGATTGAAGAACCTTCTTTCGCCCTTCTTTCCGAAGGGAAGAGATTAAGTGAGAAGCTCGGAAATTCACACCTTATCTCAGCCATCATCATGGGGAATGGAATCAAGGACCCGGGAAGTGAACTAGGTCCATACGGGGCTGACCGAGTCTATTATTTTGAGAACGCCCTATTGGAACCATATCAACCCGATCTCTACACAGGATTGATTGCAAACTTGGCTCGGGAGAAAAGCCCTGATTTTTTTCTTCTTGGAGCAACCTCCTTAGGCAGAGACCTGGCGCCCAGGATCGCTGCTCGGCTGAGGGTAGGGTTGGTGACTCAATGTGTCGAGATCATAGCCCATCCGGATCAACTGGCAGTGATTAAGCCCGTTTCGGATCAATATCTTTATCAGAAAGTAGTATTCCGCAACCCCGGACTCAAGATGCTGACCTTTTCTTCCAGCGCTATGAGCAAGGGAGATCCAGATATCAACAAGAGAGCCGAAGTGATTAGGATTCATCCCAAAATAGATCAAGAGCGAGGCAGTGTTCGATTCATAGAATTGATTAAAGCCGATCCTAAAACCATTAGTCTCGAAGAAGCGGATGTGATCATTTGTGGTGGAAGAGGAGTCGGGAAGGAAGCCTTCGAGACAATCTACCAATTGGCCGATGTCCTAGACAGCTCTATAGGTGGGACAAGGCCTGTCATTGACTGGGGAATTCTGCCTTATGAGCGTCAGATTGGCCAGACAGGGATAGAAGTCTTTCCCACCCTTTTGATGACTCTCGGGATTTCAGGAGCAAATGAATTCACGGTTGGGATAGAGGGGTCCAAACTGATCATCGCTATCAACACGGATAGAAAGGCGCGCATCTTCAAGTTTGCTGACATGGGGGTCATCGGCGATCTTCAAAAAATCATCCCTCTGATGATCGATCAGGTTAAGAGACAAAAGCAGAACATTGGGAAATGAAAGGACTCGTATCCCT
>JBEKDJ010000251.1:0-7164 GCA_050014415.1 Thermodesulfobacteriota bacterium | reverse complement strand
CTCTGGAAATGCATCAACTCAATTGCCTTTGCTGGACACTCGGCCGCACAACTGCCGCACCCCTTGCACTTCGATAAATCAATCTCTGCCTCGCCCTTCGCATTAATCACCGGCACACTATAAGGACAAACCCTTACGCAAGTTAAACAAGCCGCACACCGTTCGCCCTCCACCACGGCCACAACACCACCCACTAACATCTTCTCTTTGGATAAGATGGTACAGGCCCGAGCCGCTGCTGCACTTGCTTGGGCAATGGTTTCACTGATCAATTTGGGGCCATGGCCTCCTCCAGCCAGGTAAAGGCCATCTGTGGCAAAATCAACAGGCCTCAGCTTCATATGGGCTTCTAAGAAGAAGCCTTCTGCAGTGCGAGGGACCTTCAACATGGTTGCCAATTCCTCATTCTCCCTCGGAATGGTGGCGACGGAGAGAACCAAGAGGTCAGGTCTGACTTCCATCTGTTCCCTTAAAATTCGATCCTTGAAAGAGACAGAGAGACTTTCGCCGTCCTTTTTGACCTCGGGTTTTTCTTCAGGCTCGTATTTGACGAACATGATCCCTTCGTTCCGGGCCTTGGCATAGTACGATTCTAAGAGGCCATAAGTTCGCATATCCCGATAGAGGATAGTGATTTTGGCTTTGGGATTCAGTTCTTTGATCTTGAGGGCATTCTTCACAGCCGTAGCGCAACATGTACGGCTGCAGTAAGGTCGCTGCTCATTTCTTGAGCCCACACATTGAATCATCACCACCTGATTCGCTCGAACCACTTCGTCTTTCTGATTGGCGATCCGAGCCTCTAATTCGAGTTGTGTGACAATACGAGGGTCTTCACCATAGAGATATTCATTGGGTTTCCATTCTTCAGCGCCTGTGGCCAGGACCGTTATCCCATGCTCAATCTTTCGATAATACATGGTAGGTGCCACCATCACCCCTGTAGAGAAGTTTCCTTGGGAGCCACTGAAATCGACCACCAATGCATTGGTGATGACATGGATGGAAGAATTGCTCGTCACCTGATTGATCAAATTCTTCAAAAAGGACTGAACATCTTCACCCTCGATGGTATGGTAGAGGTTTCTCAGATTTCCTCCCAACTGGGCCTCTTTCTCAATGAGGAAGACCTCATAGCCTTGTTCTGCCAGTTTGAGGGCAGCGGTCATCCCAGCCACTCCTCCTCCGATCACTAAACCTTTCTGAATGACTGAAACCGCCACTTCACCGAGGGGCTGAATCAACCGGGCATTGGCCACGGCCATCCGGACGAGGTCTTTAGCCTTAAGAGTGGCATCTTCCTTCTGACGCATGTGGACCCAAGAACACTGATCACGGATATTGGCCATCTCAAAGAGGTATTTGTTCAATCCTCCATCCCGGAGCGTCTCTCGAAACATGGGCTCGTGGGTTCGTGGGGAACAGGAGGCGACGATGACACGGTTCAGATGATGTTCCTTAATCGCATTTTTAATCTTCTCTTGGGTGTCCGTGGAGCAGGTATAGAGGTTTTCATCAGCGTGGACGACGTTTTTCAGCGTGCGAGCATATTCTTTTACTGCAGGTACATTAACCACTCCTCCGATATTGATACCGCAATGACAGACAAAGACCCCGATCCGAGGCTCTTGACCGGCCACATCAGCTTCAGTAGGGTACTCCCTCTTGATGGCCATCGTCCCTCTTGCCGAAGCGATCATGCCGGTGGCATCGGCCACTGCACCACTGGCCTGAGTGACGGTTTCCGGAATGTCTTTTGGCCCTTGAAATGCCCCGCACACATAGATTCCCGGCCTTGACGTGGAGGTAGGTTCAAAAGGTTTTGTTTTACAAAATCCGTAGGAATCAACTTCAAGGCCCATCCGTTTTGCCATCTCAACGGTTTGTTTGGAAGGGACCATGCCTACGGAGAGGACAACCAGATCGAATTCCTCTTCAACAATCTTTCCCTCTTCATTCAAGTAAATCACCGAGAGGTTCTTTGTTTTAAACTGTTCTCTCACTTTGGATACCATGCATTTGATGAAACGAACCCCATACTCAGACTTTGCCCTCTCATAATACGCATCGAATCCCTTACCATAAGCTCGGACATCCATATAGAAGATGGTGGGTTTTACAAAGTGAACATGCTCTTTGGCAATAATGGCTTCTTTCGTCGCATACATGCAGCAGATGGAGGAGCAGTACTCATTTCCACAATTCGAATCCCGAGATCCGACACATTGGATGAAGGCGATCCTCTCTGGAATGGTTCCGTCGGAGGGACGAAGGAGATGGCCTCGGTGGGGTCCTGTAGCACTCAATAACCTTTCAAACTCTATGCTTGAAACGACATTGGGATAGACCGCATAACCGAATTCCTGCCGAAGTCGCGCATCAAAGACCTCATAACCCGGGGAAAGGATGATGGACCCGACCCCAATCTTTTCAACCATCTGTTGGTCCCCATAATTGATTGCCTTCGCCAGACAGACCCTCTCACAGAGCCCACATCCAATGCATTGGTTACGATCAATGAGAAAGACCTTTGGTATAGCCTGCGGATATTTTATATAAATGGCAGCTCGTCTGCTCATTCCCTCATTATATGTGTCGATGGCACTGACCGGGCAGTGTTTGGCGCATTCGCCGCATCCTGTACATCGATCGATATGGATATATCTTGGTTTTTTGGTGACGGTCACCTCAAATTGGCCGGGGTCACCTTCAATCCCCTCGACTTCTGCATTGCTGATGATGCGGATATTCAGATGCCTCCCGCATTCCACTAACTTCGGGGACATAATGCACATAGAGCAATCATTAGTCGGAAAGGTCTTATCGAGTTGGGCCATGACTCCCCCGATTGTGGGAGAGTTGTCAACCAGATAGACGTAAAACCCGGACTCTGCTAGGTCCAAGGAGGCCTGCATCCCACCAATCCCACCACCAACTACCATGACCGCGCCGATGGGTTGTTTTTCTTCTATTTTATCCATCTTTCTTCCTAAACTCCGAACTCACAACTTAATGGGTCATACGCTTCGCGTATATCTTGGAATCTTTCCTTCCTCTGAAGGATCGAATCCTATTTTGCCTTCCCCAATTAATGAGACCAGATAGGAGAGGGTCTCCTTCAATTTGAGGCTCAATGTGTTACTGATCTCTGTTGCTGCCAATGGTTTGGATTCGACCAGTTGTATGATTCGGTTTTTGATCAACTCATCCCGAATCGTTCCTTCGATCAACTCCTCTAATTTCTCTGCGGCGATACGCTCTTGATAGACGTTCTCCTTTTCCATGAGTTCAGGCCCTTTACCCACCATCCATCGGATCTTCTCTCCCTCTAAGGAGGCTTTGACCGCCTGAAGTCTCCCTTTCATCTCTTGATCGAGAGGGAAGGGGCCGAGGTTGGCAATCTTCTCGATAAATTGACGAACGACCTGGGAAAAACGTTCCCCTTCACCTGCAGAGACCCAATCCAGAAGAAGTCTATCCGATTCAATGCCAGCCATATTCAATAGTTTTCGGGTAAGGTTCATCTTTCGCTCTGCCTGAATATTGCCGGTCAAATAATGGCAATCTCCCGGATGACATCCGAGAACCATCACTCCATCATATCCGGCCAGGAAAGCCTTTGGGATGAAGATCGGATCGACTCTCCCAGAGCACATCACCCGAATGACTCGAGTGTTGGGTGGATATTGAAACCTGGAAATCCCTGCGAGATCCGCGCCCGCATAGGCACACCAATTACACAAGAAGGATAAAATTTTCGGTTCAAAACTCATTTTATCTACCTTTAAATGCCAAATGACTAAATCCAACAAGCTTCATTGGTCATTTGGCATTTGAGCTTCATTTGAACTTCAAGCTTTGACATTTGACATTGCTTCATCTCCTGTCAGGCTGCTTCTTTTTCCCTAACTGGAAGAAGGGCCTCGATTTGAGCGCTCAGCTGCTCATCGGTGAAATGGTGTACAGTCACTGCCTTCTGAGTACAACTGGCACTGCAGACCCCGCACCCTTTACAAGAAGCAGCGATTGTCTCCGCTTTGCTTCCCTTCTCGGTTTCCACTACTCGGATAGCGCTGAAGGGACAGAGCAATTCACAGAGACCACATCCAACACAACGGGTTTGATCGACCTCTGAGATGGTTGGCAGAACGCTAACATATCCTTTGGCAATCGATGCCGTTGCACGGGCCACCGCTGCATCGGCTTGAGAGATCGATTCACTGATGCTTTTTGGGAAGTGGGCCAATCCAGCCAGAAAGATGCCATCCGTGGCGAAATCGACTGGCCGCAACTTCATATGGGCCTCGAGGAAGAATCCATCGGCGGTCAAGGGCACCTTGAGCATCTTTGCCAAGGCCTCGTTTTCGTAAGGAACGATAGCACTCGCGAGAACAACGAGGTCTGGTTGGAGAATAATTTCCTCACCAAGAACCCTGTCCTTGACTTTAAGCTGAAGGCCACCCTCTTTTAAGCTCAGGTCGGGTTTTGCATCGAGCTCGTATTGGATGAATTCGACTCCCTGATTTCTTGCCTGGGTGTAGTATCGTTCCATCAATCCATAGGTTCGAATGTCACGGTAGAGGATCGTCACCTTTATCTCGGGATTTTTCTCCTTGATCTTGAGTGCATTTTTAACAGCGACGGAGCAGCAGATGCGGCTGCAATTGGGACGTTCCGGGGTTCGGGATCCCACGCACTGGATCATCACAATGTGTCGACACCCATTGACCTTGTCCCAGTGACGGGCGATCTTCTCCTCCAGTTCTTTTTGTGTGACCACCCGTGAATCCCGGCCATAAAGATATTCCGTTGGAGTGTTTTCCTTGGCTCCGACGGCGACGATGACCACCCCATGTTCAAATTCTTTCTCAGAACCATTGGCCGAAATGATAGATTTGAAATTGCCAACATAGCCGCCGAGGTTTTTCAACTCTGCTTTTGTGAAGACTTGGATGCGAGGGTCCTCAAGGACCTCGCTGATCGTCTTTCGGAGAAATGCCTGTGGATCGTTTCCCTCGATGGTGTGATAGATGTGGCGGAGGTTTCCACCTAATTCAGACTCTTTTTCCACCAGGGCACAGTCTAACCCCTGCCGGGCCAGTTCTAAGGCTGCCCTCATCCCTGAGAGCCCGCCTCCAATCACTAAGCCTTTTTTCGTCACCTCTACAACAGGCTCTTTCAATGGCTGCAAAAGTTTGGATTTCGCCACGGCCATCCGAAGAAGTTCTTTTGCCTTTTCTGTAGCCTCCTTGGGCTGATGCATATGGACCCAGGAGCACTGGTCCCGTATATTGGTCATCTCAAAGAGGTATTTATTCAAGCCCATCTCTCGGATCGTTTCCTGAAACATGGGTTCATGGGTTCT
The DNA here is from genome assembly GCA_050014415.1 of Thermodesulfobacteriota bacterium. Lineage (GTDB taxonomy): Bacteria > Desulfobacterota > BSN033 > BSN033 > UBA1163 > JBEKDJ01. Next base: position 1,799 of record JBEKDJ010000251.1, on the reverse strand, counting down.
CGGAGAACAGGAGGCAACGACGACCCGGTTCAGTTGGTTTTCTTGGATGGCCTTCTTGATCTTCTCCTGAGTGTCTTGAGAGCAGGTGTAAAGATTCTCGTCGACATAGGCCACCCCATCCAAGGCTTTGGCATATTCTTTTACTTCCTGGACATTGACGACCCCTCCGATATTGATCCCACAGTGGCAGACAAATACACCGATGCGGGGCTTCTGTCCTTTGACATCTATCTCAACAGGGTAGTCCTTTTTCTTTGTGAGGGTTCCCCGGACATCGGCAAGAAGGCTGGAGGCGCTTGCTACCGCTGCACTGGCTTGAGCTACGGTTTCTGGAATATCCTTGGGGCCCTGAAAAGCTCCGCACACATAGATGCCCGACTGGCTGGTTTGAAGCGGTGAGAACTCCCTGGTTTTACAAAACCCATAGGTATCCAGTTCCAGACCAAGTTTTTGAGCAAGTTCCTTTGCACCTTTCGAGGGTGTCAATCCCACAGAGAGGACAACGAGATCGAACTCCTCCTCTTTCACTCGACCTTCAGAACCGACATAAGTAATCATCAGGTTCTTCGTCTTCGGTCTTTCCGCCACCCGGGAGACCATCGAGCGGATAAATCGGACACCATATTCACGCTTGGCCCTTTCATAATAGGCGTCGAAATCTTTCCCATGGGCACGGATATCCATATAAAAGATCGTGGGCTCCACCTCATGATGATGCTCCTTGGCGATCACTGCTTCTTTGATAGCATACATACAGCAGACAGAACTGCAGTATTCATTTCCGCCGTTGCCGGTCATATCCCTGGAGCCAGCGCATTGGATCCAGGCCACTTTTTTCGGTGCCTTTCGGTCGGATGGCCTCAGAAGATTTCCCTGAAATGGACCTGAGGCACTGAGGATACGCTCAAATTGAATGCTGGAGATGACATTGTAAAAACGACCATATCCATAAGGGACCAAGCGGCCTGGATCGTATTCGTCAAACCCTAGACTCAAGATGACGGAGCCAACCTTAAACTTTATCATTTCCTCTTTCATCTGATGGTTGACCGCCCCTGCCTTACAGAGAGCTACACATTGGAGGCACTCAGAGCAGAGCCCGCAGTTAAGACATCGAAGGGCCTCTCTTTTAGCCTGTTCTTCGGTAAAACCTTTCTTCACCTCCAAGAAAGTTTTTTGCCTATCCTCGGGTGGGAGCATTTCCATTTGCTCTCTCAGGGCCTTGGGTTGGTCAGCATAGATCTCCTCAAATCGAGCCTTTTCGAGTTTGGGTTTTGGCCTCCCTTCACAGAGATCCTGGTTCCTGAAGTAGCGATCGATGGAGATCGCCGCTTCTTTTCCTGCAGCCACTGCATCGATGGCAATCCCAGGTCCTGTCACCGCATCCCCTCCTGCGAAGATCCCTTTTCGAGAGGTCTCAAACGTGACTGGATCCACTTGAATTGTTCCTCGGGCTGTCGTTTCGATCTCCATCCCTTTCAGAAAAGAAAGATCAGGGGTCTGGCCAATAGCTGAGATAACATTGTTCACCTCAATAAAAAAGTCTGATCCCTGAATAGGGATAGGCCGCTTTCGACCCGAAGCATCCGGCTCACCTAATTCCATCTTGATACATCGAAGAGAGATGACACCTTCTCCTTTTGGAGTAATCTCAGTGGGAACAGCGAGGAATTGAAATTTGATCCCTTCTGCTTCTGCCTCTTCAACATCCTCTTCATAGGCGGGCATCTCATCCCGAGATCGACGATAGACGATCGTGACCTCTTTGGCACCCGTTCGCAGGGCTGTCCGAGCCGCAT
>JBEKDJ010000250.1:0-7191 GCA_050014415.1 Thermodesulfobacteriota bacterium | reverse complement strand
GCCTCTTTATAGTGGGGCAGGTAGTCTAAACTCTCCTCCTTCACTTTTTTCATTTTAACGAGTAGGGATTTGAGATTTCCCGAGTCAAACTCAAATTTCTTGGAAGGAGTAAGGAATATACGCTGATACTTTCTATATTCATAATCTTTTCCTATCCATACTCCTTTCTTGAGAAAATCTTTCCAGGGGATAAGCGTTTCAGTTCGGAATCTAACAAAGCCTTCGGCATGATCACCCATATTGGCAAAGGATTGTGCCACTCCTCCATTCAGTCTTTTCGCAATTTGGAACAAAACATCGATGATGGGGCGGGCGCTGCCAAGGGGTGAAACAGCAGGTTGTTTTATCTTCACCTCAGCAAAACCTGACCCCGGGGGAGATTGATCGTAACCCCATTCCTCGAGAAAAGTCGTGGATGGCAAAACCAGATTAGCATAGAGTGACATTTCACTGATGAACGGAGAGATATGGACATAATAAGGGAGTTTCTTTAATGCCTTATCCCATCGGTCCGTTCCAGGGGAATCCATATTGAAGTTGCTATTAAAACCGATTGCCATCTCGACAGGATAAGGAGCGTTTTCTAACAGCGATTCAGGGATTTGGTTGGTTACGACCTTGGCAACAGGGAATTTGTCTGTTCCCCGGAGATCGAGACTTGGTTTTGTCTTGCCCTTCTTCGCAATCTCATTCTCTACCAACCGGGGCATTTCATTATATCTGGCATTCTCCTGATAGATGATCCCTCCTGGCACATCGATGCTGCCGACTAAGGCGTTTAGACAGAATATGGCGTAGCTGCTGTATGATCCTTCAGCCCAGTTGATCGATTCCTTGCCTCTCAGGGCAAGGGCTGGCCGGGTTTTGGCAAATTCCCTCGCAATTCGTTGAATGGCTTCGGGTTCGATGCCAGTTATTTTTGATACATCTTGTGGGCTATATTGACTGAGTGCCAAATTTCTGTAGAAATCGAATCCCACTGTCCAATCTTTGACAAACGTCTTATCATGGAGTTCCTCGCTTATAATGACATGGGCAATGGCCATCGCCAAGGCCCCGTCTGTGCCTGGGTTGATGGGTATCCACTCATCAGCCTTGGCTGCCGTAACAGAGTACCTCGGATTGATCACTACAATTTTGGAGCGATCTGGTTTTTCTCGTCGTATCTTCCCCCACTTCCTCAAGAATCGAGACAAAGGTTTGGATGATTCGAGCATGTCAGCGCCAAAGGCAAGGATGTAATTGGAGTGATCAAGGTCATAAGCTGTATTGGCATAGTGTCCGTCAGCCATCCAGTTGCCCGATTTCTCTGTCTCACTATCAAGTCCGTCTCCCGAGATAGTATTTGGCGTTCCGAAAGCTTCTGCAAATCGGAGTATCATATCTTCAGTACTGACCGTATTCAAACCGTAAAAAAGGAGAAGTTTATTGGGTTCACCATTCTCTCTAAGTTTGGTTAAACGGCCTATTACTTCGCTCAACGCCTGATTCCAGGAAATGGAAACCCACTTAGGATCGACCCCTTTCCCTTTTTCATTATTCGTTCTCTTTAACGGGGCATTGATCCGGTCACGGTCGTATAGTACCTGAACTCCTATGTGTGCTCGAGGGCAGATCTTCCCTTCAGAAACTTGAGAGAGGGGATTTCCAGTAATCTTTATTGCTTTGCCATTCACTACCCTTACCCGGATAGCACAGCGAGCCTGACAATTCAGGCAGGAAGTGGCTATCCACTTCTCTTCAAAAGCCTTCTGAATAGGTGAGGCCTCAGGGGTGTTGAGTTGACCGATGATCTTGCTCGCCCCCACTGCTGCGCCGGTGATGGCCGACAGCTTAAGAAATGTCCTTCTGTCCACCCTGAACTTATTCTGCTCCTTTTCATTTGATCTCGACCTACCCCTGTTTTTCATTGTGTCTACCCCAAGCGTTTTCCAAAGTCTGAGCAGTGCATTCGAGAAAAAAGCTTTGTATATTCATTCAGAAGTTAAATGGCTTATACCATAAACTAATTCCTTTTTTCAACAATTCTTTTATCATTTGTTTTTATCATTTCATTTTTTTCACTGGATTGATCTCAGGCTGTATGGTTTCTGCAAGTTCATTATGGATTGCAAATTACTTTGAACTTTAGTAAGATACGAAGAAATCATCTGATAGCGATTGATAGGGCGGCGCTTCGCACCGCCCTATCGGGTACGGTTCGAACAAACAACGCCCCTTCGGGGCTTGCTCCTAGACCGCACCCGTTAGCCCTAAGAAGGAGGATCAAATGCAACCCAAACCCACTCAAGTTCCCACACCGTATGGACCGCCGATTTCACTTGAGCTCGCAAAAAGGGTCATGACGGCAGCAGAAGCTGAAGCGGTTGCCAATCGCTGGCCCATGGTTATCGTCATCGTGGACAGCGGGGGACATCTCGTCATGCTGCACAAACTGGATCAGGCGGCACTCGGCAGCGTTTCTATTGCTCAATCCAAAGCCGAAACAGCAGTAAATTTCAAGTGTCCAACCAAGGTATTTGAGGAGGCACTTGCTGCGGGTGGTTTGGGGCTGCGCCTGCTCTCGATGAGGAATCTCATTGCTCTTGAAGGGGGGATTCCCCTCATTCTGGACGGTAAGATGATAGGTGCCATTGGCGTCTCCGGCATGCTACCCGCGCAAGACGGTCAGGTAGCAGCCGCGGGTGCCAACGCGCTGGAGGGCTAACACCTGCCGCTGCGGAGGGCGCGGCAACAAGCGGCGTACCTCTGAACTTCGACAATGGATCGGCGCTTCGCGCCGCCCTAGCGGGTGCGCTTGAGGAGAAACCGCATTGATTCGCCGCGGAACGCGATCTATTAATGCAGTTCGAGGAGAGAAAGCCCCATCTGGACTTGCTCTTCAACCTCACCCGTTCGCCAGAAGATGAACTGACGGTCGTGATATCACATTTTCGCGAGATCCAAAGCGCTAAAGTGGCGGTGTCATCGATTTTCATGCCTTGCCCTTCGGTTACTGGCTCCTCTACCCTTGATGCCGTTCTTCCCTATACAACCTCCAATAAGATTCTTGACTTTTTCTTCAGGGAATTGATTGGAAAACCAGAAATCATTTCCTTTCTCGTTGACATTGTTTTCGCAAACGAATAGACTCCATATCATCGAGATCAAGATTTCTGACACGAAATAGAGCCACTCCTGCCCTCATCCTCACTCGCTGGAGACTGTGTTGTAATAGGGTTGGGAGTTGAAGGCGGAACAGCCAGGCAGATTTCGAAAGTTTTAGGATTCGGATTGTCAGATTGCTGACGCTCTGGCTCTGCATGGAATCAGGATGATCAAAGAATATCTTCCCAGGGCCGTGGGGAACGGTGGGGATATCGTTGCAAGGGGATGGATGTCAATCGCAGCGTGTATCGCAGGGGCAGCCTTTTCGAACGCCCAGGTGGGAATGGTCCACGCCCTTGCCCATTCCATCGGTGCCAAGTTCGGTGTCCCCCACGGGATTGCCAATCGCATTTTTCTGCCTCACTGCATCCTTTACAACCTCGATGCCTGCATCGATCGATATTCGCAAGTTGCCCAAGCCATGGGCGAAGACATTAGAGATTTGGAGCCCGTGAAAGCAGCGGAGCAAGCCGCCATCGCCATTCGGGGGTTTTCCAAATCCATAGGGATGCCGCAGACCCTCAGGGAAGTAAATGTAAAGGAATCTGGTTTGGAGCAGTGTGCAAACGACGCTCTCATGGACGGGTCGATTGTCTATAACCCGAAGATGATTTTTGATCCTGACGAAATCCTCAAAGTCTATAAGAACGCTTTTTGAAGAGGGCCCAAATGCCTGAGATCATCATTCTCCCGGAGGCCCGTGAATTGGGCCTTCCCGTCATGCTCGCTGATCTGATCAGGCAGAACATGGAAAAAAGGCCAGATAAACTAAGGACCTTCGAATCTCTCGATGCGAGGGTCCTGATAGAAATCCCTGATATCCAAATCTCAGCGGGACTTGAATTTCGTCACGGGAGACTTACCGTCTCCAGAGGCCTCTCCAGTAAGTCGGATTTACACATCCTGGCGGATTCAGGAACCATTCTGGGCCTCAGCCTCTTAAGGATTAGATTTGGACTCCCCTATTTTTTCGACGGAATTGGTTTCAAGATTCTTAGAAAGATAATGAGCGGAGAAATCGTCATCAGCGGTTTGTTTTAGAACTTTTCTGCCCTAATCAATCTGACCAAAGTCATCTCCGCAGTTTGAATTCAACAAAGGGAGTAAGAGAAGTCAATGAATTATATATAACGACATAAGTATTATCCAGTCTGTCATTCCGGGCTTGACCCGGAATCCAGTGTTTTTCTGGATTCCCGCTTTCGCGGGAATGACGCACTTTGCTGCGATTAATGTCGCTGTGTATAGACAAGCTTGAAGCGGCAATGGGGTCAGACTCGTTTGCGGTTACCGAGACATACCCTGTTTACGATGTGGTCGGAAAGGATGGACAGCCGTTATTTGCCGTCGAGGACAGCGACAGCCTCAACTTCGATCATGAAGTCTGGCCGATAGAGTCGTTTGACCTCAACGGCCGTGATGGCCGGATAGTAATCCCCAAAATACTTCTTGCGCAAGTGCCTGGTCTTCTTATCGTATGCCTCCAAGTCCGTGCAGTAAATGTTCAACATGACGATATTGTTCATCGTACCGCCGGCATCTTCGAGGACCTTTTTGAGGTTTTCATAGACCCGGTCAGTCTGTGCAGCAATATCATTCCTACCGACGACATTCATCTCCTGATCGAGAAGGATCTGACCCGAGATATAGATCGTATTGTCAATCTGAATGGCGTGAGCGTAGCCAAAAGGTCGATGCAAGTTCTTGGGAGCAATCACCTTCTTCAACATTCCTCCCTCCTTTTCACAGCAGCTTCTTAAGCCTAAGAATTGAGCTAACCGTTTTCAGGCTAATCCTGCTTAAACACCACCACTCTTATGGTACATCTTCCACCATCCTGATTCACAGTGATATCGGCAATCTCAACTGCCAGATCCAAGATTTCTCTAATCTTATAGAGGATCATATTTACCGGTGGACAGATGTAAGTGGGGACACCCTCCTCCTTTAATCTTGCTTCAATCGGTAGATGCATGCAGCCCTCTATCTCGAAGGTAAACAAGGTCCCGTTTTTATCCTTAATAGAACTTGCATCCTTCACAATACCCTTTTCACGCATCACCTTGACACAGCTCTCAATCACTTCTTCCGAAGTTGTCCCCTGGATGCGCTTATCATCAATAAAATCTTTACCAACCAGGGTAGCTCGAAAGTAGGCCCCTCTTCCTCTTTCATAATAGAGCACCTTCTCAAGGGAAGAGACAATATCGCGAAAATATAGACTGTCGATCATTTCTTCCTCCTTATGTTGAACTCCTCATAGAAGATGATTTCTTCAAGGGACAATCTCGGCCTTGGATTCGGACTCTCGTCAGGATAACCAATGGCCAAAGGGGCAACGATCTTATACCCGTGGGGTATCTTGAGCAACTTCATCACTTTAATATCATCTTTCATATCCGACACCGGCGCCACGACCACACAGGATCCAAGGCCTAAGGAATGGGCCATTAGCAGCATATTTTGGGTGGCCATCGCAGCGTCATAGGGAACATCCCATACATCCAGTTTAGCACAAACGACGATAATCACCGGAGCATTCGCTAAAAAAGATGAGACCTCGCCCGATGTTAGCTTTTTGAAAGCCTTATCCTTCTTGCCGGGGTCTTTCAGTCCCTCAAATCGTTCCTGCATGCGCCCCGTGAAATACTCTGCCGTGAATCTTCTGCCGCTTCCCTCCGCGGCAATCTTTCCTAATGCCTTTTTGGTCTCAGGATCTCGGACGATAATGAAGCGCCATGGCTGGCCATTGTCTCCTGATGGGGACCAGCGGGCGGCCTCAATCAGCTTTTCAAGAAGTTCATCCGGGATATATTTCTCTTGATATCGCCTAATACTCCTTCTGGTTTTCATCAGTTTCAAAAGATCATCCATCTTGATTCCCCTTCGTGCTTCAATCTATTCGGTTTTGTCAACCGTAAATCATAAAACTGCCTCATCCTCCCTCACCCCTCTTTAGCAAAGGAGGGGGTAGAGAGGATTTTTCTTTCCGATTCTGTCCAATACTTTTCTCTGAGTTCTCTCTTCAAGATCTTACCCTGGGGATTCTTTGGCAAAGACTCTACAAACTCGACCGATTTGGGGGCTTTGTAGCGAGCCAGGCGCTGTTTACAGAATTCTATAATCTCGTTCCCGGTAGCGCGCTCCCCTTTCTTTAAAACGATCAAGGCATGAACCCGTTCTATCCATACTTCATCGGGAACACCAATGACGGCAACCTCAGACACTGCAGGATGCTGATAGAGAACCTCCTCTATCTCCCGGGGATAGACATTCTCCCCCCCACTAATGATCATGTCCTTCTTTCTGTCAACAATATAGATATATCCTTGTCGATCATAGTATCCCAGATCACCTGTATGAAGCCATCCATCGATGAGTACATCCCGAGTTTCATCTGGCTTATGCCAGTATCCGACCATCATGGCATTACTCTTCAGGATGATTTCTCCTATCGCATAGGGTGTCACATCATTGCCAGTCTCATCCACTACCCTGACATGCACCCCGGGGGAGGGTTGACCGCATGAGGCCAGTATCTTCTGCTCCTCAAGGGATTTGTCCAGGACATGATGACTCTTCTTTGGCAGAAAGGTAACTTCCGGCCCCGATTCCGACTGACCATAACCCTGCATGAAAATCGCTCCAAACCTCTCTATCCCTTTCTTCAACAATTCTACAGGCATGGAAGAAGCCCCGTACCATATCCGTTTCAGGCTACTCAAATCGTATTTCTCGATATTGGGGAGGGCCAGCAGATTGACCAATTGGGTAGGTACAATGTGAATATCAGTTGCCTTCTCCTCCTGGATCAATTGCAGCACGGCAGCAGGGTCGAAGGATCTCTGTTGCATAATGACGTTACTCCCTGCCCCGTAGAAGAAGCTCCAGAAATGGCTAAATCCAGCGACGTGAAAAAAAGGCAAGAACATGATGTGTTTGTCCCCTCTTTCCACACCCAATTCGAAGGATTTTATCCTGGCGTTCTCAAGATTACGGCCTTGGGTATAAAGGGCGCCACGAGGTGTGCCTGTCGTACCGCTC
>JBEKDJ010000249.1:0-7195 GCA_050014415.1 Thermodesulfobacteriota bacterium | reverse complement strand
GAACTGCTGGGCACACTCGACAGAGAGCAACGGAAGAGGCTTTTTGAGATTGCAGACATGTGCCCCGTGCATCGAACCCTTCAGTCGAAGATCATCATCAAATCAACGCTCAAAGAGTAAGGAAAGCTTATACCGAGGTGCTCCACGTAGACTCTTCCGATTTTAAGAAGTTTCAACATTTGCTATCAAGCTCGGGTTTTATGGATCCAAAAAACCTGCGATTTGAAGATCAAACCTTCTGTCTTTTTGATTTCATTTTTGGCATCAGCTTTGGCAGATATATTCACATGTCAAAGGTCGCGACGACAATTAATTCCTTGTTATGAATATTTCCATTGCAGACCTGGAAATTTGATATAATAAGTCAACGGGAGAAGTCCAGAGACAGATAGTTACCCCAGCAGGATAGCTGTAGGAAAGTTCCATTTTTACACGCTCCGATTGACCCAAACCTCTCCTTTCAATCGAGAGAACACATAGCCAATGTCTGTCATCATCATGATCCTCCCAATCGGAGTGATCAGTGGCGCTGTCGCTGCAGTGGCCGGCTTTGGAATCGGCAGTCTCCTCATCCCCGTTCTTGCCCACCAAATCGGAACGAAACTTGCCGTTGCGGCGGCCGCTATTCCTCACCTCTGTGGTACAGCCCTCCGTTATTGGTCACTCAGCCAGCATATTGACTTTCCTATTTTTTGGAGTTTTGGCCTCACAAGTGCGGCAGGCGGTCTGGCCGGGGCGCTGCTCCTCAGCTACGCCGAGAGCCGGGACCTCAGTTACGTGTTTGGCGGTCTGCTCATACTCGCCGCTTTAATGGAGTTGACTGGCATGGCTCGCCAAATTCAATTCAGAGGGACAGCGGCCTGGGTTGCCGGGGCGCTTTCAGGTGTGTTCGGCGGCCTGGTCGGAAATCAAGGCGGGATCCGATCAGCAGCCATGCTGGGGGTGAAGGTGCCAAAAAAGGCCTTCATTGCTACTGCCACAGCCATTGCACTCATGGTGGATGCCGCACGGATGCCAGTCTATTTGTACACAGAATCGCACGGCCTTGCTGAAGTATGGCCCACCATCGTTTTAGCCACAATTGGAGTGTCCCTTGGCACGATTGGTGGCCGGCGCCTCCTTAAGCGCATTCCCGAGACCTTCTTTTATCGGATCGTTGCAATTACTCTGATGATGCGTGGCATCTGGATGTTTATCATGCATCAGCCTCAGTCATAAATCGGCCATGGCCCTGCTTAAACGTTTTAGCCTCTCCTCAAAGGCTTACTTTCTGAATCAACTACGCTATGATTTACACAAGATGAAAGCTCATGACCTCATTCAACGGGACGCCCAACATTACCTCTACCGCCTTACGGAAAAAGGTATCAAAGTATGCCTACTTTTTGTGCTTTTTCACAAACGCGTTTGTGGCCCTTTGGCCAATTCTCTGTTCCATTATCAGCCGGCTCCTGTCAAACACCCCAAGACCAAGATAGAAGCCGCTTATCAAGCTGCTGATCCCGCAATTGAAAATGTCGTTCAGTTATTGGCTGCATAAATGGTAGATACCCACGGACAGAGCCCATGGCACTCGTTCCAAAACACAAGCTATGCTTGACGCCCTATGGGCGAGTTCCCATTCACCCACGGGCAAAGCCCGTGGAACTCTGCCCTCCGGGTTATTAGAAGAAAATTCTCAAAATTAAACATGCAAGAATCTAATAACATCTTTTCCAAATTCAGATTTCGAATTGCGGATTTCGGAATTGCTTATTTATTCCTTGGGTTTTATTCCGCAATCGCCATTCTGCATTTCGCAATCGAATAGTTCTTCTCCTGTTCTTGAAACCTCGTAGCCACCCATCTGGAGAACCGTCTTTTTGAACTCCTCTGAGCGAATCGTCTCGATCACTTTTTGGATCTTTTTATCTTCGAAATGGATGGAGGGAATAATGAGATCATAGCTTTCCGTGCACACAGGAACGAAATCCAATCCTAAGGCCCTGGCAGCGGACAGAATTCCCAGTCCAGCATCCGCTATTCCACTGGCAACCATCGAGGCCACAGCCATGTGGGTGTACTCCTCTTTGCCATATCCTCTGATCCGATCCGATTCAATGGAAAGTGTCTTCAGGGTATGATCCAGAAGGATTCTCGTTCCAGATCCTTTCTGGCGGTTGATGAAGGAGACGTCTTTTCGGAGAAGGTCTTTCAGTCCTTCTATCTTCTTAGGGTTTTCTTGCTGAACAATCAACCCCTGCTCCCTGTTGACGAGATGGATGACTCTGACATCAATTCCTCCTAAATATTGGCGTATGTATGGAAAGTTATATTCTCCCGTATCGGGATCAAGTAGGTGAACCCCAGCCATGTGGCAGGTGCCGTTCTTGATCGCAAGGATCCCACCCAGACTCCCCACATTATGGGAGGAGAGGAAGATCGGGGGATAGAATCTTCCTAAGGTGTTGGCCAAGATGTCAAGGGTGAGGTCATGGCTTCCTACCATCACGATGGTATTCAGGATTTCCTGAACCGGTTTGAGGAGCTCTACCTCTATCTCTTCATCCTCGTCCAAACCTTCTAAAAGGCTCGGAATCCTCACGATCCCATCCGCCCTCGTCAAAGAGCTGATCATTCCCGAACCTCTGGGCAAGGGAGTTACAAAGAATTTTTTTCCCACGCTGCCTATCTTCACTCTCAGGAATTCCTCTGTTCCTAGCTTCGAAGGGATCTTCCTCGTAGGAAAGGCCCTTATTTTCTGCCTCTCAGGATTTACCAAATGGAGCGATCGCTTGAGGATGGGCCTGACCAATTCCTCGTAAGAGATGATTGCGGAGATCGGGTAACCGGGGATGCCAATGATGGGCCGTTCTTTGAATTTGCCGATGAGAGTTGGTTTTCCCGGCATCATGGAGACACCGTGGATGAGGACTTCTCCCAACTCCTCGATAACAGACCGAGTATAGTCTTCCGAACCTGCGGAGGAGCCAGCAATCATCAGAATAACATCTGCTCCTTGAGCGTTTGAAAGGAGCGCCTTCTTAATTTCGTTGCGATCATCCTTGACAATCGAGTGACGGAGAGGGATTCCGCCATCCCCGACGATCAATCCGCTGAGGACATAAGAGTTGGATTCGATAATGCCGGGCCGAGCATCGGGACGGCTGAGCCAAGATTCATCGGGTTCCAATAATTCTGACCCGGTGGGAAGGATCAGCACTCTAGGCTTCTTCTTCACCTTGACCTCTTGGTAACCGCTTGCTAGGAGTGCACCTAAATCATAAGCGGTGATCTCATGGTTTTCAGAAAAGACCATTTCGGTTGCGATCACATCCTCACCGGCGGATCTGACATGCTGCCAAGGATAGGCAGCCTCTCTGATTTCCGCCCTCTCCGGCCCTTTTGAATCAATGAGATGGACGTCTTCGATCATGATGACTGCATCCGTCCCCTTTGGAATGGGGTTTCCTGTATTAACAAAGAAAGCCTCTTTATTCATCGAAAGGATTTTTGGGGATTCCTCAGTCGCTCCGTAGGTGTTCTCTGCCTTAACGGCAATGCCATCCATCGCAGCACAGTGAAAAGGAGGAGAAGAGACCTTCGCGAAGAGACGTTCTGCGATCACCCGACCAACAGAGCGTGCCACCGGGATCTTCTCGGCTTCGAGATGCACGAGGGAGGCCAACACGAGAGAAGCTGCTCTCGCCTCTTCCAATGTTTTTCTCTTTAAGTAGATGTTTCGTTTCATATTAGCGAAATGTTGAACCTCCAGCCTCAAATAGTAGATACCCACGGGCAGAGCCCTTGGCACTCGTTCCAAAACACAAGCTATGCTTGACGCCCTATGGGCGAGTTCCCATTCACCCACGGGCAAAGCCCGTGGAACTCTGCCCTCCAGGTTATTAGGAAGTTCTTAAATTTTCAGAATTGATGGCGGCTTAGTGCTCTGAAATATTACCCCCCGGAGGACGTCGGTTAGGGATGGCAAATTAAGGGAATCTCTAGTAATTTAAATTTCGAGGAATAAAATTTCGTTGAGTCGAATTTAAGTAAAATGTTAAGCAGAAAGATCTATCATCTATCATATAAAGTCTATCTGAACTGCAGTGTCCGTCGGCTTTTTGCAATCCTGGTATGCCTGGAGCACTAATGTCCCAACCAAAACACGGTATCGATCCAAATTGTAGGCTAAATTCCTCAACCCCACCTTCGCTTTCATCCTGACCAAACCAATAACTTGTACGATCAGGCTCCCCGCCCGCTTCGCCTCCACCCCAAAGATATGTTCCACTCGACTCCGGATTCCAGAACGCGTTCGATTGCTTCGGACCTCTCTATTGGTCAGCTTTTTGTGCCTACATCCTTTGCGTTGCAGATGTTCCCGATATTTCCATTTCCTCAACTCCCGCAGCTTCTCCTCCGAACAGTACTCCGAGTCCGCCCGTACGTCTCGACTGTTGTCCTCATCCGGAAAGCCCTCAAATACCTGACTGTCATGAACCAATGCAGAAGTCACCTCATAACTGCGAAGCAGTTTATGTTTCACATCCACATCGATATGATTCTTATAGCCGTAGTAGTTCTGTCCATTCTTTTGGGTCCACCGTGCATCGGTATCTTTCTGCCACTTCTTCTGTTTGCTCTAATCTTCTGGAATCCCTCCTTGCTTGATTCGCTTGTTCTCTTCCAGACTATTTCTCTGCTTCGCTACAAAGACGATCTTGGCATCTACAGTCGCTCTCTAATTATGGGTGGGCTAGTAATCTTCATTCTCGTAACAGATAAAAACAATATTTTTCCCTCCGTAAGGAACACTAGGTAACGGTTGAAACTATTGAGGGCATTTCCTTATTCCTATCAAGATAGACGAGACATTTACCATATAGCATACGCATCCAGAGAGACCGCGGATAGTCCTACTAGGTAGCCTGCCTCATTTGCATCATCTCATCCAATAGTGACATAACGCTATCAGCAAAGGACGGATCATTAATATTGGCATCAAGTTCTACCATCTTAACCTCCGGTTTGAGGTTAGCCTTCAGCACTCGTCTAAATGCTTCTCTCCCGCGAGGATCATAAGAAAACCCGCCGGGCTTATCGAGTTCGGAGAAACCTCCCATAGGAACAACTACTGCTGCTGGTCCTGTTGCTTGGTTTAACTTATCGGCTATTAATTTAGCAATTGTTGCTTTCTCCTTCGGGAGTGTATTGATGACGCTTACTAATGGATTATGCACACGCTTGGTACGGTTTGCAAACTTTCGCGGAAGCGGCTTGGGTGTCTCCCATCGAAACCAATCTATACAACCTGGAGCTATTATCTGGGGAATTCCCTTCTTACCTGCTGCCTCTAACCTGTGCGCGCCAGCAGAACAAATCCCACCGCATACTTGATCACCGAGTTCAATGGTTGCGAGGTCTAATGCAGCACAAATCGAACCCTCCGCTATAGCTTGCTCAAATACTCTGCCACCTGTCCCTGACACATAAAATACAGCTACCTCATAGCCTTTTTGCTCCAAGGCTGGTTTAAGCCAATACAGATATTTACACGCCACCATTCCCAAAGAGGTTATACCTACTATGGGTTTCTCATTGATTTTCTGTCTACTGTATAGCTTAGCAGAACCTGAAATAGCTCCCGCTGCCACGTCAAGCACTCTCCTACTTATATCATTGATCCCCCAAAAGCCAGCCACCCAGTGCAACATCATCAAATCTCCACTTACTACCTCAGAGGTTATTAGTGGTGTAAAAGCAATAGTAGACAGTATCAGCTTTGGCACTCCTATGGGTAGCACCTTCATTACCGTCAATCCCAAAGCGGTGCCCATTGACCCCCCTATAGCCACCGCGCCGTCTAACTTGTCACTGGAATATAATTCTTCAACCACCTTAGATGCCCCTTCTGCCATAGCATTCATTGCTTCTGACTCCTCACCAAAAGCAGCGATCTTGTCTAATCCTACCCCGCTAGCCTCGGCTACTTGGTAACGGGTTATAGTAGGTTCAAAAGGCACCTCGCCTAGAACGCCCACATCTATTACGATGGCTTGGTGACCTTGTTCTTCAATTCGTTGTTTAATGTATCTAATCTCCTCCCCTTTTGTATCTAGTGTACCAATGATAGCTATTCTTTTAGACATATTTTCCTCCTTACGCATGGTAACTGCTTTGGACTTTTCTCTACTACGGTATGTCACTCACTTCCTTACTGACTTCACCTTGAACTCATACCTTAGTAGCTCAGGCACCAACTCAATGTCGACACGAAATATCAGTTTTCCCTGAAGCAGGCTATCTATCCCCCTTTCCAAGATACACAGATCATCTGACTATTCACCGATTCTCTCTTCAATTTCTAGAAGTAGTTTTTCCCTTTGAATCTCGATTTCGCTAATTACTTTATAAAGCGGAGGCCGGAAATAGCATCCTTTAGCGCCTAGAGGTAATGGTTGACTCTAAGGATAATGATCATTTCACCGGTTCTATCCAATACCTTAATGCAATTTCAGTTTCTACCGTATTCGTATCTATTAGTAGGCAAAACACTGACACAATCTCGGCTGAAGTAGCGATTGAGCAGCATGCATTTATGCTCTAAAGTAATGTATACAAGGCTCCGGATGACTCCTTCCTGCACTCCCAACTAATAGCCAGTATTAGGCCCACTGGACTAGATGTAGGCCAGCCCTTGCCCTATATTATATAATGCATGGCAGCCCTCTAATGTCTCCGAGTTCTGGATCTACCAATTTAAATTTCTTGTGATAGTTCTCAGTAGACATACTTAACTTTTTCCAACAGCCATTCCTTGTGAAGCTAACGTAACTCGCTTTCTTTCTTCTCTTTTGTAGTATTTTATTTTTTCAATTGGAGGGATGCCACTTTGCACCCAGAACCACCATTAAGGCTACCTGGAAAAGCTTTTTTAACCAAGTGTATGAACTGCTCCGCAACTGGGCTTAGAGGAACATCTATAGGAAACAAAACGTTTACTCCGACCTCTATATCTTCCATGAGATGGAGTATTTTCAGCTTCCCTTGCGCCACTTCCTCTTTCACCTCAACCATGGGTAAAAGCACGATACCTCTTTTTTTCTCAGCGAACTTCTTAGTACATTCTAGGTAGTTTGCCTGTAAATAGAGCCATTTACTCATTTCTAGTCCTTCGGCCTCGAATCTCTTCAATAGTATTTCTCGGATTGCT
>JBEKDJ010000248.1:0-7197 GCA_050014415.1 Thermodesulfobacteriota bacterium | reverse complement strand
TCAAGAGGGGACGATTCTGATTTCCATGATCTTTAAATGGTATGGGGTCGATTTTGGAGGCAGTCACGAAGCCCTTATCGAAACGATCTTGAATTTCCTTGATGAAGGTGAGAAAAAGGTTTACTTAAGAGAGAATCGGGATCGGATTCGGATTAAATTTCAATCCTACGATTGGAATCTAAATCAGTAGTTTGCAGAGGGGAGAAGATGCCTCTTCATGACGAATGGGGCCATGATCCTTCGGTTCAGAGTATGAGGCGCGTCTTTTCCCACATGGAGAAGGCCCAGAATGAGTTCCTAAGGGTCTTGAAAATTCCGCTATTTGACCAGAGGCTCCGACATGGTCGCGAGCAAGCTCGGAAGTTATTTGAGCGGGTCTGGCCTCTTGCAGCAAGGAAGGGAATCGCTGAAAGCGAAGAAGATGCAGCCTTGCTCTATATTCATTGCCTAGCCAAGGTGCTCAGCCTCGATGGGATTTTTGTTCCAAGTGAAGTGTTGCCACAGCATGAGAAAATCAGCAGTTTTCTCAAGAAGGAGTTGTGATGATCCGCATGCGTCTGTTTGGTCGTTGTCGCATCTACCACGATCCCGTAAGTCCGGTGCTTCGTGCTCCAGCCCAGATCGGGTGGGAAGCCTGGTTTCGCAGTATTGACCTGGTAACGCCTCAACGGTTGAAGGGTGAGGAGTTGCTCTTGCGCACCCGTGGCTGGTGGACAGTGGAGCCTGCTGAGGTGGCCGAGGTGATCAAGAAGTACGGCAAGCTGGTAGTGGGCGAAGGGGGTGAGCTCATGGTGGAGCTTACCGAAGAAAAAGTCACCGAGGAACTGTCGGCTGCATTAACTCAACGCTTCGGGGATCAAGTTCTGATCGCTCCATGATTTACTCGTGTTGCCTTTAGAAGTTGTAAAACGGCAATTTCAGGAAAACAGTTGAATCTTACCGGGTAGATCGCCCATCCAATCCCTTTCGAGATGAACAATGTGAATCTCTTCTTTGCCTTCTTAATCCCGAACGAATAATCCTTGTTCTTTACAGGCAATATAGGTGTGCCATAAAATGGAATGTTTACCTGACCTCCATGAGTATGCCCTGATATCATCAAGTCTATTCGCGTTGAAAAATCGGTATCCGCAGTATCTGGATTATGGGCCAGCACTATTCTGCAGTCGGCTTCGGGAATTGATTCCATAAGATAATCGAGATTCAGATGATCTTCCCAAAGATCTCCAGCTCCTACAAACCACAACTTCTGGCCGCTTTTCTCTATATATTTGGCTTTGTGACGAAGATCCTGACCTGTCTTTTCGAGCCAGAAGGTCGATCTATCCGTATTTGCCCAGTGATCATGATTCCCAAGAGTCGAAAACACACCACAAGGAGCTCTCAATGTGTCGATGACGGGCCATATTCTATCAATCTGTGAAGTTGAATTCCGTTGATGCACATAATCTCCAGTACAGATTACCAGATCCTTTGAAATGTTATTCGCTCGCCATATTACATGCTTCACAAATTCGATGGGAACTAAAGGACCATAGTGTAGATCGGTTAAATGGACAATAGTAAAACCGTCAAACGGCTTGGGGAGATTAGGGACTGGAATGATGTATCTGTTGATCTGAACGAGATACCGTTCGACAAAGACCGGATAAGTGATCAAAGCGCCTGAAATACCGGCAAGTGAAGCAAGCCTGAGGAATGTACGTCTATTCATGCGACTTTTCAACCGACGGCTGAAGCTGAGTCACCGCACTCTTTATGATCTGTTCTAGTCTATTGTTAGCCGACCTCTTGCTGTATGGCACGATGATGGTACTTCAAGGAAGTGGGCGGGGAGGTTTATATTTCAACTCTGTTGAGGAGGGTAACACCCGTGTAATAACAACAGCACGTGCTATCGAAATTGTTGTCGAAGACCCTCTGTTTCCCATCCTGAAACAGGACTCGAACATAACAAAACCCGCCGGGCAGACCAGAGGTCCAGGTCTCGGTCACGATCCCACCTCCCCAGGATTTGAAGTTTTTGTGGAAAACCTTATCTCCGACTTGAAGGTAGATATGGTGCTCACTCCTCGCCTTTGCTTTTAAGGGATACCCTGTTCTTTTCTGGGGCAGCTTGTTCAATGGATTTTCTCTATGTTGTGTTAGGAATCGCGTGACCGTTTCCGTGTCGCGTATTCGCAACTTATTGAATTTTGATTGTTTGTAGATAACGAACCCATCATGAGTTCGTATCAGCTTAGCTGCAAGGGACAAACTTCCTAAATCCCTCCCGACCTCCCTTTGCAAAAAGGGAGGAGTCCAGCCCAGGACGGGACTTCCCTTTTCTGTAGAAAGAAGAGGGAACTAAACTTAAAAATCAAACTCATTATCCAATATTTTCTGCAAAATCGCTCACTTTCTGACAGAATCTTCCGGCCGAAGGCACTGCAAAATTCTTATTCGTAAGGGTTAAAGCGTTAGTGATTATACGTAAAACCTCTTGCGACTTACGTCTCGCGCTCTCTCAGGTTCCATGTTAGATCCTTACACGTTCAAGTCTGAGAATTTTCTTGTAAGACGTTGAATTTGGTTGCCGTTTGCTTCATATCTTAACCTAAACCCCAACCTGGTGTTGTTAGAATTTACTCTTCCCCCTTATAAGGGAGGGCCTCATCGATCAGCATCACCGGAATATCGTCCTTTATCTGGTAGACCAAACGACACGCCTTACAGATCAGTCCGTCCCCTGCCTTGTTCAGAAAAATGTCTCCCTTACACTTCGGACATGCTAGGATTTCCAGAAGCTCTTTGCTGATTGGCATTTTCACCCTCCTTTAGAAAGCGAAGCTTCACCCATTACCTTGGAATTCGGGCCCTTCACTCCCTCCCGTTCAAGAATCCATTGGACCGCCTCGTAGAGATCAGGGGTAACATAATCTGGACTCACTCTCCATCGGTCTCTGGAGTATTCCCATTCTCCCTTACCATAGCCGGTGAGAACCAGGATTCCTTTTGCTCCGATCTGATGGCCAAATTCAACGTCGGCGACTCGATCCCCGATCGCATAACTTCGGGAACAGTCCAGATCCAACTCCTTCACTGCCCTTTCCACCAATCCCGTCGCCGGCTTCCGGCATTGACACTTCTGACGATATGGAGGATCACCTGCGTCAGGATGATGAGGACAGTAATAGATCCCATCGAGATAGGCTCCTTCCTTATTCAAGAGATCCTGCATCTTCCGGTGAACCAAATGGACCAACGATTCTGGGAAATATCCTCTTGCCACACCCGATTGATTTGTGATGACTACTGCTTTGATCTCATGCTGATTCAATAAACGGATGGCCTGGCCCACTCGAGGGAGGAGGGTGAAGCGCTCAAGGTGGTTCACATATCCCACCTCTTCGTTGAGTGTCCC
The DNA here is from genome assembly GCA_050014415.1 of Thermodesulfobacteriota bacterium. Taxonomy (GTDB): domain Bacteria; phylum Desulfobacterota; class BSN033; order BSN033; family UBA1163; genus JBEKDJ01. Next base: position 3,794 of record JBEKDJ010000248.1, on the reverse strand, counting down.
ATCTCGATCAAGAAATACTGCCCTGTGCAACATACTTTCGTCCGATTGTGGAATGCGGGTTTCGAAATGCGAGATTTAGATCCGAAATCTGAAATCTAAAATCCGAAATCAAAAATCTCAAATCAATCTATCCCTCCGCAAATCGTTCCAACTCAAAATGCTCAGGAGGGGTGAACCGCAGAAAGGATCGGTGAACGAGCCAGTCTCCTGCATTGAAGTAGAGGCATCTCTTTCCCTCTATCCACTCCTCGACCTTCTCAGGGAAATGGGAGTGGCCGAGGATAACAATCTCAAACCCTTCCAAGAACTTCTGATGGGCAAAGATCTTGAAGGAGGATGATGGGCCTGGGCAAGCATTGCCATGGTATTTCTGGTAGCTCCTTTCACTCAGCCCGAGTGCCACCCGCCGGGAGAGGCGTGGACCTGCGAGTTGAATAACATGATAAGTCCATCGATTCTTGAGGATTCTTCGAAAAACCCGATATCTCCATTGCTTGGGATTTGATTGATCTCCATGAGCGATGAATGCCCTCTTCCCCCCCAAGCTTTCCTCGCCCCCGTTAGGATAGACCTCTACCTCCATGTTGAATTGTTCTGTAAAAAAGGGATCAAGAAAAAAATCATGATTCCCCTCAAAATACTTGATTCGTATTCCCTGGCGATACAGACTCCGAAGCTTCTCTAAAACAGGCAAGTAATCAGAAAAGGCGAATGGCTCTACTGCCGAAAAAAACCTCTTGAATCCGAAAAAAAACTCGAAAAGGTCGCCCAAGATTACCAAATGGCCCATCCGCTCCCTCTCTGAATTTAAGAACTTGAGAAAGGCCTCGACCTCTCCAGGCTCTTTTCCAGTCAGATGGGCGTCGGAGACGAAGATCCAGTCCCCCTTGGATGGGGCCAATCTCAAAGCCTCACCTTCCCACACCACAATAATTGAACCCGAGTCGTTTCATCTGATCTGGATCATAGACATTTCGCAGATCGATGAAGTTCGGGTTTTTTAGCAGGCCCTTAATGCGTTGGAGATCCAACCGTCGGAATTGATTCCACTCCGTTGCCAAGACCAACGCATCGCACCCCTTGGCCACATCGTAGGCGTCATCCCCGTACTCCAATTCTGGAAGGACTTTTTCGGCCTCCTCCATTGCCGCTGGATCAAAGGCCTTCACCTTGGCACCCAGCCCCAGAAGGCCCTGGATAATCGCAACGGAAGAGGACTCCCGGATATCATTCGTATTGGGTTTGAAAGAAAGACCCAGAATCCCGATGGTCTTACCTCGCAGATCCCCTACCTTCTCCCTGATCTTATCCACCATCCTCTGTTTCTGTTCTTCGTTAACCTTGATGACAGAATCCAGAACCTCAAACGTATATCCCCTCTCGTGAGCCATCCTCGAAAGGGCCCGGGTATCCTTTGGAAAACAAGAGCCCCCATAACCAGGGCCCGGATGGAGAAATTTCTTTCCGATTCTCCCATCCAGACCCATCGCCTTGGCGACGTGATGGACATCGGCACCCGTCACTTCACAGAGATTGGCAATCTCATTGATAAAAGTGATTTTGGTGGCCAGAAACGCATTCGCCGCATATTTCACCATCTCAGCAGTCTCCAGGGAGGTGATGACAAAAGGGGTCTCAATCAGGTAGAGGGCGCTGTAAATATCTTTCATAATGGCGATCGCCTGTTCACTCTCAGCACCGATGGTCACACGATCTGGCCGCATGAAATCCTCAATGGCAGATCCCTCCCGTTGGAATTCAGGATTGGAGACGATGTCAAAGGGAGAGGGTCGAAGTTGATACTCTAGGATCAACTGTTTCAAACGGCGGCAGGTCCCCACAGGAACCGTGGATTTTACCACGACCACCTTGTAGCCCTCCATGCATCGAGCAATCTCTTTAACCACCTCTTCAACCGATCGAAGGTCAGCAGAACCGTCGTCATTAGAAGGCGTTCCTACGGCGATGAAGATCACCAAACTCGATGCCACTCCTTCTTGAATGCTTGTCGAGAAAGTGAGCCTCCCTTCCTTCATGTTCCTCATCACAAGGTCTTCAAGGCCTGGCTCATGGATGGAGACTTTCCCTTGGTGGAGGAGATCGATCTTCTGACGATCATTATCCACACAGGTCAGGTTCATCCCAAACTCGGCCAGGCAGACCCCGGTCACCAACCCCACATAGCCCGTTCCGATCACGCAGATATTCATCGCAGACTCCGTTCCTCAAATGCCCGAATTCAATAGAAGGACATTTGGGATTTGATATATTCTCTCAAAGCCTGAGCCCATGGTCTCAACGTCATGCGGATCTCTCTTTTCAGCTTCTGAGTGCCCAAAACGGAGTAAAGGGGTCGGGCAGCTGGGCGGCCCAACTCCTTTGAGGAGATGGGAATGATTTTGGCTTCTGGCATTCCCGAAAGCCTCAATATTTCCTGACCAAAGGCAAACCAGGTGCAAGAATCACTATTGACCACATGAAAAATCCCGCGGGCCCTACGCTGGATCAAGGCGGAAATCGCAGCGGCGAGATCGACGGTATAAGTAGGCGAACCGGTTTGGTCATCGACGATCGAGACCATCCTTTTTTCTCTCGCCTCGCGGAGAATGGTGCGGACGAAATTCTTACCATGTCTTCCAAAGAGCCATTGGCTGCGGATGATCAGACCGTCCTCCGCCAACTCCCGAACATATTGCTCCCCCTTCAATTTGGACCAACCGTAAACGCTGAGTGGATGAGGGGAATCTTCTTCCAAGTAGGGTTCCTTCTTCTCTCCATCGAAAACGTAATCGGTGCTCAAGTAGACCACTTTCGCGCCGCATTTTGAAGCCCCAAGGACCACGTGTCTCATCCCTTCCGCATTGACAGCAAAGGCTTTCTCCTCATTGGACTCGCACCCGTCCACATCAGTGTAAGCAGCCAAATTAATGATCATCCGTGGCTGGAGACGTTCGATCTTTGTGACCGTGGCATGCTCTTCCTGGATATCGATTTCATCGATATCCCATCCCATGACCCCCCAGTCCTGATCCGTGCGAAAAGAGGAACGAAGGGTATCAACGAGGTCCGTTCCCAACATGCCTTTGGCGCCAATCACCAATAGCCATTTCATTTTTCGTCACTCTGGCTTAAAGATCAAGGAGTCTAAAGATTCAGGAATTTAAGGGTCACCTTTTCAATTCCCCAATTCCTGAATTTGCAATTCGGAATCTCACTTCAACGGTTTTTGTACGTTCGATCGTAATAGTCTAGATATTCGCCTGTCTTGATCTTTCTCCACCATTCCTGATGAGCCAGGTACCATCCAACGGTTCGACTGATCCCTTCTTCAAAAGAGACGGAAGGCCTCCACCCCAGTTTGCTCTCGATCTTAGAGAAGTCAATGGCATACCGCCGATCGTGGCCGAGGCGATCTGTGATGAATCGGATCAGGGAAGGGGGTTTTCCCAGGCGGTCCAAAATGGTCTGTGCCACTGCAAGGTTCGGCCTTTCACTTCGACCCCCGATATTGTAGATTTCCCCTTCCTTGCCGTGGTGAAGGACAGCATCCAAAGCCCGACAGTGATCATCGACATAGATCCAATCCCGGATATGCATCCCGTCACCGTAGATGGGAAGTTCCCTGTCTTCGATTGCATTGGAGATCATTAGAGGAATCAGTTTTTCAGGAAATTGATAGGGTCCATAATTGTTGGAGCATCGGGTGATAAGGACAGGAAGCCCGTAGGTTTGATGATAGGCCCTGACCAGCAGATCCGCAGCCGCCTTGCTTGCTGAATAGGGGCTATTGGGCG
>JBEKDJ010000247.1:0-7203 GCA_050014415.1 Thermodesulfobacteriota bacterium | reverse complement strand
TTCACATACGATCTGTGATTCAGACATCAGGCCATAAGCATCAGACACCAGACTGAAGATCTTATACCTAAGACGCTAATCGTGCCCGCACGCCGAAGTCTGACGTTTAGCCACACAGGCATAAGGCATAACCCGTAACGACTTGCGATTTGCGATCGGTACGACCGCCTGTGCCCTGGCAGTTTCACGGAGAAGAAAGCTCCAGTATCTCAAGTCAGACGTCTAGTGTTTGAACAGCAGCGGCGAGAATCCCCTGCCTGCGCAAATTCAATGACTTTAGGTTATAATGAGTGCCAATGGAAAACATCCGGAATTTCAGTATTATTGCACACATTGACCATGGCAAATCGACCCTCGCCGACCGGCTCATCCAGCATACCGGCATGGTGGATGACCGGGATTTTCAGGATCAGATCCTGGATAACATGGACATCGAGCGCGAGCGGGGTATCACAATCAAGAGCCAGGCGATCATGCTTCCCTATCGAGCCCGGGACGGGAAAGACTATGCGCTCAATCTGATCGATACCCCAGGGCACGTCGACTTTTCCTATGAGGTCTCGCGGGCCCTTGCTTCATGCGAGGGGGTTCTCCTTCTAATCGATGCAGCTCAGGGGGTACAGGCCCAGACCCTGGCGAATCTCTATCTGGCAATGGAGAATAACCTCGAAATCATCCCCGTCATCAATAAGATCGACCTTCCAACCGCCGATGTGGAACGAGTGATCCAGCAGATCGAATCCGAGCTGGCCCTCGATCCGAGCGGTCACTTGAAATGCTCGGCCAAGGAGGGCATCGGCATTGAAGAGATCCTTGAGGCCATCGTGCAAAGGATTCCCCCGCCGAAAGGGAACGCGGAAGCGCCTCTCTCTGCCCTCATTTTTGATGCCCATTATGACCCCTTTCGGGGGACGATCATCCATTGCCGCTTCTTTGATGGCATGGTGAAAAACGGTGATCTCATCCGCTTTTTTTCTAACGGGGCTACCTATAAGGTCGATGAGGTGGGAGGCTTTTCTCTCGTAAGGGTAAAACGGGAGAAGCTTTCTGCCGGCGAGGTAGGCTACATCATTGCAGGCGTAAAGACGGTATCGGACGTCTCCATCGGGGACACGGTCACCCTCGATCACTATCCTTGCGTCAAGCCTCTTCCCGGATTCAAGCAATTCAAGCCGGTCGTTTTTTCATCCATCTATCCGATCGCTTCGGACGACTATGAGGATCTGGCCGTGGCCCTGGAGAAGTACAAGCTTAACGATGCTGCCTTCGTTTACCAAAAGGATTCCTCTGTCGCTCTGGGTCAGGGCTTTCGATGCGGCTTTCTTGGCCTTCTTCATCTGGAGATTGTTCAGGAGAGGCTTGAGCGAGAATATGATCTCTCTATCATTCTGTCCGTCCCCAGTGTCCGCTACCGGTTCACACTCAGGGACGAAACCATCGTGTTCATCGATAACCCGGCCTACTATCCAAGCCCTATTTCCATTGCCAAGGGAGAGGAGCCCTATATCCGCGCCTCCCTTCTGATGCCCGAAAGATATTTGGGCGCGGTGATGAAGCTCTGCAAGGAGAGACGGGGGGTCAACTCAAAAATCAACTACCTTGGCCCGGGCAGGATTGAGTTAATCTTCGAGATGCCCCTGGCCGAGGTGATCTACGACTTCTATGATCACTTCAAATCCGTCACTCAGGGATATGGCTCTTTTGATTACGAGGTCATCGATTATAGAGAAGGAAACCTCGTTCTTGTCGACATCCTGGTCAATGGAGAAAAAGTAGATGCCCTCTCCCAGATCGTCCATCGCGATCATGCCCGCACCCGTGCCCTTCTGGCCTGCGAGCGGCTGAAAGAGGAGATTCCTCGGCAAGCGTTCAAGGTTCCCATTCAGGGAGCCATTGGGGGCGAGATCATCGCTCGGACGACCATCCAGCCCTTTCGCAAGGATGTGACGGCGAAGTGCTACGGAGGCGATATTACCCGAAAACGGAAGCTCCTGGAGAAGCAGAAGAAGGGCAAGAAGCGGATGAAGATCATCGGATCCGTATCCATCCCTCAGAGTGCATTTCTAGCGGTATTAAAATCGGATACGGATAACTGAAAAGAAGGTTAAGGTTCAGGCTGAGGCTAAGGAGAATAAATAAGAAGAAGGTTGCGGTTGAGGCTAAGGAGTGAGTCACATGGACTTGAAAATACCCGGGCTCTATATTCACATCCCTTTTTGCCTTACAAAATGCGGTTATTGTAACTTCTACTCGATTGCGTCCCTTTCATCTCTCCCCGATTTTCTGGAAGCCCTAGGGAGGGAGATGGAGATGGCCCAGGGGGAATTCGGTCCCTTTGATAGCGTTTACATCGGAGGAGGAACCCCTTCCATCCTCAGCCTGAACAAGATGGAGAATCTGCTCGCAGGGGTTCGACGAAACTTCGTCCTTCTCTCCGACGTGGAGATAACCGTGGAAGCCAATCCAGCGAACCTGAATTTATCTCTTCTGCAAAGCCTTTTTGGCCTTGGAATCAACCGCCTCAATCTCGGAATCCAGTCCTTCGATCAAAGAATTCTGGATTTCTTGGGGCGAAGGCATACCTCAACGGAGGCCGTCTCAGCCATCGAGACAGCTCGCAAAGGCGGGTTTGAGAACATAGGGCTTGATCTGATTTACGGTGTTCCAGGCCAGGAGATAGAAGCATGGCTGAATACCCTTTCTCAGGCCCTTACATTTGATCCGGAACATCTCTCCTGTTATCAACTGACGCTTGAGGCAGAGACGCCTCTGGGGAAGAGGCACGAGCAGAAAGAGTTTTCTCTTCCCGGAGAAGAGCTGGAATACGGTTTTTTTATTAAGACAGCAGAGTTGCTCGAAGAGGCTGGTTATATCCACTATGAGGTGTCGAACTTCGCCAGAGAGATCACATTCATATCAAGGCATAATCAAAAATATTGGAACCATACTCCCTACCTCGGCTTAGGGCCGGCAGCCCACTCCTTCAGTGGCCTTCGACGCTGGTGGAATCATCGTTCTGTTGAGAGATACATCGCTGACGTAAACGCTGGAAAAAGGTCGATTCAAGGGGCGGAAACCCTGACGATGGAGCAGCTTCAGCTGGAGGCCCTTTTTCTCGGACTTCGAACGAAGAGAGGGGTTTGCCTCAGAGAATTTGTGGAGCAATACGGCTGCGACCTGGCTGTCGAGAAAAGAGACGTGTTGGATAGACTCCAGGAAGAAGGGCTCGCTGCGATCAACGAGGGTTACCTGGTGCCGACCCGAGCCGGCCTTGCCGTGGCTGACAGCCTCGCGTTGATATAATAACAGACATCCTAGCCGAATGTATTAGGAAGTTTTGATGACTTATTTCAAATTCGAAATTCGTAACACTTTAGTGCTTTGAAGGCCGCCCTAACCATAGGCTTTTTAGTGCTGTCATTCCTGCGAAAGCAGGAATCCAGGTGTTTTTCTTGGGTTCTGGATTCCCGTTTGCACGGGAATGACAGAATTTCAGAATTTGATCTACCTTGTCCTATTTTGCATAAATGTTAGAACAAGATTCTCAGACTCAAACATGCAAGGATCTATGCTCCTCATTCATCCTCCAGTGGCAAAGCCCTGTGAGCCTCCAGCAGGTATAGCAAGACTCTCTGGAGCCTTGAAACGATGCGGAATCAGACAAACTACTTTAGATGCAAATCTGGAAGGACTTGGAAACCTTCTCAGAAGCCCGCAAACCTCTTTTGACACCTGGACCAACCGTGCATTTCGGCATCTTCCCGATCATCTCAACTCGTTAAGGCATCGGCAGGGGTACCAGCATTTTGATCACTATAAGCGAGCTGTCAAGGATTTGAACAGGATCCTTGAGAAAGGAGCCCTTCCCGCAAGTGTGCGCCTGGGGCTGGCCAACTACGAGGATGAGAACCTTTCTCCGACGAGGAGTTCCGACCTAATCCGGTGCGCAGAGAACCCGGAGGATAACCCTTTTTATCCCTACCTTAAGAAGCGGCTCCTCGGACTTATCGAGAGTGAACAACCCTCGGCCATCGGTTTTTCGCTCAACTACCTGAACCAGGCCCTTTGTACCTTCGCGATGATCGGAATCTTACGAGAAGAATGCCCAGGGCTGCCCCTCATTCTGGGCGGAGGACTCGTGACCTCATGGGTAAGAAGGCCTGGCTGGAAAAATCCATTCGGAGGTCTGGTGGATCACCTCGTGGCAGGGCCAGGCGAGGGCCCGTTACTTTCAATCCTTGGTGTGGATGGTCGATGTGCAGAAGAGCATACTACGCCGAATTACGATTCCCTTCCTGTCATGGAGTACTTTGCACCAGGACTTATTCTTCCGTACAGCGCTTCCATCGGGTGTTATTGGAACAGGTGCTCCTTCTGTCCGGAAAGGACTGAAGGAAATCCCTATCTTCCTACTCGCATAGAGAAGGTTGTCCATGACCTTAGCGACTTGGCCATGAAGACGAAGCCCGTCCTGATCCATATTCTTGACAATGCCATCAGGCCGGCCTTGATGAAGGTGATTGCGAACAATCCGCCCGGCCCGCCATGGTATGGGTTCGCGAGGATCACGCAGCACCTAACGGATCTTGAATTCTGCATGGCATTGAAACGATCGGGGTGTGTGATGCTCAAACTTGGCCTTGAATCCGGTGACCAACGAGTTCTTGATCAGATGCAAAAGGGGATCGATCTAGAACAGGCTTCTCTGGCTCTGAAGACGTTGAAAAAGGCGGGCATTGCCACCTATGTCTATCTGCTTTTTGGAACCCCATGGGAAACGATGTTGGAAGCGAGAAGGACTCTTGAGTTCACCATAAGGCATCATGAAATGATCAACTTCCTGAACCTCGCCATATTTAATATGCCAATTCATGGGCCAGAAGTGGTTGACGTCGAGACCCACGAATCCTATGAAGGGGATCTTTCCCTATACACGGGTTTTGAACACCCCAAGGGGTGGAACAGGAAACTCATCCGCCAATTTCTGGACAAGGAATTTAAGAGACATCCTGCTGTTGCGTCAATCCTGAGAAGAGATCCACCTACGTTTACCTCAAACCACGCCCCTTTCTTCATGATGAAGGAGAAGGATGGGGTTAACAGAAACTAAAACAAAAGACGCACTAAAAGGGTTTGAGGATTCAGATTATGCCATTGAGACCTTAAGTTTTGGGGTTTCTTTGGCTCCCCAAAGCTACCCAATGTGGGTACTGGGAGGTATTTATTTCGTTATGAGCCGAAGGCTAACACAAATCCAGAAATTACAGGACTGAGTCACCGGTTGATTTTGTGATGGAAGTGATTGTCAAAAATCGATCAGCCTACGTTTAAGACACACGGGGGCCAGAAATACATAAATTACTATCTACTTTTGAGCTTCAATTGGCGATTTCACCTAATGCTCACTCTGAGTTAGCTTGGGAAGTCAACGATTGCGGATTGGAATATGCACAAGAAAGGCAAGGCCATTTGTGACCCTGCCCTTGGTTTTTGACATTTGAATGTTGATTTATTTTTTAAGTCCCTACATTTCTACCTGAACGAAATAGATATTATTCACAACTGGATTATCGCCTATAACCTTCCATCCCCAGTTCAGGATAGACTCCTCTGTTATTCTCTCAGGATTCTTCCTCCTCTCTGGTAGTATCCCGATAAAATGCTGGTTCCTTGTTTCATCACGCCAGTAAAATTCATATGCCACCATTTTCTGTTCCCCATTTGTTCTCTCTCAGAGATAAGGATGCCCTTCTCAATGGTGTTTGCCATCCAGAAAGCCTCTCGCTTCCCGATTCTGTTTTTAAGCCACTAAACCAGAGAGATAGGTTTTTATTATCCAGGAAACTCCTCATTCATATCTCCACTCAGTGTGAATATTGATTTATTTCTTGAACTTCTTCCTCATTCCCCAAAGGCCAAGTAAACCTGAACCGAGAAGGAGCATGGTGGTGGGTTCGGGGACTGGAACGTTAACGGAGGTTACGTCGCCTATAACTTCTGCCTCGTAATGAAGTAAATGGTCCTCCTTTCACATTCAGTTATAAGAACTCGCTTTGGGGTGAGTTCAATCTGGCGAAAACGGAGTATCATTACGTACCATTACAGGTTTTATTCTTAGCATTTCCCATGCCAGGTTTTTACTACGCCTTAACTTACTGAAATTATATTGCTTTCCTAAAATCCTCGATTTTTTTAGAACTCGAAATCGTAAATTTTTCCGACAATATTCCTTCGTTGGTGGCCTAAGAAGTGTTCAACAAGTATGATTTAATTAGAGAATTTGACTTCTTAATGAGTCGTAGACTTTCTTTACAATTTCCCCACTCTTTATTGATTTTGAATTGTAATCTTCATTATCAAGGGAAGGCATTTAGATGAGGATTTCAAGGAAGTAATAAACGGGCAAAGCCAGGGGGAGAGGGAAGGAAAACGACCCACGACGGGAAGCGTAAACGCGCGGGTCGGACGAGGCACCCAAAAGAGGGACAATAACCATAGGCACTGAGCAATAAGTAAGGGAAGGATGCTTGTCGTGGAAGATAGGAAACGCGGGTTGCAGATTGGGGAGGCTGAATCGGCGGGGTGCGCTCAGCGGAGCAATGCTTTAGGGAAGGAACGCGATAGAAAACAGAAAATGGTGAAGACTGTTTTACATCACATCTGCACCAGAGATTTTAAAACTAAGTTATCAAAATCGTTGGTGGCGGTGCAGGGATTTGAACCCCGGAAACTGCGGATATGAGTTTGAACCCAGACAATCGGCAAAATGGGGATGATAAAGGGGAAATCTTTTTGATTAATAACTTATAGAATTTTATCTATTACCAATATTTGCTATTTTTTACCTCAAGATACCTGATTTTCGCATCAGAATGACTTCAATTTGACTTCAAGTCTTATTCAACAGCTCCGTACAAACTTGGAATTTCCAATGTGGTGATTAGGTTTGATTTGAGCGAGAGACCATTGTCCACTTTTACGGCACCACCTTTTCATACCCCCTCTCCAGGTCAATGTCATGCTGCCGTTTGGGTGAACGCACCGAGTATTTCTTTATGGTCTGTTGGAGCAGGTCCGGATGTTGTGGGTAACAATAGAAAAGGTACCAAATATAGTGGGAGTGGTTCCCTCCTAATACCCATCTTTAGTTTTCCTCTTTAGTTCATCTCCTTCATTCACTGAATGAGATACAGGATCTTTGGT
>JBEKDJ010000246.1:0-7217 GCA_050014415.1 Thermodesulfobacteriota bacterium | reverse complement strand
TTAGTCATGGCAGAATGACACAAATTGTTGCAGTTCTAGCAAATACTGTCTTAACGAAGCGTTAATTGTCACCATGTAGCAATTATGGTCTCTATTCAGGGCGGTGTGCTAGGATTGGTGCATCTCCGATTGATTTTGGAAAAACTGTAGAAAAGCCGATGGCGCTATTCCAGGAGAACATCTAAAGCGGAAAAGACCCGACTTTTGAAGTTTCCATGGGAGCGACAACTCTGTTAGGAAATTCAATGGCACAGAGGCTTCCGGGAATGTGACAAAGAGAATGGACTGTGATCTACAGCCGGTCTGAATATGAAAAAAGGAAATGGGTGCAAGTAAAATGCAAAAGAGTCTAAGAAAGAACTGTTGGTCTTTAATGTAGACCTTCGACCATGAATGGGCACTAGATATTAGTGAGCGTTCTTCTCTATTTTGGTCGGAAATTAGTATCGAGATAATCAAATAGAAGAAATCAACTTGTTTGGGACGGGGCCTCTTACCCCTTCTTACTCGAGAGTTTCCAGGATTCCTTTGAGGTAGCCGATGCTTCGGCTGGCGATGGTTTGGGGATCGGGATCCGGCTGAAAAACCTCCACCGAAACATAACCCCGATAGCTGTTCTTGATCAACATCTTCATGATTGGTGCAAACCTGGTTTCTCCGAAACCTGGTCCTTTTCCATTGGCGTCGTTAACGTGGACATGGCACAGATACCTTGATTCCAAGGCCTGAAGGAGGGCTTCTGTGACAGATTCTTCCTGTACCGATGCGTTTCGACAGTCGAACACCATCCTAAAATTGGGGTGCCTGATCTCTTTGACTAGGCGGCGTGCCTCCCCCACTGTGTTGATGAAGTTGGTGGTGGTCCGTGGGAGGGGCTCAATGCAGTATGTCACATTTCTCTTTCGTGCAGTCTCAAGGCATGCCTTAAAAGTCTCCTTGGCCCAATCCCATGCCTCTTCAAGATTCCATCCCTGAACAGTCCTCTGGTGCGGGGAACCGTGGACGAGAACCTTCCCCCCTATGTCGGCGCAGAAGTGGATAAGCGCTTCAATATACTCTTGGGTTCGTATGCGGATGATCTCATCCGGATGGTTGATATAGAGCCCTTCTGGCTTCGCGAGCAGCCAGTGGAGTCCGACGATTTCCACTCCACTACTCTCTGCTGCACGGCGGATCGCCTTTCGCCTTGCCGGGGATATCTCGGTTACGGAATCAGCCAATGTAAAAGGCGCTATTTCAACCCCGTCATAACCCAAGTAGGCGGTATACTCAAAGACTTTCTCGATTGGCCACCCTTGGAACAACTCATTGCATATAGCAATCTTCATCGTAGTCTCCTTATCAATATCTCTTCAATGAAGAGGGTTCCAGGGGCCGAGGGTTCTAGGATTCGGGGCTTGAGGTTTAGGTTAAGGTCAGAGAAATCTTGGTCTTAACCTCAGCCTAAACCTAATTCCAGTTGACCCCTTGATCCTTTGAATCCATGAACCCTTATATCGTCCACTTTAACGGATGATAGTTGGCTCAATCTTCCGATGAATGAAAAACCGAAACTCCCGCGCATCTGCATTATATTATCGAAACCTCTCCAATGTCAATTGAGTGTACTCGTTCTGGGCGAAGGGTTGACTTTTTCTACTTTCCTCATAATAATTGAGAAAATGAAGGGAGAAGTAGAAGATGATCAGAGACGGAGTTGCTCAAGCACTAAAGGGACTTCTAGATGTTGAAGAGATACCTTTCAATTTGCCGCCCCGTCGAGAGATGGGAGACATCTCCAGCGCCATCTGTCTTTCTCTTGCGAAGGAGAGACGTCGGTCTCCGATGGAGATAGCCCAGAAGACAATGGAGCAGTTGAGACTGAATCGTCCGCCTTACATTCGAGAGATCACCGTTTCTCCTCCTGGGTACCTGAACTTCAGAGTGGATTGGCCCGAATTAGCTCAAGATCTCATCCCCCAAATTCTTGAGAGAGGAAACCTTTTCGGAAGACCTGTCTTGTCGCCGCAAGAGAAGGTTTTCATTGAACACACTAGCGTCAATCCTAACAAAGCCATGCATATCGGTCACCTTCGAAATGCGGTCTTAGGGGATACCGTGGCCCGAATTCTCAAGTGGCTCGGGTCTCCCACAGAAGTCTGTAACTATATCGATGATACCGGTCTTCAGGTGGTTGATGTGGTGACCGCGCTCCTTTACTTGGATCCTCCCGTCTTCAGCGAGGGCTCCTCCGATTTTGAAGCGATATGGGCAAAGGTCCCAACCGATCAACCCTTTGACTATTTCTGTTGGGATCTCTACGCTCGTGTCCAAAGTGAGTTTGAGAAGAATCCATCTCTGGTTCAGAGAAGGGAGACCGTTCTCCATCAGATTGAAGGGGGCTTTCACCCAGTCTCCGTTTTTGCTAAAGACTTGGCAAGAAGGATTGTCGAGGCCCATATTGAAACGGTGACTCAACTTTCCATTTTCTACCATCTTCTCAACTGGGAATCCGATATTATCGAGCGGGGTTTCTGGGAAGCTACCTTCGAACTGTTGAAGGAGAGGGAGGCGATTCGATTTGAAACGGAGGGTCCGAATGAAGGGTGCTGGGTGGTTCCTCTTGGCGGCATTGTGGAGACGGGTGAAGGTGTCAAGAGCTTAGACAAGATTTTGGTGCGGTCCAACGGGAGCGTCACGTATACGGGGAAGGATGTTGCTTATCAACTCTGGAAATTCGGGCTTCTCAAGAAGGATTTCCTATATAAAGTGTGGGGCCATCAGGCCAATGGAGAAGTGCTCTGGACAACAGCCCGTGACGGTGGGCCTGCAGACCAGCTTACCCATCGTTTTGGCCACGCAGAAAAGGTGATCAATGTGATCGATACACGTCAGAGTTACCCCCAGCAGGTCGTCAGCGAATGTCTCCGACAGATGGGTTTTGAGAAGGAGGCGGAGCAGTCGACGCATCTGGCATATGAGGTGGTCAACCTTTCTCAACAGGCGGCGCGGCTCTTGGGCATGGACGAGGTCGACGAAAGAAGGTCTTTTGCGATGTCAGGCCGATCTGGTACTGGGGTGAAGGCAAGGGACTTTATTGAGATGGTCAAGAAAAAGGTGATTGAGAAGGCGGATCATGCCATGGAGGAGAGTACTGTTTCTGCGTTGGCGGCGGCAGCCATCCGTTACTACCTCCAGAAATTCTCTCTTGAGAGTCAGATTGTCTTCGACTTTGATGAGGCCCTGAAAACGACGGGGGATACAGGGATTTACCTTGAATACGCCCATGCAAGGGCTTGCAGCATTGTAAGAAAAGCCGATGAGCGTAAGATCGATCTTCACTGGAAGGAAGGTTGCATTCCCACTCAAATGACCGAGACAGAGAAGAACCTCTTGGATGCTCTTTCACGGTTTTCTACGGTCGTTACCAAAGCTGGAAGAAGCTTAAGAGTTTCTCAACTGGCCGAATATGCCTTTGACCTAGCGACTTCATTTACCGACTTCTATGAACATCCCGATCCTGGAGCGGATGTACAGACCCCCTTCATTCACCTCCAAGACCAGAGTCTTCAGAGTTTTCGGCTTTCCTTGGTTGAAGCGTTTCAGAAGGTGATGGCCAACATGCTTAATCTGATGGGAATGGCCACGCTTGAAAGAATATGAAAGTTCGGAGGAATTCGTTCGGTGTTCGGTGTCTGTGTTTTTGACATTCCGAACTCAACAGAAAGGGAGAAAATCATGAAGCGCAGGAATAGGATGTTACCCCGGGGCTGGTATCCTTCTGACGGAAAGGATTGCCAAAGGGAGATCGAGTCTTACATAGAAGGGTGGCTCCCTCCTCCATCCCTTTCGGGTATGGAGAGAGGAGGGATTGTCCCCCATGCAGGGTGGTTTTTTTCTGGAAGGCTTGCTGCCAGGGTCTTCCATTCATTGCAATCGAAGAGAGAAATTGAAGTGGTGGTGCTCTATGGCGGACATCTCAGCTCTGATGAGCTTCCTTGCATTGTCATGGAGGAGACCTGGGAGACTCCATTGGGAGACATGGAGATTCATAGAGATCTCGCGAGGAGCCTTTTGAAAAGGATTGATGCAAAAGAGGAGAGTCCCTCTAGTGGGGACAACACGGTCGAAGTACAACTAGCCATGGTCAAGTATTTTTTTCCTAAAGCGAAGCTTCTGGCCATACGATCACCCGCATCTCTTCAAGCAGAAGGATTAGGGAAAGAGGTCGCCGCGATTTCGCTGAAAGAAGGGATATCTATCGTTGCCGTTGGATCGACCGATCTGACCCACTATGGTCCCAATTATGGTTTCTTGAACAAAGGGACCGGGCCTTCTTCTGTGGAGTGGGTGAGGAAAGAGAATGATAAGGGATGGGTTGATCGTGCCTTGAAGATGGACATAGAAGGTCTCTTAGAACATGCTCGGAAAAAAGGTAGCGCCTGCAGTCCGGGTGCCGCGGCCTCTGCGATCGCAACCTGCAAAGCCTTGGGAGCGGAAAAGGGCGTGCTTCTAGATTACTGCACCAGCTATGACATTCTTCCTGATGACAGTTTCGTAGGATACGCAGGAATTGTCTATTAGTCTCAGGGATGAGGGGAAAACTCAACCATGTTTGTTCTCTGCTGGGAGATTGGAAGGAGAAGATAGAAAGCGTATGAAGAGAGTGGCCATCGTTGGAATCGGTCATGGGAAATTTGGGGTAAGATCAGATGCCTCACTTCGGGAATTGGCCTTTGAAGCGGTCAAGGCATGTCTGGATGATGCAGGTCTCTCCATTCGGGAGGTGGACAGCATGGTGACGGGCATTGCCGGGGATGAATTCTCCATTGCCCTTCAGCCCTCGGCCCAGGTCCATGACTACATTGGATTTCATCCCAAACCCAATTTTCGTGTGGAAGGTGCTTGTGCAACAGGAAGCATGGCTTTGAGAACAGGATGGATGAACGTGGCCTCTGGACTGGCCGATGTCGTTCTGGTTGTGGGTGTTGAGAAGATGACCGAAGTTCCCACAAGTGTGGCCACAGATATCATGGGAAGAGGAGGGGATGCCACCTGGGAGTACCCATTTGGGACCACCTTTCCCGGTTATTATGCCATGATCGCCAACGCCCATATGGCTGAATATGGCACGACCGAAGAGCAACTGGCTATGGTGGCAGTGAAGAATCATTATTACGGCAATCTCAATCCATTTGCTCACATGCAGAAGGAGATCTCTCTGGAGAAAGCCTTGACATCCTTTACCGTGGCGCATCCGTTGAAACTTTTTGATTGCAGTCTGATCACGGATGGAGCTGCAGCCGTTCTGCTTGCCACTGAAGAGAAAGCGAAAGCAATCTCGAGAAGCCCGATCTGGATCACGGGGCTTGCTCTTGCAACGGATACGATGAGAATCACCGAAAGAAATTCCCTAACCTCTATCATGGCTACTCGAGAGGCAGCCAAAGCTGCTTATCAGATGGCAGGAATTGGGCCGTCGGAAATTGACGTCGCTACTGTTCACGACTGTTTCACGATTGCAGAAATAGTGGCTTATGAGGATCTCGGTTTCTGTGAAAGAGGGGAAGGGGGCAAGCTGATTGAAGCGAAAGAGACCTATGCGGGTGGAAAGATTCCCGTGAATGTTGACGGGGGATTGAAGTCAAAGGGACACCCTCTGGGAGCCACCGGGGTTTCAATGGCGATTGAAATCACGAAGCAATTGAGAGGAGAGGCGGGCCCAAGGCAGGTAAAAAATGCTGAAATTGGACTCTCCCATAATGTAGGAGGAACCGGACAGGTGGTGGCCATTCATATCTTCAGGAGGGAATAGGATGGAATTCAGGAATTTTTCTCTGGCGATTAGTCAGACCAAGGTGGCGCGGTTTGCTGATGATCTTGCAGCAGGAAATATCATGTCAACCCTTTGTAAGAAATGCGGGAAAAAATACTATCCTCCTCGGGCAGATTGTTCAGCTTGCATGGCGAGCGAGATGGAATGGAAACCGATTGCGGTTGAAGGCAGTCTCGTGACTTACACAAACATCTATGTTCCACCCGAACATTTTGCCATCCGGCAGCCCCTGATGCCTTTTTCGAGCATCCAATTTGATCCTTGTCCCATCGGCATTCTGGAGGTTGAAGAGGGCTTAAGGATCATGGGTTGGATGCCTAAGGTCGATCTGAAGAAGATTCGGGTAGGAATGAGGATGAAGGCTTCGCCACAAACCCTTCCCGACGGCAAGCTGACGATCATACTGGAACCTATTTAGACGGTCGTGATAAAGAACCATGCTGCCGGTTCAGAGAGAATTGACAGGTTCTGTTAACTTGTGGTAAATAAATTTTCGGTTAGGGCGATTAGCTCAGTTGGATAGAGCGTTGGTCTCCGGAGTCGTTCAGGGCCAACGCTCTTATTGTTTGAAAATAAAGGTAAATTCTTAATAACATTGAAGAAGCCGATAGTCTGAAACATCACTCCATATCACAGAAAATCACCCATTTTCACTCTGGAGTCACATCAATTTTCACAACACCCCCTTGTCGACTTTCATATCACCAACTTTTTGAGTCCATTTAGTCACAATTTTGTCACAGTCATTGTAGAGGTGAGCTTCGGGTTGTTAGACTGAGGATCATCCACACACTACCCTGGGTTTCATAGATTATGGCTAGTTTATCGCTTATTGCCTCTCCATTCCCTTATTGTAACCAGAGTATGCTTATCAACGACTTTTCTTCCTCTTCCCTCGCTTAACGAGTACATCTACTCATCAGTCCAACGTAACCCCGATGTCAACGATTACGGTTTGAAATGTGCGAAAAAAAGCAGGGCCATTTCCGACCCTGCCATCGTTATCTGACAAAATTAAAATCTCACTTACACTTTCGCCTTGCTTTTTGCCAATTTCATTACCTCTTCCGCCTCCATTACAGGGATAATTTCAAATTTTATAAGGTCACTCCACGCTAACACGCCTGCGAACATAACTTTGGGATCCGCTCCCTCGGTTAGCGTGAAACTTCTGCCTCCGCTGAGGTCAGTCCACTCCCCGATCACTTTTGCTTCTTTAGGGATACCCATACCTATTTGCAGTCGCCTTTTAATAATTTCATTTCTTTTCGAAGGCTCCCAAGTTAAAATATTCATAAATAGCATGTTCTTACCTCCTTCCTTTTGTTGTTAGGTTTAGATGGGATAGCTTCTTTCTTACGAAGAGTTACAAACAATAACCTCCAAAGAGGTATAATACCTC
>JBEKDJ010000245.1:0-7278 GCA_050014415.1 Thermodesulfobacteriota bacterium | reverse complement strand
CTGGCATCTTGCGAAAACATTGTCAACGAACATGGGGTTGTCCAAGGCGTTTCTCGAACAGCAGGGGCTTGTCTCTATTCGCACACTGTGGATTCAGACTCATTATCCGGCTAAGGCCCGATAATTTCTGCGAACCGCCCATTGCGGACCCGCATGATGGGTGGTGTGGGGAGGGACGGTTAAACGCCGTCCCTTACCCGATTAAGCGCAGTTGTATTTACCATTTTGCCGGATCAATTTTGAATTCACCTTTTTCGAGCAAATCAAGTGCGGTAAAAGTTGTAGGTGCCTTTTCTTTAATTTCATCCCATACTTCTTTGAATGCCGGTTTAGAAAGATTATCCTTTATTCCATCATTCCATTCTTTCCAGCGATTTTTACTAATCCTCTTCTTTTGTCTTAGATATGTTTGCTCGTTACAAAGGTCGAGATAGTTATAAATAATTTCACGCAACTCATCCTTTTTATTATTGATAGGCTTCCCAATTAATGCGTCAACCGGAATATCCATAGCAAGTTTTCGATATTGTTGGTCTAGCACGTCTTCAAATGAAGTCTGGGCAAGTTTTCTACTTTCCAAAATTTGCCATGCAGCGATACAAACACCCAATGCAGCGATACAAACACCAATAGCAGTTGCTATAGAAGCTATTGTATTCCAATTCATGACATATGATCTCCTAATTAAATTTGGCGCTTAACGGAAAGCTAAGCGGGAGGCCGGTTTATGGCCGATCCGCTTCAGTGCCTTGTTGGGCGACGGCGTGCTCTTTAGCCCACTCCAAGTGCCAGGCTTCCCAGTATTCGTCTTGTGTCATGTATCTAGTGTCAATGAGAAGCCGTCGTTGAACATCAAACACACGGATCTGCCCCTCCCGGTTGTAACGAACACCCCAGAACTGTAAATAGCTGTCGGCAGTAACCCCTTGGATGGTTTCATCAACGTCGAGCAAAGCGCGAAAGCGGCAGAAACGTGGATCGGGGTCTTCAAAAACAGGTATGTGGATCGCGTAAGGAGATTCACCAGTCTGGCCTTTCATGAACTCAAAGTTTTCGGCAAGTGTCTTGAAGATTCGTCCGAGGTCATCGAAGAGGGGCTGCGTACCGATCTTCTTCACAATGATATCAGCGTCCTGGAAGGAAAACTTCAGTTCATCGACCTCAATATTCCGTTTCTTGTTTCTGGACTTCAGCTTCTCAAGGGCGGCAAGAAGCGGCCGCAAGACAAAAGAATGCGTTCCGCTTTTTATGAGATCATACGCAATACCGCCGAGAATAAGATTCGCAATGTCATGAAGCGAAATGCTGGAGGTTACGTGAATTAAGAGCTCATATAGGCCACCTCCGCAAGCACCCGATTGACCTCTGACGAGGGATACGTAAGCGTCTTGTAGCTCACGTCGAAACTCCTCTATCCCTTCAGGCTCCTCACCCGAAGGTGATCCGTCTGGAAGGGTCCAATAATCAATTCGTATCGCAACAGGTTCCACTATTATCTCCTCGTCGCCCAACGTTAAGGGTGAGGCGCCGGGGCACTCACCTAAACCAAAAAGGCACGGGGCTATTCACGCTCGCCTCTACCCGCTTGTTGGCGTTTTCAGGACACTTGATTTTTCGATTAGAAATGCAACGGCTTCAGACGAATCTTGCATGTAAGTCCGAAAGCCTGTCTCAGAAAGAATATTATCACCCTTGTATTCTAGATCTCTCCGTTTCGAATAATCAAGCGTACGGACATGAGCAAATACGTCCCTTAAGGCAAGCATTCTCTGAATAGTGTTGGAAATAGTCCTCGGAATTCGTATGAATTTCTTAGCAACTCCCAGTTTGTAACGAGCCGGAAGTCTCCCCAACACGTCATCATGTAGCACACGGAATTTCTTGATACGACCGAAATACTTAATCTGATTCCATTTCGGTGAATCATCCAACACGTGGTCCATAATAATAATGGCAGTTACCTCCTCGACCATCGCGCAATCGAGAAGCACGCGTGCCCGGACGATGCTCTCGCATTCTATTTCGAGATAATCGGCTTCTGGAAAAGGCGAGTGCTCCGGCGCTCCGAATGCTATCATGCGGAGTTCCTCAATTTCCTTCTTGAGTCTATCAGAGCGAGCTGAACGCTTACGTTTCATGAAAGATCAATTCCTGTCACGCCAACAACAGCATAACCGGCGCGCGGCCAAGGGACATCGGAAAAACGCCACCACGTGTCCCCGCGCGTCCGGTTGACGCACTCGTTCGGCGTCAGCTTTTCCGTCCGCGTTTTTTCCGCGCGCCTACTGCAACGGGGTCGCATTTGCCCACACGCTATTAAAGAAAGCGCGATCTTCAGTGTCCGATTCCAATCTCACAGCCTCATTCTTGTGGATTGCATTTAGTGATTGCCCAAGGAGAAGCGACTGACCACCACTCAGCAAAAGGAATCGCCGATGTTCCGAGGCTGGCATCAGACGGATTTCGCCTTTGATTCCAAGCTGAGTGAGCCAAGCGTCAAAGCCAACCTTGGTAAGTCTGGGCATTTGGCCGGCAGAGGTTTTGCTTGTGCTAAGAACTCGTATGCCGTTTGCGACGGAACCAGCCCCGAACGAAAGTATGTCCAATAGGGAGGCAAGAGATTTGTTCTCGAGGTATGGATCAAACACCGCCTCAATCGTGGAGCCTCCAATGAGGCTCGCGATGGAGGCGAAGTTCGTTGCAGGTTGGTTCTCATTAAGGCGAGTTCTATCTACACTGCTGGACCAACGCGCGCCAATTGCTTCTCGGGCTATCGAGTCGACCGCGGCGCGTAACTCCGTCATGTTTGAAACATTTGCAATTTTCAAGTGGTTGCCGTACTGCTCAAGCTGAATTTGGCACCCCGATGGCCCCCCTATGTTGAAGTTGATGCGGTACAAGTCGTCCAGCGCCCGAATCAAGACATGCGGATACTTTGGATCTTGAAAGACATAGTACCCCCGACGTCGCTGCTCAATTAAGTAGTCAACGATCTCGTCGCGGGTCAGCTGCGACTGCGGAAGGGTTGGAAACTCGCGTTCATCAGCCATCTGAATCTCACGCCGAACATGGAGTTCACCGGGAGCCCGATTTTTGGGCGATCCGGTGGAACGACTGGTTATGAAGTCATTGCCTGTCTCGTCTCTGTCGTTCAAACGTTTGTGCCGTCCTTCTCGGCGACTGGAGTGCCGGCACTATTTGTCATCTGTGTTTCCGGCAGTATGGTCTGAGCCGCTGACGGGGTGCCATAAATCTCTCTCACTCTTCGCGATCTCTTTAGATAAATATACCAAGAGACTATAATTGCGGCAGTGACGAGGGACCCCATAATATCCCTCATGAGTGCATCAAACACCGCATTGGCAGGAATAGACACGTCAGCACGGGCAAGCGCAGCATAGATGGCGAGGCTGTAAATACCTTTAACAACCAAAATATTGAATATGAGCAAGGCGACCAGGACAATTTTTGCTTTTCGCACTGCGCCCTTTAGGGTTTTCCAGAGACAGACTCCTGCATAGAAACTAGCAAGGATTAGGACCAGTCGCGTCAGAGAATCAAAGGTACCAAGGGAATTTAGGGCGGGCATTTTCTCAAAGAGCGGGCTGATCTTACCCAAACCCATGACAAGGCCAATTGGAGCGAGGACGCAGAGATATGCTATTAACAGTTCTAACCAGCCTATACTTTTCAGCTTAGTTGACTTCTTGCCCCGAACCGATCTGTAGATTGCGAAGAATACTGCAAAAACGATCAGTAGTGGTATGAGAGCCGTCAAAAACGTGCTCATAGATTATTACCTCCTACGTATTGTGACCAGCAGAATTGTGGATGCTCATGGCGTTTATCGGTCAAATCCTGTGTCCTTCATTCCACTTCATAAAACGATAAAGATTGTATCCGGAGTGAAGTGAAACGAATTCCGGATACAATCGGTTGAACGATGCCGCGGTCCGGTAGCTATGGGGATTCAATTGAGCAGCTTCGTTCTTTCCAAGGTCTTATGAGTCTCGTTCTTTGATAATCCAATAGGAGTCTGGCGTCTATTTTGAAGGTGTCTTTGATCCGGCCGTAGCAACTTAACAATGCCCACGAAGAAATAACCTCTCTTTTACAGAAAAAGGACAAAGATCTGCGTCTCCTTTGATAGCCCATGTGCAATTCACAGAATCTCCTACCCAAACGATATCCTTTCAGGGAGGGCACTCACCGTTCGGTGGCATCCTATTTGCCGGGCTTACGGAACAAGTAGAAAGGATCTCCCTCTGGATCATCTTCCCCTTTCCACAGTGGGGACAGACTCTGGGATCAATCCCGCTAATGCGAGTCAACAGGTCTTGCCATGTTTCTTTCGGGACCCGCTCCGGCTCCTTTGCCGTTAGTACGCCCAGAAGCCTCTTGCACGATAAAAGCTTTCTCTTTCGATTCCGGTGACTCAAGATTCCATCATACCGGATCTTGACAAACTGCTCCGGTAGAACATGAAGCAAAAAGCGGCGAATGAACTCAAAGGCCTCCAGAGTGATCCGCTTGATCTTGTTACCGTCTGCCGAGTCCCGCCACCGGAAGGTCACCTGGCTTCCCTCCCTCTTTACCAACCGATCATTGGAGAGGGCTACCCGATGGGTGTAACGGCCCAGATAATCCATTAGCTTTTGGGAATTCCTCAAGGGAGGCTTACAGTATACCACCCAATCTTGATCATAAAGATCATTCAGGAATCTTTTAAAGGCAGAGGCTTCTTTTAACCCCTCGATCTGACCCGCAAACGTGAGTTGCCCAGCCTCATACGCTTTTTTCAGGCCGTCAAGGAATTTGCCCCGAAACAAGGCGGAGAGCACTTCGACCGGAAGGAAAAAGTCCTGCCTCGAAGACATCCAGCGCTTCCCATCCGAAGATAGCCCCCCTCCCGGAACAAGGCAATGGAGATGAGGATGATCCATCAAGGTTTGGGTCCAGGTGTGCAAGATTGCAATGAATCCAATCTCTGCCCCCAGATGTTTTGGATCTTTAGCAAGCTGAGTGAGGGTTTCGGAAGCGGATTGGAAAAGGAGGTTGTAAACGACCTTCTGATTCCTCAAGGCCAAGGGTCTGACCCCTTGAGGAAGAGTGAAGACCGTGTGGAAGTAGGAAGTCGGTAGTAAATCCTTCTCTCTCGCTTCCAGCCACCGCTCCTTGTCCAAAGTTTGGCATTTGGGACAGTGCCGATTTCGGCAGGAGTTATAAGAAATCCTTAAGGCACCGCACTGGTCGCACTGGTCGACATGACCACCTAGTTCTGCTGTTCGGCAAATCTCAATTGCCCGCATCACACGCTTGTGACGAACGGGCATCTCATGACCATGGTCCTCTCGATAAGCCGGCCCAAAAGCCCGAAAGAGATCGGCCACCTCTAAAGACGCTTTCATGGGAAGCCACCTCTCCTATCAGGTGGGCTTCCCGGTTGTCTCCAAAAGATCTAAGGGGCTGCTCACACCTCCCAGATCTTTTCGACTCAGGTGAAGATAGACCGCTGTGGTCTTAGGAGCGGTATGCCCCAGCAGACGCTGAATATGGTAAAGATCGGTCCCAGCTTCCAGAAGGTGGGTGGCAAAGCTATGCCGTAGTGTATGCACTGTGGCGGGTTTCTTGACACCGGCTTGATGAAGGACCTTTTCAAATATCTTCTGGACAGACGAAATGCAAAGAGCTCCTTTCGCAGGTTGTCCGGGAAAGAGCCACTCCTCTGGACGATACGCTCTCCAATAGTCGCGCAGAACCTCCAACGTACGCTGGGCCAATAAGGTGTAACGATCCTTCGCTCCTTTGCCTTGCTGGACCCGAATCACCATCCGCTGACTGTCTATGTCCGAAACCTTCAAATGGACCACCTCGCTGACTCTCAGGCCAGCCGAGTAAATCGTCATCAGAAGGGCTCGATGCTTCAGATTACGGGTGGCTGAAAGAATAGCTTGAATCTCCTGCGGAGAAAGAACCACAGGAAGTTTCCTCCCCGTCTTGGCACGGGGAATTCTAAAGCCATTCCAGTCTCTTTTCAGGGTCGTCTCATAGAAAAACTTCAGAGCGCTAAACGCCTGACTGATGACGGACTGAGAGGCCTTCTTTTGCTGGATAAGGTAGTGAAGATACTCTCGGATCTCCTGCTCCGATAACTGGTCCGGAGACCGATGAAAGTGAAGCGCAAAGCTCTTCACAACGGCCAAATAACAGGCCCGTGTCTTTGGACTGTAATTCTTTAACTCCAAATCCCTCTTCATCTGATCGCGTAATTTTCCCATGTCCTGTCTCCTTTCTTCAAAAGTAGATTTTGTAACCTCCACTTTCTAACAGAAAGGATAAAGGCTTTGGAATTGACAGATGAATCAATGGATAGAAAATAAACCTCCCTACCACGGACCAACGCCAAACCCTATTCAATTGTCAAAGAACAAAGTGTTTAAACTACCGCGAAGCGGTTTCGTTCAACAGATATTAGACGGAAAAATTATATTATGATATAATAATTCCGCCTATTATTACATGCCCGATTCTTGCCTAACCATTTAAAATTAAAGGGATTTCTATGGTGAAAACCATGGATGTCCACAATTCCTTCAAAGAGCCCGGTCGTTTCGAAAGGTCTCTCTTTTCTCAATTTCTTCCGAACATAATATCGTGCAGGCTCCCCGAGGCATCCAGCCTTGGTCTTCTTAGCATGGCAGAACCTTATCAAATAAGGATAGAGGCGTCAAGATATTTCAAGGAGGATAAGGGGGAAATGATGTAATCATCACCCCCACCTTAATCCTCCCCCATCAGAGACTGTGTCACAGTTCACTGTTCGCCCTTCGACACGCTCAGGACGAACGGCTAAGTAATTGATTGTTAATGTGTCGTGGTCCGTTCGGGGTGAGCTTGTCGAACCATGAACGGACTTACGGCACAGTCTCTCAAGGGGGAGGAAAGTTTTTTAGAGAATTAGATGCCCCGCAGCTCTGCTGCGGGGTACTTCACTAAGAGATTTTAAAAATTCCGATACTTGTTCGTCACCGGTAATCTCCGATCTTTTCCTAATGCCCGGTGAGTGATCTTTACCCCTGGCGGGCTTTGTCTTCGTTTGTACTCATTCCGGTCAACCAGCTGAATGATTTGTTTAATCAAACCCTCCTTGAATCCCATCTTTGCAATCTCTTCAAGCCCCTTATCCTCTTCTACATAAGCTTTGAGAATGGGATCGAGAATGGGGTAGGGTGGCAGGGAGTCTTCATCCTTCTGATCTGGCCTCAACTCTGCAGATGG
>JBEKDJ010000244.1:0-7308 GCA_050014415.1 Thermodesulfobacteriota bacterium | reverse complement strand
AAACCACCTTCATGACCCATCATGGCAATTTCTCCTCAATCAACTTATATTGCCATGCTTATATCCTTTATGTATAATCCTTGCAATAGCTATTTGGGCAACAGCCCGAATAGACCTGACCCTAACAACATGACCCAAAATAAACTTGCACGCACATAAAACCGAACAACAGTGAATAAGCAATGCACGTCGATGGGAGGCACCATGTCTGACAACCGGCAGCAGGAGAGGAAGAGCCGCGGCGCGCGGCGCCGAGCACGATACCGCGAGATCGCTACGGTGTTGTGGGAGGAACGCCTGTTTGACCTCTTTAAAGGTACTGGACTCGAGGATGACCTACCCGGGGGGACAGCGGCTGAACTAACACCGGGCACCAAGGAGAAGGACCTGTCGCTGCCGGTACGCGTCCGTCATGCCCTCGAGCGCTTGGGCCCGGTTTTCGTTAAGCTCGGGCAGCTTCTGGCCACGCGCAGCGCCCTGCTCCCTCCCGCCCTCCTCGAAGAGTTAGCCAAGCTCCAGGATGACGTGCCAAAGGTGCCCTGGCCGGAAATGAGAACGCGGGTCGAAGCCGAACTTGGCGCGTCGGTCGAGGAACTGTTCGAAAGCTTCGACGAAGAACCGCTGGCCGCTGCCTCGATCGGCCAGGTCTACCGCGCCACGCTGCCCGACGGCACGCCGGTAGCCGTGAAGGTGCAGCGTCCCGGCGTGACCAAAGCCATGGAGATCAACCTCGACATCATGCATGACCTGGCCGACCGGCTGACGAAGCATGTCCAATGGGCAAAAGAGAACGACGTGGCCACCATCGCCGAGGAGTTCGCCTCAGTCCCGCGTGCGGAACTCGACTACACTCATGAGGGACGTTCCCTCGATCGCTTCCGGAGCGCGTTCGCAGCCGATCCCTCGCTCGTCTTCCCACAGATCTACTGGGACCAGACGACGAGCCGCGTCCTCACCATGGATCTCATCGAGGGCGTGCGGGCCACAGAGCTTGAGAGCAACGAGAAGGCCGCGGGCGTCGACCGGGCGCACCTGGTCCAGATCGGCACGGGAGCCTACTTTCGCATGATCTTCCAACTGGGCTTCTACCATGCCGACCCCCATGCTGGAAACCTGTTTGCACTCCCCGGCGGCCGCCTCGGCTTCGTTGATTTCGGCCGGGTGGCGACCATCTCCGAGCGAAATCGCGAGGCGACCTTCGATATGCTTCTGGCCATGGTCGACGATGACCCGACCGGTGTCACAGAGGCTGTACTCGCAATGTTGGGGATGCCGCCGCACATCGACCTGGCGGCACTTGAGATCGACATCAGCGCCATGCTTGCCCGGTACCGCCGTCAGCAGTCCAGCGGTGAGGGCCTGGACAAGCTCGTGCAAAGCCTCCTCAAACTGATGCGTGACCATCAACTGCAGGTCCCCCCCGAGCTGACCGTGCTGCTTACCACGATAGGTGTGCTCGAAGGCGTTGCCACTCAGATCGACCCGGCCTTCCGCATGATCGACGTGGTTAAACCATTTGCCCGCAAGCTCATGCCCGAGCGGTACGGTCCTGGACACATCCTCAAGGCCTCGCTGCGCTCAGCGCGGGCTTATGGCCGGTTCTTCGATCAGCTACCTGTGCATGCCACACGCGCGTTGCGCCGTGTCGGTGAGGGCGAGTTCAAGGTGGCGGTGAGGCCGGAGAACTATGAGGCGCTTGTGGATCGTCTTACGGCAGGCGTCTACCTGCTCGCCTACGCCCTCATTGTCGGAGCACTGATCGTCGGCTTCGCGTTTCTTATTGGTAGACAGGATCTGACCCAGCTGGAGCGAATCGGCTACCGGGTGGTGCTGTTCGCCGCAATAGCCAGTGTGATCTGGTTCGTTATCCGGTCGCTGCGTATAGAGTGGCACAAACGCCAAGCCGACAGGCGAGCAGCGGAAAAAAGCCATGGGTGACCCCAAAGACTACTACAGTTTCCTGAATTGCACAATTGCCCGACTAAATCGTATAATAATGTCAACGAATACTTCCAATGCGAAGGAGGGTTGATGATGAATGTTTCAGAGGCGATAGCAAAGAGGAAGAGTGTGAGAGCTTATGAAGACAAGCCGATTCCCGCCGATGTTTTGAAAAGGATTGTCGAAGCCGGCCAGTGGGCGCCTAATGCCGGGCCTTTTCAGATTTCAGTGATCCAAACCACCGGGCTGCGGCAAAGGATTAACGACCGGGCGCTGGATGCCATGGTCCACTCGGGTAACGAGTTTGCCCAACAACGGGCGTCCCTGCCGAGATATCAGCCGATATACGGGGCGCCTGTGCTGATCCTGCTTTCCGCGCCTGCGGATGCTCCTTTCGGCACGGCCAACACAGCTCTCGCTGCAGAAAACATGTTGCTTGAGGCGACTGGACTGGGGCTGGGATCGTGCTATCTCGTATCGCCCACCAGGGCGTTGAACGGGGAGAGCAATCGTGATTTAGCTCAAGAAGCGGGCGTGCCGAAAGGCTATACTGTGCAGTGCGCCGTCATCGTCGGTTACGCTGCCGCTGAGAACAAATTCAGCCTTGGTGAGCGCAGCAAAAGAGGCAAGGTAAACTATGTCGAGTGAGGGGGAATTACCCGCCCCTCTTGCGGACGAGGGACCGGTAGGTATCACGCTCCTCTGCCATCTTCTCAAGATCGATACCTGAGCTTTTGTCTGCGTTGCAAACGTTATCCTCTGTTTCAACTCGTAATCTTCGGGTAGTAAAACTAATCTATTTCCCTGCTGAGATAGGCGAATCTCATCCCCCCTATCCTCTTCCTGTTCGAAGATAAAAACACGGGGTCTGCCCATGACACAGGACAAGAATGGCGAGACCGATAAAATAGTTTGAATCTAATTTTGTTATTGAATCAGAATATGAGAATCGTCCCCGAGATATGCCCAGGGGGGAGCAGCTAAGTTTCTGATAAGCCAAATCATCACAGTCTTTATAACTGCGCTGGTTTTGATAATTTGCCGGTAAAGAAGAGGCTCTTTTGAGGCATCTCGTGCGCCTTTTTGACGGTTAAAACCATTTTTCGAGCAGGAACTTTGGAGAGAAAGGATTCACGAAGCGCACACCCTCCAGGATCGACCCATCCCGGAAGTCTTCACTGAATACAAACGGTACCTGATTCAGGCGGGCAGTCGCCCACACTTGGGCATCGTAGTAGGAGAGTTTGTGATCACGGACGCCTCGTCCAGCTTCCATCACAATCATAGGCGTTAAGTCAAAGACTGGCCAAAGACGGATAAACAAATTTATTTGTTCCAGAGCCTCTGCTGGAGTGAGGTTCGGAGATAGTTTACGAGTGGCGACACTGAAGAATTCGGCTAGTGCCTGTACACTCAAGCGCCCGCTGCGCGTCAACTCCAACTGCTCAAGCACACGCTTCGATTGGTTCTGTTTGTCTGGTTGGTTTTGATCGTAAAGGTAAATCAGGATGTTTGTGTCGATCAATATAGGCGGCATCGTCATTTATCTTTCTTGCGCTTAGTGAAGCGTCTTTCTCTCTCTTCATAGGCGTCCAGGCGGTTCCACCGGTAGGGCCGAGTACTGGGACGAAGGTCTTTTCGGCTATTCGCAAAGCGAAGCATCTTGTCCCAAGCCGCTTGATCGGGCGCCAAAAGAGGGAGCTTTTCCCCAACCGTCTCCCGCTCAATCGCTTGGCGAATGAGTTCGGCTTCACTGACACCACGGGCTTTGGAAATTCGCTTGAGTAAACGCTCGTGACGCTCTCGGATGTAAATCTGTTTGCGTACCATTTCTGCCATGACTTTCTCCTTATAACATTTATACATCACATTATACACAAAAAATATAGATCAGGCAAGAATAGTTTTTCAAGTTGGATCAATGGTATCAAATCTTCATTGTTGATAAGCCATATAAGAATATCCTGAAGCCCGAAATGGCAAAACCGCTTCGGAGGAGAAAGGAGTTCTTCGTCAGACGGGTATGGAGTTACTTTACCGGGCAGGAGGATTGAGTGGCCGGAGATAGGAGAGCTTTTCCGAGTGGGTGATAGATCGGTGAGCCCGGAGCGAAGGAGATTAAGGGATTGGCTGAGCGATGATCAAAATGCTCAGGATTTATTCAAAGGACTTCTTGGAAAATGTAACAATTGAAGAATTGACCGCCTGATCCCTTTTTAATAACGAACAGGACGGGCTGATCATCCAGCCAAATCTTTGTTGACCAATTCCCTTTCTTTTCATAGAATCTTATCATAATTGATTCCAAAATAAGCGACTCTGGGTGTCAGCGGGAGGCAAACATGACAAGAAGATACTGGGTATGGGCACCTTATAATTCTACTAAACCACAGATATTCGATAAAGTCTGGGAATATGATTTGAAAAACGGGACAATTGCCTTTGGCTCAATAGAATTGGGGGATGTTCCAGACCTAAACGAAACCGATTTTTTGAAAAAATATAGAGAAGTTTATGGGAAGGACGTGCCAATAGATAGGAAAAGCATTTGGAAGATTTATCACGAAATGTCACTTAGAGATATCATCATTGCTCGACGTGGCCGAAAGAAGATAATTGGAATTGGAGAAATTACAGAAAGGCCTTTTTATAATGTAGAAATGGGGAAAAACAGGGTAGCAAATTTAACTGACCGCCCTTATCCACTTTTTATTAAAGTCAGATGGGAAGAGAAACAAATAGAATTTGAAGAGTCAGTTTTCCCCATATTCACCCTTTGGGAGATATCGGAAGACAAATACCGTAGCCTTATTGAACGTCTGCCCCCTTCAGAGGAAAAAGAAGAAGACGTTAAAGAACTGCAAGAGTTTGCTCTTGAGAAATACCTGGAAGAATTCATTGTCACCAATTTCAAGAAAATTTTTGAGAATGATCTGGAATTATATATAGATCCAGAAGGTAATATTGGTCGACAATTTCAGACAGAAATTGGAAACATTGATGTTCTTGCAAAACAGCCGAGTTCAAATTCCTTCGTAGTGATTGAATTAAAAAAAGGGCGAGAATCTGACAAGGTGGTGGGACAAATTCTCAGATACATGGGCTGGGTTAAAGACAATCTTTGTCAGGAGGGAGAAGATGTCAAGGGCTTGATCATAACAAATGAAAAGGATGAACGTCTTAAATACGCCGTAAGGCCTATCCAAAGCTTGATTAGCCTTAAATACTATAAAATTAACTTTCAATTAACAGATTAAGACAAGGGAAAAAGTGGCTCAATGGGGCTAATTGTTCACCGTTGATAAGCCATATAACAATATGCTGAATGTGGGTGACAGATCGGTGAGCCAGGAGCGAAGGAGATTGAGGGATGAGTTGAGCGATGATCGAAATGCTCAGGATTTATTCAAAAGGTTTCTTGGAAAATGTAACAATTGAAGAATTGCCCCCCTGATCCACCGTTGAGTTTCTGGTGAACCACCAGCATGTGACCTAATCGTAGCTATCAGGGCAGAGAAGACTCCTTCCTGGAACTTTCTCTTCTCAACATTTTGAAAAAGGTGTATATTACAGTCGTAAGCCCACAATAAGGATAGGTTCTGGTTCCTTCGAATTGCTGATTATTAAATTATTTTGATTTCACTTAGGATTAATACAGAGGCGGTGTATGCGTGTTGCGGTGTGTGATCCATATGCATTCTTTCCGCTGCATAGTCTTGTTTATGGTCCCCTCACGGATTTGAGTGAATTATCCGAGGTTGAGCGTTTTGTCCGAACTGTTGTCCTGCATGACGAAATTTCAATGGACCTGGAACCGGATCCGTATGTTCCAGAGGCCGACCCTGAATTTACAGAGGAAGAGGAGGTCGCTGGAGGACGTTCGGTGATTGTTGCAACAGGCCCAGTGCTGACAGGTTATGATTTCTTCACACAGAGATTTGGTCCTGGAGAGCCTGAGACCCCGGATATCCCGTTATCGCCTACGTTGATCAAAGTAGCACGAGAGTTTTCAAACGCGGATGAAGGAAACGTCTACTATGAGGCTCATATCGAATATTTACAACGCATAATAAACATAGTGCGGAATGGAGGTAGTGCCCTTTTAACAGGCAAATTCGGCAGTGCTACGATCGGAGTTTCAACTCAGTTTCCAGCAGAACTGTTTAAATACCTCGACCGGGATTGGCAGAAATTTGCAAAGGAAGTAAATGCAGGCGAGCTCGGGTTCATGGTCCCACCCGTGCTTTCCATCATTCTAACCCGTTGTGCAAGGCGAGAGGCGATTCCCATAATCATCAAAGACCTTCGTGCAGAGTGGGCAGACGCACGTGCTAAAGTGTGGGCACTGGTGGACCGGTTGAAAACCTCATAAACTCTTGTGGAGGCGCATGAGATTCGGCAGGAACTGGCCTCAGCCTCTCGAATGCTATCTCCTGCCCAGGACAAAATCCATACACGGCCAGTCCGGGTGCTGTGGGATCTCATTGCTGGTAGTGCGGTTGGCGGCGTTACTGCGATGGTATCAGGTGGACGTCCAGAAGTTGGTGCGGCTATAGGCGCGCTGGGCACGGCTTCGAAATCTTTTCCACAGCTCATGCACGACTTAGGACCAGCCCTGTTTGGCCGTGGAGCGTTTGACTTGGCCAGGCGCATTCGGCGGCATGTCGGAAATATTGAATACGACGCATTGTCAAGACTTCTGTCGGATGCCGAGAAGCGCGAGTTGGGACTTTGAGTAAGCATGTTTTTTCCTACAGCGGCGTAGGGATCTAAAGCGCTGCAGCCGACGCCATACAACATGTGCTCCCTTCACTCCTTGCTTCCGCTTTAGGGCGTGGCTGAAAGCCAGAGTAAGGGTCTCTTTCAACTCATAATCCTCAATTCCTATACATCATTTCCGCTGAACATTAGGTGGAAGCGTTAAAGTTGGCATCACGGAGGGGGTCAGGCAATCGTAATAAAGTATTTAAGAAAGAAAAATAGATCAATTCCTCACCGCTGATAAACCATATGACAATATGCTGAACGTGGGTGACAGATCGGTGAGCCAGGAGCGAAAGAGATTGAGGGATCGTGAGCAATAATCGAAATGCTCAGAATTTATTCAAAGGGTTTCTTGAAAATGTAACAATTGAGGGATTGACCTCCTGGTCTTCATTTAGCAAAATGCAGGGAGAAGGGGTCAGAATGCTAAGAAA
The DNA here is from genome assembly GCA_050014415.1 of Thermodesulfobacteriota bacterium. Lineage (GTDB taxonomy): Bacteria > Desulfobacterota > BSN033 > BSN033 > UBA1163 > JBEKDJ01. Next base: position 169 of record JBEKDJ010000244.1, on the reverse strand, counting down.
ATAGACCTGACCCCAAAGACTCACTGGGGCAGGAGTAACAGTTTAGCCCTTTCGGAGCTTTTTTGATCACACGCCCACAATTTTCTTGATTTGTGGGCGTTTTTGTGTTCTCATAATAGGAGTATAAATACTCATATATGAAGGAGATCCAAATGAGCCGAAGCGACAT
>JBEKDJ010000243.1:0-7329 GCA_050014415.1 Thermodesulfobacteriota bacterium | reverse complement strand
TCGATTTTGATGTTATCATAGATAGGTTTTAAAGCACTTATATGCGCTATAATCTCCGCAAGCGTACGCTCATCAAGCGGAGTCAAATCATATTTTCTGACCGATTTCCTCTTGAATATTGTTTCGTAAAGGTTTGTATTTTCCATCATTTTATTTTCTAGCATATTTTTTACGATTAAGATTTGTGGCTTACTGGGCTCACCACTTGTCGGGACATCTGAAAAAACGTCCTTGACCAGTAAGGGGATTAGAGATATTACAACCAATCCCATTTGGCATAAGATTCGAATCCTCTTTGAACAAATCGGCGAGAGATGGTCCTCTTTCATCCGATTCCTCCTCACGAATGGATGAGCAGAAACGCATTCTTTGGTTATTTAACTCGCTGGCAAAGGCATGTCAAGGAGTTCTTCTCTTGTTGGAAAAGGAAGACGTCTTTTCTAACTCCAGAGGCAAAAATCTCTCCGGTTCCAAAAAAAGGACGTTCGAGAGCAAATCATCTTAGGAGGGGTGAGGGAAAAGCGGCTTGTGGTGCATGACTTGTGCAATTGCTTCAGCCTGCTCCTGCACACTCATGGGGCGGAACCTTTCGGCAGCATCAATTAACATCGGCCAGAGCCGTAAGTCACCGGACATGGCGCAGGTGGTGACCCCCTGGCTCAAAGTGTACCACAAGCTCCTATCAATCTCTTTCTGCTCATCGAAAGGCTCGTACCATGTCTGGTAAACGTGCAGATTCCCTTCCCACGGTCGCTTGGTGATGGCTTTAATGGCGATGGTGCCAACATCTTTCTGCTGGGCAATTTTCAGCAGAGTTGTGAAATCATTGTAGTCATTTGGGTGGGCATCCAACACCCGGTTCAACGGGAAGAGTACAGTGTCAAAATCGAAGCGTTTCAGTGCCTCGACGTGGGTGAAAGGCCTATGTCCGGTAATGCCAATGTATCGTACCAGTCCCTGCTGCTTTGCCTCAAGGACGGCTTCGAGCGCTCCTTCGCTGCCGAGCAGCGTGTATAATGTCTCAAGATCATCCACAGCATGAAACTGGTAGAGGTCGAAATAGCTAACGCGCAGCCTTTCCAGTGATTGCTTTAGCTCTTCCCAGGCTTTGGTTTTGCTCCTCTTGTTTGTTTTACAGGCAAGGAAGATGTCTTTTCGGTGTTTTTCCAACCACGATCCTAAGTGCACCTCAGCCTTGCCATAGATTGGTGACACGTCAATATGGTTGATGCCATGATCCATCGCTAGTTCAATACCAGCCTCCGCTTCCGCCCGAGTTGCATTCCAGAGAGCTGCGCCGCCTAATACCAGTATGGTGCTCATGTGGTCCGTTTTACCCAATCGCCTCTTTTCCATACCACCCTCCCGATAGAAATTTGTCCAATTTGATGGCCCTGTCTCATCTATTATCTGTCCGGAGTAAAAAACCACCCTTAAAAAGAATCTATGTAATAGCTCTAATTCTAATACTTTTTAATTAGAAATCAAAAAAGAGGCATCAAATAAGAATAGGCATTATCAGAGCGGGCAACATGGGAGGAAACCTGGCCAGGTTGGCCGAGTACCTCGGCTTTGATGGGGCCGATTCGGGCGATCTGAAACAGGCAAGGGTTCTGGAGACACCAACCTTACAATGGGTTCAGCTTGCATTTAACCAGCGAATAGGGCTTAATATTGCATTCAAGCTGCTTTTGATTTTATGTCTTGAAAGCGGGGATATGATGGCTCAATCTACAGACCTTGACAGATATTTCCTGCGAAATGCAGTCTCCACTTCCGTCGGGGAGTTTTTGTGGGGGCTGGGACTTCCCATCATTCTGGAATCGACCTTTGTGCCGGTGTTCTTAAGCTCCGTCGGGGCATCCAATGCACAGATTGGGATCACCGGCACTATCTTCAGTTTCTCGATGGCCTTCGTCCCCTTTTCGGCGGTTTACTTCACTTCCCGAATGCCCTATAAAAAGGGGCCGACCGTGTGGCTCCAGGTCATCCCGGCCATCAGCATCATCCTCCTGGGGGTTTATTACGTTTTCTTCGGCACGCCCCGGCTCGCTTACCCCGTCTTTATCTTTTTTTATTCATGGTTTGCGGCAGGTCTGGCTGCTACGATCCCCGTCTGGCAGAATTTTGTGGTGAAGATTTTCACGCCGCGGGACAGCGTCCGGGGCATTTCCATCATGATGATCTCTCAGAATTCTGCTAAGCTCTTGAGCGGTGTTGTTCTTACCTTTGCCATAGGGGCGGCGGGGATGAGCCTGGCTTCCGCAGGCATGGTTTTCTTATTAGCCGGGGCTGCATTTTTCATCGGCTCTTTCAGCTATGCCTTTGCAAGGGAAAACCGGGATAAGATCGATCAGACTGCTTATGAGAGCCCGGTCAGGTATTTCAGTCATTATTTCAAGCATGTCCTGAAGAACCACAGCATGATTTTGTTCTTTTTACAGGACATAGAATTTCCCGCAGTTATTGTTTCCGTTACGTTTTACGCTCGCTATGCGATCGACTGGCGCTCCGTTCCTGCTCCGGTTGCCGGCGGGGCCTTTATCATTTTCCTTTTTATAGGGGCGGTTTCAGCCAACCTCCTCCTGGGGTTTACCAGGCGACTGAAGATCAGAACGCGCTATGCTCTCATCAAGACCAGCACCCTCCTGGCCATCCTGCTCCTGATCTTTTTGAAAAGCACCATCCTGTTTTATGCCGTCAGCTTCCTCCTGGGCTTCTCCCGCTCTGGCAGGAACCAGCTTTACGGGCCGGTTGTGAAGGGATTGTCCGGGCTGGAGGATGCCAGTCCCTACTATGCCATTTCGCCGTTCCTCATGCTGCCAGTCTCGGCCGGGCTACCGGTGGCAGTCGGTTTTCTGCTGGACTGCTTCTCGGCATGGAAGGCGGTTGCTTATCAGGCCGCTTTTGCAAGCCTTCTTCTCATCGTGCTTTTAAGCTTAATACCCTTTTTGAAACTGCGCTTTCCGGAAAGGATGGGGTAAAATCTGCCTCTTTCCGAAAAGAACGGATGATGGCACTGAGGCATGAGGTATTCGGGGTCAGAGCTACATTTTGCATCTTCTTCAGAAAAATGGACGTCATCCATAAAAGTCAGCCAGTCAAGTTAGATTTTGTATGTTGAGGCAAAAGGTTCCGATCTTTTTCTTAACACAATGGTTCACTCGAATTGAGTCGGTTTACGGCTGCACTGCGATGGAGTCAGTCGGCTTTCGCGGTTTGGCATGGAGATCATACCTGATCCCATGAGAGACTTCTTCCCCCACTCAAATGCAACAGGTTATTCTTGAATAATACCTTGCCAAATACCACAGACACAAAATACAAAGAATCAGCTTTTGTAAGCCAAATAATCTACAAATAGATCGGAGCAAGGGACACCAATTAGAGACTTCCAGGTCTAGATGAGTGAGAGCTCCTGGCCTATTATTGCAGTAAGTTCTGCCAATGCAAGATCATTACTTCTGAGATAGTATTCAAAGTGAATGGAAGTAAGTGAACCTGTCAAAAATCATAACTCACGTCGAATCACATCTTGATTCTCACCTACCAAATCATATTTAGTAGCGTATCTATTAGTAATATTTGATTATTATTTGTAATTTTTTGTAATTTTAGTGTTGACAATGGAGCGCTTTTCGCACATAATTTAGCAATTGAAAAATGGAAATATGAGACGGGTAATAACAAAATGATGCTGGCATATCAGCTAGAAAAGGTTCGCTTAGTTTCCGGCCGCCCAATCTTCCAAGGCCACAATGAACATAGTTGAGATTTCAATCACATTTAAATCGTGGAGAGAGCATAATCGGTGGCTAACTACAGGGAACAATACTCCATCAGCATGTCGACCCGATGGAATGAAAGTCAACACGCACTGAATACCCGTTGAACCTTTTCCATGGCTTTAATGGGGATGAGAAATGATCGATGAAGCAGAGGAAAAGTCAGAAATCCAGAAACTGTTAAAAAAAGGATCGTTTCTTCAAAATCAGGGACATTATGAAGTATCTATTCAATATTTTAATGAGGTCATCGGAATAGAACCCAGACATGCAGTGGCCTACTATAGGCGAGGCATTGCTTATTGTGCCCTTGGTCAACATGAGCTTGCTATCAAAGATTACACCGAAGCAACTCGATTAAGCCCAGAACTGGTTGCTGCTTACAACAATAGGGGAAATGCCTATTATGGACTTGGCCAGTATGAGCTTGCTATCAGAGATTACAACAAAGCAATCCAATTAAATCCAGAATTCGCTGCGGCTTATAACAACAGGGGAAATGCATATCGTATCCTTGGGAGATATGAGCTTGCAATCAAAGACTTTGACGAGGCGATCAGAATAGACCCTGCAGATGCTAGAGCGTTCAATGGCCGGGGAATGACCCACTTTGTTCTCGGTCATCATGATCGTGCCCTCGAAGATTGCAGCGAGGCGATAAGATTAGACCCAAGATTTGCTGCTCCATATAACAACAGGGGAAATGTCTATCGTGCCCTTGGCCGATATGAGCTGGCTATAGGGGATTATGGAGAGGCAACAAGATTAGACCCAAGCGACGAGGGTGCCTACCATAACCTTGCCTCAGCCCTGGAACATATTGACACCAATAAGGCTTTGAAGGCATGGGGAAGATATCTTCAGATGGCAAAAGGCTCTCCTCTTGGGAAAGGTTGGATAGAGAACGTTCTCAAAATCAAAGAGGATTTGGAAAATAAGCCCTCTTAAAAAAGAGAAAGGAGGAGAGTAAATGAAAAAGGTGGTCATGAAGGTCAATGGACGTTCGTATCAGTTTATCGTGGAACCGGATCGTGTTCTTCTTGACCTGTTGCGAGAGGATCTCCGGCTGACTGGGGCAAAGCAATCCTGCGATCGAAAAGGGCAATGCGGCGCCTGCACCGTCATTGTAAACGGGAAAGCGGTTCGATCCTGCCTCCAGAAAGTGGAAAACCTTAATGGTGCAGAAGTCATCACCGTGGAAGGTCTCGGCACGCCCGACAATCCACACCTCATCCAGGAGGCCTATGTCCTTTCAGGCGCAATACAGTGCGGGTATTGCACTCCAGGTATGATTATGGCAACCAAAGCCCTGCTCGACCGTAATCCAAATCCAGACGTCAAAGAGATCAAGAAGGCCCTCGAACAGAATCTCTGTCGCTGCACCGGGTACGCGAAGATCATCGATGCGGTCAAGCTTGCCGGACGTTTTCTTCGTGGAGAGACAACACCTGACGCAATCAGACCCGACCCGAACGGTCCGAAGATCGGCGTATCGCATCCTCGCCCATCATCCATGATCAAGGCCTGCGGAGTTGCCCAGTTCTCCGCCGACATCATGCTTCAGAATGCCCTTGAGCTAGCTGTAGTGCATAGCACGGAGCATCATGCCAAGATCAAATCCATCGACATTTCGAAGGCCGAGAAGATGCCCGGTGTCATCGGGGTGATGACCGCTCAAGATATCAAAGGCAACAACCTACTCAAGATCATCTTCGCGGATCAGCCGATCCTGGCAAAGGGCAAGGTCTATTGCCTGGGAGACGGGGTTGCCATCGTAGCGGCCCGGACGCGAGAGGAGGCCCGTGCAGCCGCAGCCGCAGTCAAGGTTGATTACGATCGCCTACCCATCCTCAAATCTCCAAAAGATGCCATGGTGGATGGGGCCGTCCAGATGCACCAGGAATGGCCCAACCTGTGCTTCAGACAGCCTCAGATCAAGGGTAACGCAGCCAAGGCGATAGCAGAGTCCCCTTTTGTGGTTGAAGGACACTTCTTGACCCAGATCAATCATCAGGCGCCCCTGGAACCGGAAGTAAGCTTTGCCTACCTCGAAGGTGAGGGAGAGGACGCCCAACTTGTGGTGACAGGACGAAGCATCGATATCCATCATGATATGCAGAACCTCCAGGAGGCACTGGGCTACGAGAATATACGATATGAGGAGGCTTACTCAGGCGGACAGTTCGGGCAAAAGGCCGCCATGTACTCGGAGGCCATCGCCGGAGCGGCCGCCCTCCATTTCAAGGCGCCTGTCCGATATATCCCAAGCCTCACCGAATCGTTGATGACGACCACCAAGCGACACGCCTTTGACATGATGGTGAAACTGGCCGCGGACAAGGACGGAAAACTGACCGCCTTCGACATCGATTTCATAGTCGACAACGGCGCATATATGATCATCGGCATATACGTGATCATGCGCGCACTCTGGATGCTCTCAGGCTCTTACAACATCCCCAATGTCAATGCACTGTCACGCCTTGTATACACGAACAATCCAGCCGGCGGGGCAGCCCGTGGTGCAGGTCCACCCCAAGCCACCTTTGCCCTTGAATCGGCCATGGACATGCTTGCAGAAAAGGTTGGGATGGACCCCCTCCAGTTCCGGAAGATCAACTCCCTTCTTCCCGGTCAGAGCGTCTCTACAGGTCATGTATACGACCAGTGGCCCTTCCCGGAATTATGCGATTCGGTCAGGCCTAAATATGAGCAAGCTAAAAAGGATGCAGCGGCCTTCAAGAATGGAAAGATCAAGCGAGGCGTCGGACTGGGTACACATGCCTTCGGCGTGGCCAGCCCCGGCGATGCCGGTATCGTTGCCGTCGATCTTGACCCTGATGACGGTATTACCATCTATGCGGCTGTAGCAGACCCTGGGGAAGGCAACGACTCCATGCTCACCCAGATCGCATCTCATGTCCTTGGCATCCCCATGAATAAGATCCGTCTTGTCACCAGGGACACGGACCGCACCGCGGCCATGGGTCCGGCAGCAGGGAGCAGGATGACATACGTTGCAGGTAATTCCCTGATTCTCGCTTTAGATCAATTGAAAGCCACGATGAAGGAAGCCAATGCCGGCACCTTCGAGGAACTGAAGAAGGCGGGCAAACCGACCCACTACATTGGTTCCATGAAGACCGAAAAGGAAGGTCCTCTCGATCCCGAGACAGGTCTGGGCCCCTCTTTCGAATCACGGGTTCACGCCATTCAGATGGCAGAGGTGGAGGTCAACATGGAGACCGGGGAGGTGAAGGTCCTCAAGGTGACAACTGCGGTGGACGCCGGTAAAATCATCAATCCCCAAAACCTGGAAGGTCAGTTGCATGGGGGTATGGACCAGGGTGTTGGATATGCGCTCAGGGAAGAATATATCCACGGTAAAACAAAGGACTGGGTCACGTTCAAGTTCCCGACCATGAAGACAGCCTTCGACATGGATGTGATCATAAGAGAGACCCCACGGACAAGAGGTCCACTGGGAGCCACCGGTGTGGGCGAGATGACCATGGTGTGCACCGCGCCCGCTGTGATAAATGCC
>JBEKDJ010000242.1:0-7332 GCA_050014415.1 Thermodesulfobacteriota bacterium | reverse complement strand
ATAATGAAGATGGTTGAGTCTGCTGTCCATGATGAATTTAGTGAAGCAAAAAGAGAGTTATCCCAAATTTCAAAGAAGGATTAAAACTAGATATCTTATTAGGAGCAAAATACACAGGCATTAAAATCAATTACTTAGCCGTTCGTCCTGAGCGTGTCGAAGGGCGAACGGTGAATTGTGACACAGTCTCCAAGGGGAGAGGGAAAATAGGTTTTGACAATACCCTTTATCATATAAGGGAGACAAAATATGAAGAATAAAGAACTGGCCGACATCTTCGAGGGGATGGCTGATATCCTGGAGTTCAAGGCGGAGAATCCCTTCAAGATCAGTGCCTACCGGAAGGCCTCGCGCATTATCGGTGATCTCACGCAAGACATTAAAGAGATCGCTGAGAAGGGAAAGCTGAAGGATGTCCCGGGCATCGGCGAAGGCATGGCCGAGAAGATAGCCGAGTACCTGAAGACAGGAAAGATCTCCAAATTCGATGAGGCTAAGAAGGGGATATCTGACGAATTAATCGCTATCATGGACATCCCTGGAATGGGGCCGAAAACCCTGTCGATGCTGAACAGGGAGAAAGGTATCGGTAATCTCTCCCAACTTGAAAAGGCAGTGGAGAATGGTTCCCTCATCGGCCTTCCCGGCATCGGGGAGAAGAAAGTTGAAAATATCAGGCGGGGAATCGAACTTCTCAAACAGAGCAAAGGCAGGATGAACTTGGGTACAGCCTTCCCTGTGGCCAAGCGAATCGTCGAGACCTTAAGGCAGAAGACAGGGTCGCACAAAATCGAATGGGCCGGCTCCCTTCGAAGGATGAAGGAGAATATCGGAGACATTGATATCCTGGCCGCTGCCGCAGATCACGTGAAGATCCTTTACGTCTTCACTCATCTCCCGGAGGTTAGAGAGGTCCTAGCCTCTGGAGAGACCAAGGCCTCTGTCATTGTGGAGGGAGGGACACAGATCGATCTCCGTGTGGTAGAAGAAGATTCTTACGGCGCTGCGCTCCAATATTTCACCGGATCGAAGGGCCATAACATCCGACTGCGTGGAATCGCCAAGGCCAAAGGGATCAAGATCAATGAATATGGTGTCTTCAAAGGGGAGAAAAAGATTGGGGGAAAGGAGGAAAAGGAGGTGTATCGGTCCCTGAGCATGGATTGGATCGAACCTGAACTTCGCGAAGATCGGGGAGAGATCGAGGCGGCACAGGAGGGCCGGCTTCCCAAAGTCGTCCAGGAGTCCGAGATCAAGGGAGACCTTCACGTCCATTCCAGATGGAGTGACGGCACCTCTTCGATCGAAGAGATTGCCAAGGCTAGCCAGAAGAGGGGCTATCAATATGTCGCGATCTGTGATCACTCGAAATCCCTGCGGATCGCCCACGGACTCGATGAATCGAGGCTGATGAAGCAGATCGAGGAGATCGATCAAATCAATGAGAAATTGGAGGAGAAATTCAAGAACTTCCGAGTCCTCAAGGGCACAGAGGTCGATATTCTTTCCGATGGAGGGTTGGACCTTTCCGACAAGGTCTTGGAGAAGCTCGACCTCGTTGTAGGAGCAATCCACAGCGGATTCAAACAGGAAAAGGGAAAGATGACAAAGAGGATCCTCCGAGCCCTGGAAAATCCTCTCATCCATATCCTCGCCCACCCCTCCGGCAGGCTCCTAGGAGCAAGAGATCCCTACGAAGTGGAGATGGATGAGTTGATGGAGGCTGCAGAGAAATACGGTAAGGCTTTGGAGATCAACGCCTACTTTGAGCGTCTCGATCTGGATGACATCCATTGTCGGAAAGCAAAGGAGATGGGGATCCGGGTGGCGATCGGAACCGATTCACACCATTTGGATCAGATGTGGATGATCAACCTTGGAGTCGCCGTCGCAAGACGGGGGTGGCTCGAAGCCGCAGACATTCTCAACACCCTGCCTCTCAAAGGGATCTTGAAATGGTGCCATAGAATGAGATGAATCGTATGGCACAGAAATGAACTCGTAAAAGGTCCCAACTTGTCACCCTGAATCCCGCCTATGACGGTATGAAAAATCAAAAACATCTTGATTTAATTAGATTTTCGTCCCGATCAGGTAGGACTCAGGATGACTGGGTTCCGTTGCTCGACTGTTTGAGAATTCACCATTATTGAGAGCGGCAAGTCTACCCAGATGTAGCAAAAAGTGAGTTGCATGAACCCGGACAGGCCGGTCGGAAAGGCTTCGAGGCGAACCTCTTATCGAACCAGCACCCTCAAATCATTTCATTATCAATAGGTTAATTAACGCAAATTCCTCCCGTTTCCCTTGAATCTCCTAGAAACCGCCATTCGAAGTCCCGCCGGGGGCGGGATTTGTCCGGGTCCATTTCTGCAACAGGTGGATCCACTCAATCTTACACTCCCGTCCTGTCTCTCCTGCTATTTCTTTCAAAATCTGAATTATGACATTGAATTTTGGAGGATCGATTCTTAAATTATTACTGAGGTTGTTTGAATTGGAGGTGAGGACAAAATGAGATGCGACAGATGCGGTGGCACATTATCCTATGAGAAGTTTTACGGACAATCTGAGGAGTATTTTGGATGGAGGTGTATTTCTTGCGGAGAGATCGTTGATGAGGTGATATTGATTAACCGACGCAAGACATGAAGTTGTTCTCCGGCCTTAAATCATGACTTCAGGCTTCTTCACCAACCCGATCACCTTTGCAGGTCTGCCTACCTATTTCAAAAACCACAGGCATGCCCAATCGTCTGAACAGCCAATCTCTGACCTGGCTTGCGATAACTAATCTCCTTCCATGACACTGGCGATGTGCCGAACGATCTGGCGATGAACATCCAGCATGATTTCAGGGGAAAGAAAATACTCAGGGTTCTCTTTGTAGAGGGCAGAGGTCAATCTCCTGGCAGCCAGATCGATATCCTTATCAAGGAGGTAGGTCTCCTCTATCAGGACACGTTGCTGCCTTGCCATCTCGATGGTCCTCGGTATGAAATCCCTGGCCTCTTCTCCGGTCACATACCCGTAGTGGTCGGCGCAGAGGTATTCCACTTCGAGGCTCTTCAGCTTCTCAAGACTCTTCTGATATCTGGTGTAGTTCGAATTTCCCGCAACAACGATCGTCTCACCGAATGGAATGCCTCCTCCATCCGAGGGGAAAAGAACCTTGAGCTCTTCTATGCAGCCGGCGATACAACACGAGGAATGGCCCGGGATCTCAAGGATGGAGACCTCCAGACCTCCCAGATCGATTCGGTCCCCTTCACGGACGGTCTTACCAGAGACGTCCTGCCGCCACTCCAGATCGTACTTTGAATAGACCTCTTCCCTTCCCATCCGTTTTGCAACGCTTCGACTGAACTCATTGACTGTCGCTATCGCCTTCTCCGTATGAAGGATTTCCCATGCCCTTTCAGAGGCATGGATTTCCATGTTCGGATGGCGACGCTTGAAGAAAGGGACGATCCCCACGTGGTCGAAGTGGGAGTGAAGGATCAGGATCTTTCCTATCCTCTCCTCTTCAATCCCGAACTCCTCGAATTGCCGGAGCAAATCCGGGACGATATAGCTCATGCCCCCACTAATGATCATGGATCCATTCTCTCCTTCGAGAAGATAAATCCCCGATTCTTTCCGGCCCAAAAACCAGATCCCATCCCGAACCTTTCCTGGTTTCCGAATTCTCATGATCGATCATCCTTCTGTCTTAGATTTGAGTATGCAAGGTAGTGTCGATCCTCTGATGCCATGTCTACCTTACGGGTGCATAAAAACGACACCAAGAGGCGGTTGGGCATGCTGGAAAACCTTCACAGCGGAACACTTAAACGTTTTACTACCAACCTCCCAAGCGTATCCCGGATGTCACCTTTCGTCATTGAAATGGTAGATTACCGGTAGACCCCTGTCAAGACTATAACAGAACTTGCCCTCCTTCAATTCTTCCTTTTCCCTTCCTGGCCGGGTGGATATGGGATACCCTCTGCAAAGACGGTATAGATCGGGTATCCAGAGAGTTGCTTTTTTCCATAATCTTAGGGAAACGATATCCTATCAAGACACCCGGGTCGGCTCGTCACCTTGCATAGGCCCACTCTAGCGCTCTTATTGGTCAGGGATGTCTGGGTCCGTGTTTATTTTCCACCCGATCCATCATGATATGATGTATAATCCAAAGGAGTGGGCAAGGCATTTAGAAAATGAAACTATCTCTAATTCTCCTTTTGATTGTCCTGATTTCTGCTCAGCTTCCATTCGGACCCTCTGCTCCAGAAAAACCCGCAGAGGAGAAGTCGCCGGTCGAGGGCTGGAGGGTGGTCACCTACTTTGCCATTCCTCCTACTCAATATTCGAAGGCTGGCAGAGGAATCATCAAGGCAGAGAGTCTGGGCAGCCGTTCCTCACTCTTTAAGGATGTCGAAGAGAAGAAGAGAAAATTCCCTATCCTCTCCTGGAGGTGGAAGGTATCGAACATCGTTCGCTCTGCCGTCGAGACAAGAAAGGACCGATTCGACGCGGCGGCACGGGTCATGGTTACCTTCGGAAAAGGCGAAAGCTTCAAGATGTTCGGAGGAGGAGAACCTCCCGGACCAAAAATCGAATACATCTGGGCCAGCCATCTGCCCAAAGGCCGCATCTTCGAGCATCCCGGAGAGAGCTCATGCATGGTTTTCGTCCTGGAATCAGGAGAGCGTAAGGTGGGACAATGGGTTTACGAGGAAAGGAATATCCAAAAAGACTATAAAACGGCCTTTGGGGCAGAACCTGAGGGAGTGACGGCCATCGGGATCGAAACCGATACCGACCACAGCAACGAGATGGTCACCGCCATTTATTCTGAACCGATCCTGAAGAAAAGGTAGAACTGATCGGACGAAATATGCCTCTTGACAAGAAGAGAGGGGATAGTTAATATTGATTATACTATACAGGGGTATGGTATGGAGACAGATAGACAAAAAAGAGATGTTTTGCTGAGATTGAGAAGGATTGAAGGCCAATTGCGGGGTCTTCAAAGGATGGTGGAAGAAGGGACGCCTTGCCAAGATGTCCTGGCACAGGTGGCTGCTGCAACTGCAGCCCTCAAAAAGGCCGGGATGGTCATCGTTCAGACTTATATGGAAGAATGTCTGAACAGGGCTCAAAAAGAGATAAGAGTGAAACGGGGAGAGACCTTAAAGGACTTTCAAACGGTCGTCTCCCGATATATCGACTGGGCGTAATTTGAGTGGGGATTGTGGAATCTTGACTTCATAGCCTTTATGTAATGTTCCATGACAGCAGGGTAACCCGTAAACAAGGGAATAATTGGAGTGTTTTCTAACCAATGAGAAGGTATCGAAGAGACAGAACCATTGAAAAGAAGGGAGGAGAAAATGGCTTCCGTTTTGAAGGTTAAAGGGATGAGTTGTCAGCACTGTGTGATGTCAGTCACGAAGGCGCTGAACAAGTTAGAAGGCATTCAGAATGTTCAGGTGGACCTGCAGAAAGGAGAGGTCCGATTTGATAACGCAAAGGCAGTCGAATTGAATCGAATTGAGAAGGCCATTGAAGAGGCAGGGTACCAAGTGGCCCATTAATCCTTTACGGATTAGATTGTGCAGCAATTGGGATTTGTTGAGAGCGAGATTTTCGTATTTCGGATCTATCATCTGTGATGTAAAAGGAGGATTGAAATGCCTATTTACGAGTATCGGTGTCGGAAGTGCGGAAAGCTTTTTGAGAGGTATCAGAACCTTAATGAAGGGGGAGACAGTTTGACCTGTCCCCATTGTGGAGAAAAGAAGCCTGAAAAGGTGCTCTCCTGTTTCTCTTCCTCAAGAGGATCGGAATCATCTTCTTCTTGTGGTCCGGTGGGTGGCTCGAGGGGATTTTCTTGACACTAATCGATCACCGGTGGTTCACCGGGAACGAAGCTCTAAGGCCTTCGATTATTCATCATGATTTGGTAGATCTGGTCATCCCCGGTAATTTCTGCTGCATCTCCCATCCCATCCTTCTCCCTACTGGAGAAAGGGAGGAGGGCAGGGTGAGGGGGTGATTATTCAACACCTTTTGCACAAGACAAAGCCTATTCTCAAGAAGAATGGGCTTTTCTGTTTTTCGGCCCTCACGCTTTACGGTCGAGGATTTGCGCCATGGTTGCCTATCCCGCCTACCGGCAGGCAGGCCTGGGTAGGCGCTCTGCGCTATGCGGTTTCTGTTTCGAAGTCCCCCAGAGCCTTACAATCAGATCAGTGATACGCTCATGGGCCCGAAGCGTTCCCCAATCTCTTTAAAGACCGGAGAGTATCCCTCTCGGCGACCTCTGCGTCTCTAATGAGTCCTGCCCTTGCAGGACGAATGGGCGTGATAACCTGTCCACTCTTTCATGCTTCCGCTAAGAAGAGAGTAGTTACAACTTCCGTTTTGTATTCCACAATCCCCAATCCGAAATTGAATATTTGACTTCCCAACCAATTAGATCTAGGAATAGTACAAATTGTCATGCCATTATCATTCTCGGTCTATTCTTGACCAGATTAATTGTGCCAATCGGACAAAATGGTCTTGATATCAAATAGTTACGAGAGACCCATCTTGTCACAAAAAACGCTCCTATGTAGTTGTCAGCATGTTGTTTCTCTGATAAAGCAGGGGCGACCTGGGTGGGGGATTCAAATGACTGCTTAAAATAAAAGCCTATTCTCAAAACGAACAGGCTTTTTGTCTCCTGGTGCACAAGCCTCGTGTTCTACGTGTAACCTTAGAGGGGTTAGGCCGATCGCTCATGGTTGGAATTAATCGATTAATGGCACCGTCAGGACAGAAACACCGTCTCATCGTCTCCCCATCTCACCATCTCTTCATCACCCCGTGTCCGTATGTCCCTATCTTTTTATCTTTCCTCCATCACCTTATCGGTTTCGTACATCCTCCCAGGTTTAGGACATTTTTGTTCGATTTTTGACCAGCTCAATTTCCCCTTCCGGTATAAAACCTTTTAAATCAAAAAGTTACAAACAATCCCTCCCGGCACAAAAAATGCTTAATTATTGTCAGTATGGTCTTTTTCTGTTATAGTGGTTCAAAAATGGGGTGCTGGAAGGATTAGAGATGATGTAATCCCCCTTGCGACTTGTGCCTTACACTTTGCGATGAGGGCGCTGTGCAGTTTTTGGATTAGGAGCGGATATGTGTTTGGTCTAGTAAAAACCTATTCTTAAAAGAGCTTTTTGCGATGTTCGGAAGATGAGTACAGATGCGGATTTGCGGGAGGGCAGAAAAATCTTTACCCCAGGTTATGCCTGTGTTTAAGGCCTGTTTGGATTGAGGGTCTTGTGGAAA
>JBEKDJ010000241.1:0-7355 GCA_050014415.1 Thermodesulfobacteriota bacterium | reverse complement strand
TCCGCAAACCCTGACGTATTCACGACTGCAGGTGGTGGACCTCTGGAGCAGGTACTTTCGTTGAAAGCCATGCGCCAAGCGGGTTGGCAAGGGCCGTACTTTGGCTACCGTCCGCTTGTACCAGGGTTATGGAGTAAAATAGCTCCGATAGATATGCTTGAGGGATCATTTTTTGCCATGTCTGATATTGATACAAGTATTTTTTCAGGGGCCCCTTTATCAAGAGTTTCTCAGGAAATACGGGATGCCTATATCGCCAAATATGGAAATTGGGATTATCCGCTTGTAGACATGACCGTTACCTGGTATCTTTTGAGAGCGGCTCTTGAAAGCGCACAGAGCATCGATCCGGATAAATTGGCTGCGGTAATTGGTAATGGCTTGAAATACGATACTCCGTTCGGGCCTGCCATGATGATCAGTCGACCCGACATGAACAACCCCAAAACCATTGATGCAGTCTTTGGGACTAATATGGCAACGGTAGAAAAAGGGAAGATCAAACTAATTCATACCATATCTGTAAAGGAAGCTTTTGACTATGTTAAGAAATCTGGGGCTTTTGGGGTTTATCCACAGTAGTGATATAACCTAAGAAACAACTTAACATTGTGTGGATAGGGAAATCATAATCCTATAAGACATATTCATTAAGAGGAGATTGAAAATGGTTATAGAACCAAAAGCACAAGTGCAATCATTGCCTACGCCAGACCGAAGTAAGCTCTCAGAGTTTCCCACACTTTCTCTGAAGGAGCGAGACCGACGCTTTGGCTTAATCCGCAAGATGATGGAGAAAAACGACGTGGAAGCCCTCATTGTATTACAGGGAATCCGACGGGAGGATGATCCGTGCTCTTACTTTGCTAACGAACTCCCCGGAACTGCGCACTCGATCTTTTTCCCCTTGCATGGAGAACCAATCGCCTTTGGAGGAACCCACTTACTTGTGGTTGATACCCTGATGAAAAGCGAAGCCTATGGAATAGTGCCATGGGTTAAGGATTGGCGCTATGAAGAGGGAAGCGGGGACGATTGGGTGAGGATACTGAAAGAGAGAGGACTGGCCAGTTCCCGCATTGGAATTATTGGGAATGGTACCTTTTCCCGCAAAATGCAAACCATGATAGCCAATATTTTGATGAATTCCATCAAGACGTCTTTGCCCAATGTCAGCTTCGTGGATCTATGGAAACCTTTCGTTCACATCATGCTCGTTAAGGACCAGGAAGAAATAGCAATGTTCCGCAAGGCTGCGTTGGCGCTGGAGGTAGCGTCTGAGGAATTTGTGAACGCATGCAAACCTGGAAATACTATTGCAGATATTGAAAAGACATTCAGGAGTACGCTTATCCCTTATGGAGTTGACATTTGGTCTCTTCATGTACCTGTCTGTTCAATTGGCTTTGGGCCGGATGGAGGGCGTGGGATATCGTGGTTGGCGCATGGACTGAAGCCGCCGGTAATTAAGAAAGGAGATCTTATTTCCTGTGAGCTTTTCGGCAATGTGGGTACATTACACGCTCAGGCCCAAATAACCGTTTCGATTGGGGAGCCAAACGCAGAAAAGAAAAAGTTGGCCTCCTTGGCTCGAGAAGCCTACGAAATTGGTGTAAAGAAAATCCGACCGGGAATCACATTTGGTGAGCTTACCGAAGCGATGGGTGAGCCTAATCTGCGTGAAGGGGCATGGGACTTGAGTCCTCTCATCCATTCAATGAACCCCCACGAGGCTGTTAGTAATATTACACGTGGAATAAGCGGCTCTAAGGGATTCCCAGGTCTGAAGGAGCGTTTTGGAGATGCGAAGTTTCCACAAATCAATATCGAGAGGGCAGATCTTATAGTCGAGGAGAGGATGACCTTCGAGTTTGAGCCCAATGCATGTTACGGTAGAACCTATGTGGACATCGGTGGCAATATCCTTGTTACTAAGGACGGTTGTGAGGAACTGAATAATATACCTACTCGGATGATTGTTGTTGATGGATAAATTGATAGTCACAAGGAAACAGGCTGGTTGCCGAAATTACCTATGGGCCAGCCTGAATCTGTTTTGGAAACATTAAAATACTCATTCCTTTTATGGGTATTTGATGAAAGGCAGGAAACAACTATGGCAACCATATTTGCACAATTGGTTGTGGATGGACTGGGTATGGGACTGGTCTATGCGCTGCTTGCCTCTGGCATCAATCTAATTATCGCCATTTCCGGGATATTATTTATCGCCTATGGAGAATTATATATGCTAGGGGCTTATATTCTTTGGGGCCTCGTGGTTCTCTTTAAGGTCCCCTTCTTTATTGCTCTATGTGTAGCAACGCTTGTACCGGCGATATTGGGGGGAATCATCTATAGGCTTATCTTCCAACGGATTCAATTTATGAAGCGTCAGTTCTTAAACAGCATTGTAGCCGCTATCGGTTTAATGATGTTAACCGAGCAGGCTGCTTTATTGGTTTTTGGGACGGAATCGAGAGGCATACCATCGGTATTTACAGGGATGCTCAAAATGGGTGGAGTGAGTATTTCGATTGAAAAGGCAGTGCTGGTTTTGCTTGCTTTAGCAGTGCTCGTAAGCTTACAACTTCTTCTTCAAAAGACCAATGTGGGCCGAGCAATGCGAGCCGTTTCATTCAATCCAGATGTCGCTGCCTTGCAAGGAGTAAGCCCCAAGAGGGCCTATTTAGCAGCGATGATGATTGGTTGCGCTCTCGCTGGCTTTTCTGGGGGAATTATGGCCCCGGTGTTTGCCCTCACTCCCATGATGGGAATGATCACATTGGTTGTTCTCCTGGTCGTCATGCTCGGGGGAATTGGGAGTATGACAGGCGCTATCTTGGCGGGACTGATATTGGGCATTACTCTAAGCTTTGGTCAATATTTTATAGGGAGTGGTTTGGCACAAATATTGTTTTTTGTTGTAATTGGACTGCTCTTGTTTTTTAAACCAGGAGGTCTATTTGGACAAGCTGAAGAAATGGCACTTTAAATGTGCAAAACTGAAACCTATCAAGTCAATGGGTCTGATTCTCTTAGCAGTCATCCTCCTCCTGCTGCCAGTGGTCGTGCATAGTCCATATTACATTCATCTACTAATTATGGTGGGGATTAATGCCGTTCTGGCGATGACCTTCATCCTTCTTTTTAGAACAGGGTTAATCACTATTGCCGTGGCTGCTTTTTGGGGAATTGGGGCTTATGCCTCGGCTTTGCTAACTGTGAGGTTGGGTTTATCCTTTTGGCTGGCTTTGCCCGCATCGATGATCATTACTGGAATAACCGCTTTCTTCTTTGGCTATTTCTTGGTCAGGAAGAGCGGGATTGGCTTTGTGATACAAACGATGGTTGTCGCCTTCATAATTCCTTTGGTATTTGGCACGTTTGAACTATTTGGTGGATATGTAGGGATTTATGATATTCCACGTCCAAAGCCAATTGTTTTGCCTTTTCTTGCTGCCATAAAATTTACCTCTAAGATACCGTATTACTATCTCATGCTATTTTTAGTGCTAATTGTGATCCTTGGGTTTTCGGCCTTCTATGCTGCTTGGACAGGTAGGGCATGGAGAGCCATTGGCCTTGGCCCACGCTTGGCAGCGTCGTTAGGGGTGAACATCTTTAGATACCGTCTAATAGCCTTCGTCATTTCTTCTGCTGCTGCTGGATTGATGGGAAGCTTTTATGCTCACTACTATGGGTCCATCGTGCCTTCTACCTTTGGTCCTTTTAAGACCATTTATGTTCATGTCTATGCCATCTTGGGTGGAATAGGATTTGCGATTTCAGGGCCCCTCATTGGCTCCCTCATCCTGGTGATTGTTCCTGAGATGCTACGCATTACCAAGGAGGTGGAGCCGATATTTACAGGTCTCCTTCTTATATTATTGGCTATGTTTTTACCGGATGGTCTTTTCGGTTTATTAACCTGGCATTTTCCACGACTTGGTGAAAATACAGCGAGGGTGTTGAGGTGGATTAAAGGTTCCTCCCAACCCTCTATTGAGATCAATGAAAAAAGAAAATGAGCATCTTACTCGAAATTAAGAGATTGAATAAGAATTTTGGCGGGTTAAGCGCTATTAGCCAATTAGATCTTAATCTCATTGAGTCAGAAATACTGGGTTTGATAGGTCCTAATGGGGCAGGTAAGACAACCTTGTTTAATTTGGTGAATGGATTCATTCCTCCGGACAGCGGAAAGATTGTATTTAATGGACGAAACATTACCGGACTGGAAACCCACGAAATAGTGTCCTTAGGGATCACCCGGACTTTTCAAGCGTCCACCTTATTTATGGAGATTTCAACTCTCGATAATGTATTCACTGGGTACCACATGAGTTACAAAACAAAGGTATGGAGGAGATTGCTCCGCATGCCTTCCGGGCTCGAAGAGGAGGAGGAGTTAAGACAGAAGGCTACAGAAATACTCAAGTTTATGGGATTAGAATCACTTAGAGATGAATTGGCTGCCATTCTACCCCATGGGCATCAAAGGATTCTTGGCGTCTGCATGGCTTTAGCCACTCATCCTAAGTTATTGCTTCTGGATGAACCGATGACGGGTATGAATGCGGTGGAAACTCAGAACATGATTAATCTGATCAGGCAAATACGGGAAAGAGGCATGACGATTATGCTTGTGGAGCATGATATGAAGGCGGTGATGAGCCTATGTGATAGAATCGTTGTGTTGAACTACGGGCGAAAAATTGCAGAAGGTCTCCCACAGGAAATTAGAGAGAATGAAGAGGTCATTGAGGCATACTTGGGAAGAAAAAGGAAAAATAGTTGATGCTTGAGATTAAAGATCTTAGAGTCCACTATGGAAAGGCAGAAGCAATAAAACAAATATCTCTAAACGTTGATGAAGGAGCAATCGTCACACTGATCGGTGCAAATGGAGCTGGCAAGACGACGACCCTGAGGACGATATCTGGACTGAAGGTGCCGACTTCAGGTGAGATATGGTTTAAGGGAAGGAGAATTGATGGAAGACCTCCTAATGACATTGTCAAACTGGGGATTGCCCACATCCCGGAAGGAAGAATGGTTTTTGCACCCATGACTGTGTTTGACAACCTGAGGATGGGTGCCTATTTACGAAAAGACAAGCATGAGATATTGAGAGACATCGAGACGATGTATGAACACTTCCCTATTCTAAAAGAAAGGAAGGGACAGAAGGCAGGGCAGCTGAGTGGGGGTGAGCAGCAAATGCTGGCGATTGCTCGGGCTTTAATGGCAAGACCTAAACTGCTTTTGATGGATGAACCGAGCATGGGATTATCACCTCTATTGGTGGAAGAGGTAGGCGATATCATTAGTCAAATTAATAAAGGCGGTATCAGCGTCCTGTTAGTGGAACAAAATGCCCATATGGCGCTTGAGTTAGCCATCAAAGCTTATATTATTGAAGTTGGAAATATCACTCTGCAGGGTGCTGCTCATGAATTGGCCAGTCATGAGCGCGTGAAGCAAGTCTATTTAGGTGCTTAGAAGACATTCTTACTCCCCAAAATTTGGTAGTATGGGACTTCCCATATGGTGGATTGATAAATTAAAGATGTATCGAGAGAGGCTGAGAGATTGTTCCGGTTTACAGAAGTCAAATATTACTCCAAAACATTCTTGGAGAGTTTCCGTAGGTAGCCTAAGAGAAAGGAGAAGGACATGATCTTGATTACAGGAGGGGGAGGCTTTTTGGGCCTGAACATTGCGCGACATTTAGTTGATAAAGGGCAAGAAGTACTGCTCATTCAACGTCATTCTGTTAAGCCGCCTTCTTTTCTCGCTCCATTCTGGGGCAAGGAAATCAAACAGGCAACCGGTAATATTCTAGACCTCCCTTTTTTGCTTGGTTTGGCGAAGGAATATTCCTTAGATAGTATTATCCATGGAGCTTTCGACAATGCCAGTCTTTTGAATCGGGAAGGTCCAATAAAGGAGCACCTACATCAGTTTATCCAGGTCCCTGTCCAAGGATGCATCAATCTCTTGGAAATCGCGCGCCTGTATGCTCTCCGTCGGGTGAGCTTGATCAGTTCTGTGGTTGCTTATATAGGAGCGCCTGGCGAAAATGGGGAATGGCAGGAAGAGGCATTGCTTCCTTCTATTTCCTTCTCCATGATAGGAAACATTAAGAAGGCAATGGAACAGATCTGTTTCCTCTACTCAAATATATATCAGTTCAGTTTTGTTAGTCTTCGGGTCGGCTATATATATGGTCCTGCAAGCGAACATCAAAACCCGATTACGAATATGGTTGAGAACGCTTTAGCAAGGAGGCCTGTCGATCTTTCAACGGTTCCAGAAGACTGGAGAACTCCAATGGTCTATGCGAAGGATGCAGGGTATTTGACCAGCCTGATCCACTTGGCTGAAACACTCAAGTCTTCCATCTATAATATAGCAGCTAGAGGGAATCCGGCGATGCTTGACGTAGCAAGGTTGGTTCGAGAGCTCATTCATGATGCCAAAGTCACGTTAGGACCCGTTCAGCCTGGGCAACCCGAATTCAAAGAAGTGAATCTCGATAAAATAGAAAAGGAATTCGGTTTTGTCCCCCGTGAGTTGAAAGAGGGAATAACGGCCTTCATCGATTGGCTTAAAGAAGGAAAATATTAGCTTAAACCTCATTTCATAAAACCGGTACAGAGTTGGAGATTTCGTGAAGCTTTTTAAAGGATTTATTTTTTGCTGGGAGAATTCCTCATCAAGGGACCAGGGGTTTTTACCAGCTATTACAAAGCTACCGAAGAAGACAGAAAAAGGTTTTTACAAACACGGGTTCTTCAGAACCGGAGATTTGGCAATGATAAATGACGCAAAGAATTTTAAGATTACCTGTAGGATTAGGGAGATGATCAATCGGGGTGGGTTAAACAATGCAAGAGCAAGTTTGCCGGATATAAATGTCCCAAGAAGATAGAATTCTAGGATGAGTTGCCCAAAACGTCTGTTGGAAAGATCCTCAGAAAGGAGGTGAAGAAACATTTTTGGAAGGATGAAGTCCGAAGTATCTCCTGATGAATGAAGGGCGTGAAGATGGAGCCAGGTTAGTTTTTGGATTGCTCTATTAGTAGTAAATAAAGGGGACTTATTAAAAGAAACAAATATTCTATATTATTTTCAAGGAAAGGAGGCCCAAAATGTCAAAAAAACAATTATTTATTTTATTGGTGTCTTTGCTTGTTGGTAATTTCGTCCTCATAGGCACTTCAATGCACGCAGTAGCAGCGGCAAAGACATTGAAGATTGGCGCCATTTATTCATTAACTGGTCTCGGGTCCGAAATAGAAACCATCTGCAGGAACGGTTCCGAGTTAGCTAAAGATTGGATCAATGAG
>JBEKDJ010000240.1:0-7374 GCA_050014415.1 Thermodesulfobacteriota bacterium | reverse complement strand
TGCGGAATATCTGTGTCCGCTCGATGCCTCGTCCCATGAGATGGTGCAACGCTCCAGGAGCATCCAGTCTTGGCTGCCTAGGCATGTTGCCATATTATATCTCTTTGCTTAATTTGTCAAGTTGTTTTAGAACCAACGTCCCCTTTATTCATTTGGAAAGATGCCCAAGTTTCCCAAGATCGATGCTCCTGAGCCGGACTTTAAAACCATCGACTTGGACCAGCAGGATGCTGTCATTGACGAAATCAAAGATCCTATGGATAAGGCTTATATCCTTTTCACCGCAAGGGAAATGGTAAGACCTTCAGAAACTCGTGCATTATTTTGGGATGATCTTGATTTCAAGCATGAACGGGTAGTAATTCGGAGACATTTTTCCCTGAATGAATTGAGAGTCACAACCAAATCTAAGAGGATCAAGGTTCTCCCGCTCGATAGAGAAGTCAGAGATTCCCTCCAGAGGCTTCCTCGATACATTCTCGTGGATGAGAATGGTAAACAGTATCCGTCACCTTTTGTTTTTCAGAAAAATGGCCGGCCATACTCGGAGTCTTATGCACGAAAGCTGTGGAACAGGTTAACATCCGAGATAGGGGTTAAAATCTCCTTCTATCAGGGAACGAGGCATTCTTCAGCTACTGAGGCAGTGAACAGAGTAGGGATGGAGCGGGTTCAAGAATTCTTGGGTCACACGAAGTCGGCCATGACAAAGCGATATGCGAAAATGAGTACAGAGGGGCTTAAAGAAGTTCTGAGAAAGAAATGAAGGGCGCTCTTCCTGAAGAGCCGCATGCTAAGATTATCAACTCCACCTACTACTCTTTGCTCCGAGTCAATTCTGAATGCCCACGATTACGGTTAGAAAGCTAGCACGGCGTGGCTTTTTGACGAAAAAAGGCAGAGCCATTCCTGACACTTGCCTCACTTGTTACTCATTTGGGCACGGACTTTCCCATCTCGCCACTAACTGCTTCTGCTCCACGTGGTAGGGATGGAGTGTAAGCGGAAGAGTTTGCCGGAATGAATGATCATCTCAATCAACAGTAAAATTCGTTGTGTCTGCTCCCACACCATTGGTCACTTTGAGTTCCTTGGCTCCTGGAGTAAGACCTTTCGGCACAACAAACTTAATCTTGCTCTCTCCAGTCTTTGAGTCCATGGTCCAAGTGGTAACCTTACAGCTCTTTCCTCCGGAAGCAACCTTGCCTTTCTTCGTCCGAAAGAAGAAACCATTGATCGTGATCTCACCTCCTGCTGAGCCACTAGTCGGAAGTACCCCGGACTCTTTCTGCACGTGGCTGAACCTCGCCTGATGCTGCTGCGAGCTTCTACGGCACCCTCATGATCGCCACGATTGCGAGTCTCACAGCCTCTTGCCGCGTCTCTATTCTACGGACCACGGTAGATACATTCATAGATTCCCACGGCCTTACGCCACTAGGTCCTCTGCTGGCTCGCGTTGACGTGGGAATCTGTGGGCGAGCCGGGCCACCCACGCAGTGGGTAATGAGCATTTGAGGGGCAGGCCAGGGCACCCACGAAGTGAGTCGTGGTTTTGCCCAAGGGGGGAGCGACGCGAGCCCCCGATAGAGCCTCATGTCGCCCTGTCCGACCCATCCTACTCATTGCGATAAGCCTTCCCAAGACGTCGAAAAGGCGCGTGGGCGGCAATGGTTCCCCATTTAGTCTTTTAACTCGTAGTACCCGAACTCTATGGGCTTGTCCTTCTCCACGATTCTCGAGATCATCGCCGGCGCCAATACGATGTGATTGTTGCCGATGAGCATCTCGCCTCCCATGCGGGATTTTCCGTATATGGATTCGATACTCTGCATTTTCTCCCACGTATCGACCACCTTGTCGGTATCGAGGCTCTGCGCCTTCTCGATTACCTTCAGGAGAGGCCATACCGCCCCGAGGGCGATAGTGTGGTCGAAGTTGAATTTGACGCTAAGCTCTTTTTCGATGACCTTCCGTAAATCCTTCACAATCGGCGTCATCTTCGGACTCAGGACATCAGGACCCCATTGAAAAAAATCATGGGCACTCTTTGCGTCCAGCATCCCCTTGAGCAGATTGATATCGCCGACGAAGTCGGGAGCATACATAGGGCCGTTGAAACCGAGTTCCCTCGCCTGAGTGATCAAACCCTTCCCCCAGGGTAAAATGCCAAAACCTATGTCTATAGCATCGGGTTTCTTTTCCAATGCCTTTGTAAGTAAGGGATAAAAATCCTCCATGCCGATCCGGAAAAATTCGTTGAAGACGATCTCAATCCCGTGTTTCTGGGCCTCCTTCACATCGTTGTCACTGAAATGTCTGGCGCCCGGGTCGTCCGGTATGAGTCGTGCTATGCTCTTTGCCTGGGGGTAGGCCTTCGCCAGATAATCGTAAATCACAGGAATGTAACAGGTGCCAAAGCGGGCGGCAAAGAGATAACGGTTCTTAGGGCCGTATTGTTCCGCTCCAATTGTGGCGGCCTGGACTCGGAGGATTTTCGCCTGCTCCGTGATCGGTGCGATTGCCAGGTTGCTCGGCATAAATATAGGGGCAAGGACGAAGTGTATTTGCTCCTGCAGAATCTTGTTGGCCGCTGCCACCGCGCCTGGAGGCGATGACTGATCGTCGTACGAAACGAGCTCGATACGGTATTTCTGGCCGCCGATCGTCACACCTCCCTTTTCATTGAGGAGTTTCTCGGTCGGCTTCACCGCCTCGGAGATATCTTTGAATCCGGCCGCCATGGGGCCCGTAATCGAATTCAGGACAGCGATCTTCAACGTTGTCGACGCAGGCGCTGCCGCGTGCCCCGGGGAGCCCAATACGGGAATGAACACAATTGTGAGAAATAGGGAGAAAATGGCCAGTCTTAATCCTATTGTCTTCATAAAGCCCTCCTTTGCTGAAGTTTTCAATGAATGTGATGTAGCAACCCGTCTCAATCCTATTGTCTTCATAAAGCCCTCCTTTGTCTATTCTTTCTTCGTATATTTTGTTGCTCGCGTCGCATGTACCAGCAGGAGCGGCTTGGCAATCCTGGTGAAGTCAACGGAGTAATAGATCACTCCCTTTGTCCCCGCTCTATTGAGCCGATTTCGCTGTAGAACTCCACGATAGGCGGCTCGACCAACAGCCCCTCAAGGTTCTTATTCAGGTCCTGGAAATGGGGGGTCGAACCATGGGCCTCGAAGGCCTGCTTGTCTTTGTACCGCTCGTAGAACAGGAAGGTACCGGGGCTCTTCTCCGACTTCTGGAGGTTATAGGTGACCACCCCTGGTTCCTTCTGCACGTAGGGAAACATGGCTTTCAGGACCTCTTCCAATGCCTTATCTTTTCCAGGTTGGGCGCGGAACACTGCGGTCAGAATCATCATCGTCTCTCTCCTTTCGAGGTAGCAACCTCGCTTCATCCATCGTCTTTCCTTTCCAGGCCATTTATATGGCCAACCCTCCGGCAAGGAGTATCGACGCACCTGAGGCGAAACTTGACTTATCCGAAACCAGGTACGAAACCGCCCCGGCCGCATCTTCAGGCGTACCAAGCCGTCCAATGGGTATTGCACCCGCAGGTCCCTGTGGCTGATTCTTGATGACTTCGTCTACGCTGATGCCCTTTTCCTTCGCTTCCTTGCTCATCTGCTCATCTCTGAAATTCGTATCGAATGCGACGGGAAGAACGGCGTTGACGTTAATCTTGTGAGGCGCCAGTTCAATGGCCATGCATTTCATGAGGCCCATTAAGCCGTGTTTGGCGGCACAATAACCTGCTGCACCCGCGAATGCCTCTATCCCTGCCCCTGAGCCTATGAACACGATCTTCTTCCCTTCCCCATTCGGCAACATCGCCTTGGCTACTGCTTTGCCGACGAGGAAAGACCCATGAAGGTTGACGTCTATGAGCATTCTCCATGTCTCTTCATCCAATTCGATAACAGGTACGGGAACAGGTCCACGCACGCCTACGCAGTGCACCAGAATGTCGATCTTCCCGAACTTCTCCAATGTCTTTGCCACAAGCGCGTCGACATCCTTGCTGCTGCCGACATCGGCTTCAACAGCTAATCCTTTGGCTCCAAGTGCTTCGATCTCCTGAACCACTGAGTGCAATCCCCGCCAATTCGCGTCTTCAGCCCTGAGGATTTTGGGCACGGCAAACTTGTCGGCAACTACGACATCGGCTCCTTCTGTCGCCAGTTGCAGTGCTATCGCACGACCCATACTCTTGTGGGTCGCCGCCCCCGTCACCAATGCAACCTTCCCTTTCAGATTACTCACAATGGGTACCTCCTTTTGATATTCCTTGCTTTCTCCACGACACTTGGTGTCCCCTAATTAGCCAGTTTCCTGCACAGCCCATCGACCTCTTCCTCGGTGAGCCATCTGTTCTCTTCCCGGGCGCCCCGTTGGCTAATCTCTCTCACGCCCGCCTGTATGATCTTCCCGACGGTTTCCTCATCGCTTTTCAGCTTCAGATGAATCAGGAAGTCCTCGATGACCCGCGGATTGAGGGCCGCAAAGCCGAAGACCATTACATGGGTCTGCCCCACGATTCTTGGATTGTACGGCTCAGATATTCGGGCTTCAAAAAAGTCTTTGCCCGCCCTCTTGGCCTGCATGTAGTCGGCCGTGTGCCAGGAACTTTCGAACCATAGTTTATCGCCCACCACGGGCTTCCAAGACTGAACCTTCGCCCCAGTGACTTTTTGAATGTACGTCGCAAGGTCATAGAGCTTTTCCAGGTCTATTCCCGTCGAGATACCATACAGAGCCTCCAATACAAGAACGACCTCCTCAAGAGCTGCATTTCCTGCTCTGGCACCCAGTCCGCAGCTAACAACTTCAACGCAGTCCGCACCACCCTCGACGCCGGCGATAGCATTTGCCGTAGCCAATCCATAGTCGTTGTGATTATGGACCCCGAGACTCTTATTCGGACCTATGGCTTTCCGGAACTGGCCGGCTATATACTTCCAGGCCGGCGGCGAGGCACAGCCCATGCTGTCGGCGACACAGATCCGCTCAACGCCTGCCTCTGTGATGATTTTGGCGAGTTTCACCTGCCATTCGAAGCTGGCCCGCATGGTGGGGAGTCTCCCGATAAACTGGAAGCCGCCTGAGGCGAGGGCAAAGGCCGGAACGAGCTTGAGGCCCGGGTGGGTCTCCACGACGTACCTGACGTATTCCACAAACTGATCCTGTTTCTCCGTGCTCTGTACCGGACCCACACACAAGGCAGTAAGGCTGGTTCCACCAAGCTCCACTACACGGTCCGCCCCTTTCTTGAGCTCGTCCAACTGGGCGGACACGTCCATGATCATCTGGTTCAGATAGAGGTCCGTCCCCTTCTTGAGCACCCCGCTTGAAGCGATCCTGGCCATCGTCTCCTCATGACCCGGGTTACCCACGTATCCGCAGTCTACGGCTTCTACGCCGACATCACTCAGTCTGTGGGCAATCTCCACTTTCCGATCGATGGTAAAGGAGACAGCGACGTTATCCTCGGCTTCTCTCAATGTAGGATCGACGACATGGACCCTCTCTGGCAGATCGGGCATCGTCGCCCTCACCTCGGGAAGCCATGTCATTGGCGATGTATACCACTTGCCCGGTTTGTACCAGGGCTGCAACTTAAGGAGTTCCTCCTCGTTCATCCGGTTTTGTGAAACCATATGTCTTCCTTTGATTGGAATTCTGTCCTATGCCTTCGAAATCGAAAGGCCCCGGTCGATCTCGACCCTGCCCTCCAGCATGACCATCCTCATCTTCTCGGCATGTTGGAGTATCGTGATGTCCGAGAGGGGATCGCCGTCGACGATAAGGATGTCCGCGAATTTGCCCTGCTCTATGGTGCCGGTCTTGTCGCCCGCGAAGCAGGCCAACGCTCCGTTTCTTGTGGCGGCTACTATGGCATCCATAGGGGAAAAGTCGCAGTACCTAGTCAGTAGCTCAAGCTCAACGGCGTTGTTGCCCAAGGGTGCCATGGGAGAGCCGTTGAAGTCGCTTCCTGCAGCAAGGATGGCGCCCGCCTTTCGCATCCTCTCGTATGCGCCCACGGCCGCGTCCCACTCGTAGCCGATCCTCTCTGCAATCCAGGGTGGCCCATCGTCTCGTTTGTCGAGAATCAGTTTGAGACTTGCCAGTGACGATACAAAGATCGTTTGGTGCTCGATCGCGAGCACTACCACCTCGTCGTCGGTCCCGTGGGCATGGTCTACGGTTTTTATGCCGCCGAGTATCGCGTTTTTCGTACCTGTCCTATTGTGAGAGTGAGCGGTGACGAACCTGCCTGAGTGAGCGGCTGTTTCAACGATGGCTTTGATCTCATCCATATGGAACTGGAGGTCGGAAGACGACTCATGCTCACCGAGAAAGTTCCCGCTCACGAAGGTCTTGATGAAATCCGCCCCGAATCCTATGGCGTATCGGGTCCCCTTAATGCACTCATCCACGCCATCACAAACAAGGTTCTCTGCCCCCTGGGGGCCTCGATGTCGATTCGTCCGGGCATCTGCGCACTCTGTGGGGAGCGAAGGGTCATCGATGCTATTGTATGTTTGGACGACCAACAGGCCCGCTGCGATGATACGGGGAAGGCCGCTCAAAGAGCCTTCGGCAGCGGCCTCCCTGAGGTATATGCCGTTTGTCCCGCCACAATCCCTGAGCGTGGTGTAACCCGCTCCGAGGAGAGCCCGGCAGTCGCCGATCGACCGGATGAGCGCAAGCTCTCTGGGGCGGAATATCCGGTCTGTTTTTGGGTGTTCCATGAGCCCCATGTTATGCATGTGGGAATCGATCAGCCCGGGCATGACCGTCTTGCTGGTTGCATCGATGACGTCCGACCCGCTGGGAATCTGAATTCCTCTTCCCACTGCTGCGATCTTTGACCCTTTAATGAGAACGGTTGCCTCCCCTATTGGCTCTGAACCAGTCCCGTCAATTAACGTGCCGCCTGTGATAGCTTTTGTGCTCATCTCTTCGGGCATCTATCAACCCCCTTGTTTCAGTTACCGCACGCTATCGGGTTTCCCGTCGTTAACCCAAAAGATCCTTGTAGTAATAAGCTTCAACCTCCCGT
Organism: Thermodesulfobacteriota bacterium; assembly: GCA_050014415.1. Classification (GTDB taxonomy): domain Bacteria; phylum Desulfobacterota; class BSN033; order BSN033; family UBA1163; genus JBEKDJ01. The sequence continues at coordinate 300 of JBEKDJ010000240.1, read as the reverse complement.
ACTTTGTCCAAACCCACTATCTCATCAACACCGCCAAAGAGGATCATCCTGTCATGGAAGGCGGTTGTGACCCCCTTGTGGTAGATCTCCTCCATGACCTTCTTGATGCCGTAGGCGGCGGCAAAAAAACTGCTGCCGGGATAGACGACCGTGGCGAAACCCATTTCTTCCAGCTCTTTCGTCGTGCAGATGGGGGTGCGCCCTCCCTCTATCTGGGTTACCATGGTCGGGGCATCGACCTCGCGATTGAGCCTTTTCATTTCTTCTTTGTTAGTAAGCGCATCGACGAGTATGAGATCC
>JBEKDJ010000239.1:0-7400 GCA_050014415.1 Thermodesulfobacteriota bacterium | reverse complement strand
ATACTTATACTTCGGCCTGGTCTATGGATCAGATCGATTCGACCCAACCATTGAATGCCTTGGCCAGGGCCTACGCCACGATTCATCTTAATCGCGGCTTAGAGTATAAGATACAGAAGATAACCAACTTGGTTGAAAACTACGGCGCCCATGGATTGATCATGCATTCGAACCGGAGTTGTAAACCGTACTCACTGGGTCAATATGATCTCAAGAGGGCGGTATCTCAGGCTACCGGGAAACCTGCATTGATCATCGAGGCAGACCATACTGACTCACGAAGTTATGCTCCTGCCCAGGTTGAGAAGCAAATTCAGCTCTTTCTGGACATCATCAAGGGCAAAGACCAGAGATGACGGTCATGCGAATCCTTCTAACATCTGAAGGATTCTTGCCCCTGTTTGACCGCTCCTGTAAAGGCAAAGAGGGAGCGTGGGTTCTAATACAACTTTGCAGCTGAGGGAAAGCACCTGAAGAATCGGAGTTGCAATCAGGCATGCGGATGAGAAAGGTGGCTAAGGGAGAGGAGGGTTTGGCTGGCCGGTTCTGATGAAACAACGAATTTACAGAATATGTTGAACGTCTTAGGAACACCTCCCTTATCTGGTTGACCATTTCTGGAGCAGGGTGTAGATTTCGACTGGTAACCCAGATAGACGAATCCCGTTAGGAGAAAAGTAAGAATAATGGAAAATAGAATAGCAGATTTGAGATTAAGCGATTTTGAAAAGGAAGGGCTTTATCTGCTCTTTCCGGATTCCACGAAGTTAGAACTTACGAAAGAAAATATTGAAAAGGTCACGGATCGTTACTGGCAAGACCTTACAAAAATACCCGAAGATAAGAGAAAAGCGATTGAGTTCCAAAAGTGCTACTTTTGTCCTCACAAAAACAACGAAGACATTTGTGATTCCATCCGACCCATGCTTCCATTCTTGGATATTGTAGATAGGTACGTATCTTATGACAAAGTAATGGCAGTCTATAAGGGTACTGAAGAAAAACTGGTGCATATCCGGGCAACCACCATGCAGGATGCCCTCAAATACGTTTCTATACTAAGTTTATTGCGGTATAACCTAGTGTTACAAAAATACTGGAAATATTATAATGGTATTATTCCCATTATGGGCGGAAAAGAGGTAGCCACCAGAGTTTATCTGAATATGTACTGGCTCCATAAGGGAAACCTCGAAGAAATTAAAGAGATGATTAGGAGATTTGGAGAAGAATTGAGAGTCTCAAGCACGAATCAAGTGAAACGCCTGAATTTGGTTTGTAAGAACGATGCGTTCATGAATGCGTTTGTAAACACCCAATTAGTGACCCAGTTCCTTATAAATATAGAGGATATTCTTACGAAGTCCTTCAATGATTTTGAGAAGAGTTTCCAGGTCCGGCTATAATGACGGGTCTGGGTTGCAGTCGCATAAAACATTCTAAGAAGGCGACCACAGGGTTTGAGCTAAATGCGTTTTTCCGGCAAAACATGGGTGACAGTGCCTGTGAAGAGTTCTGCTGTCTCTCCCATCATTTCTGAAAGGGTCGGGTGAGGATGAATGGTGAGCCCGAGGTCTTGTGCGAGAGCCCCCATTTCTATTGCTAGGGTGCCTTCTGAGATCAACCCCTCTACGTTTCGGCCGCATATTCCTACCCCCAATATTCGACCCGTTTCAGGATTGAGGATCATTTTGGTTACCCCATCCGAGACACCCATGGTGGTCGCACGACTGGAAAACTTCCATAGATATCGTTCAACCTTGATGCTATGGTTCTCTTTCCGAGCCTGTTCTTCCCTTAAACCCGCCCAGGCAACTTGAGGGTCTGTATAGACGACTGCCGGAATGGCCTGAACATCGAAGGCCGACGGCTTTCCCTTGATCGCTTCTGCTGCGACCTTCCCTTCCCGAAAGGCTTTATGAGCCAGCAGAGGCTCCCCTGCCACGTCCCCAACGGCAAAGATCTTTTCATCGGTGGTGCGGCGCTGTTCATCCACGACCACAAAGCCCTGCTCATTCACCTTCACCCTTGTCTTCTCCAGGCCGATCTTCCCCGTATTGGGCTTTCGGCCAATGGCAACGAGCACTCTGTCAAAGGTTTGCTCGGTCTTATCCACCTCTCCCTCAAATTTGACATCCACCCTTTCATTGTGCTCTTTGAGGGACACGATTTTGGTATTGTAATGGATGGGCTCAAAAATCTCCGTCAGTCTCGCAAGCAAAACGCTCGTGAGATCTTGATCTGCACCTCTCAGTAGTCTGTCACCTCGCACTACCACGGTGACTCGACTCCCCAACGCCGAATAAAACGTACCCATCTCCAGACCGATATAACCCCCGCCCAGTACGAGCAGCGACCGAGGAATATCGGGTAACTCCAGTGCACCAGCCGAATCCATGATACGGCTCCCCTTCACAAAGGGAACGTCGCGAAAAGGGATTGTGTAAGATCCAGTAGCAATGATCGCGTGCCGAAACCGGACCTGGCTGATCTCCGAGTCCTCTAATCGTACGCGATCAGACCCCTCGAAGACTGCTCTTCCCTGCAGCAATTGAACCTTACGTCGTTTGGTGAGGGTTAGAAGGCCACTGGTCAGTTTGTCGACAACCTGATCTTTCCACGCTCGTATTCTATCGAGATCGATGTGGGGTCTATCGAATTTCACGCCCATCTCTCCGGAGCGCTGAGCGTCGAACAAAAGCTCGGCCAGATAAAGGAGCGTTTTGGAGGGAATACACCCGCGAAACAGGCACTCACCACCCGGCCGTTTCTCCATATCTACCAGGGTAACTTCCATACCCAGATCCGCCGCCCGAAATGCGGCCGCATAGCCCCCTGGCCCTGCACCAACAACAAGAACCTCGGTTTCCAGGTTCAACTCTGCCATGAAAATCCCCTCCTCTTGACGCGCTTCACCCCTACGCCAAGGGCTGCCATTGCAATTTACCCTCTTTTTCGCAGAAGAAAAGCTCTTTCAAAGAAGCTAACAAATCGAGGTCTCCAGAGTAAATAGGGTGATTTGTGTATTTCTTGAGATAAGGAAATGTACTTTCTTGGGAAAAGGGGCTTAGTACTGGGGTCTAACGAGTCATTCTTCCGTCATCACCTCATCGGGTAATTCATCAGTGTCATCGGAGGTAATGGGAAAATGCTGGGAAAGTAAAACCCCTATTTCACGGATGGCCTGGGTGAGAGCATCGCAGGCCCGGCTCTCTTTGATTGCTCTTGAAACCTCATTCGCAAAACGGTTCAGGGTTTCCTGATCCATCTTCTCGTAAATGCCTTTATCTGCAAGAACCCAGACTTTTCTTTCGAGGAGGGAGAGGAAAAAAAGAACGCCTGTATTTTTCTTTGTCCTGTAAAGTCCTCTCTCAAAAAAAGCCCTCTCAGCCCTCAGCCTGACTGCTTCTTCTTTTCTTCTGTTTCCGATAAAGAGTCTTTTCAAAACTTCCACTTTTATAAACAGGAACCAGCATGGGAAAAAGAATATGAAGCTCAGGGGAATATAAGACCAGATAGAGGAGTGAAAAAAGAGAACGGACAAAATCAACGACAAGAGGCTTCCGAGAAGGACACTGCCGAGAACCTCTGCTTCCATGTAGTGATCGCTGTGGTCAACGACCATGACAACAATTTCGCCAATCGTCTCGAATTCGACCTCGTGGGTGGTTGCCTTCAGCCTCTCTTTTTCTTCTGCAGTAAAGAATCTTTCCGATTTCGGATGTCCTCGCATCACCAACCTCCTGAAGCCCCTCCTCCACCGAATGAGCCGCCTCCACCACTGAAGCCGCCACCACCGCCAAAGCCGCCCCCTCCGGAGAAGAAACCACCTGTCCCCGGTCCAGAGAAAAACCCACCGCCACGGTGATGACTCCCACCCCTTCGAGAACCGCCTGGAGAAAAGAGACGGGGGAGAAAGAGACCTGTACCAAAACCAACCAAGGCCAACAAAACTATGACGATGACCCCAACGGGGAGGATGGCGAGATAGACAAGAGCAGGGAGCCCAATGGCACCAGTGATTCCGCCTAAAACACGAGATATACTCCCCAGGATAAGCGTGAACACACCCAGAAAAATAAAGAGGGTCAGAAAAGGAGGAACGCCTCTCTGTCTCCTGTAAACCGGCCTTTCTTCAGCCTTGAACTCGCCCCGTGTTGCGGCGATTAATGCAGAGACGCCGGCAATGAATCCTCCATCAAAATCACCTTCTTTAAATCTTGGTTTAATAACCCCGTCGATAATCCTTCCCGACATCAAATCCGTCAGCTTCCCTTCAAGGCCATAGCCGGCTTCGATCCCGATCTTTCTCTCCTGTTTGGAGACGATGAGGATGGCTCCATTGTCTTTACCCTTCTGCCCGATCTTCCACGTATCTCCCACTTTGATACCGAATCCCCTAATATCTTCTCCTTCGAGAGATGGGATGGTAAGAATAACGATCTGGGTTGAGTCCGACTGTTCAAAGGCCCTTAACTCCTCCTCAATCTTTGACTTCGTTTGAAGACTGATCATGCCGGCATAGTCGTTGACATAGCCCTGGAGCCTTGGCACATCAAGGCCGTAAGCAGCGAAAGACGGGAACATAAGAAAAAAGGTCAAAATGAACAACCATTTCTTCATTTCAGAATTTCGCCTCTAAATTTCTCCACAGCTCTTTCAAAGGGGGATGAATTCTTTTCCTTTGCTCCCCATCCCCCTGTCGTCCCATCTCTGTTTTCTATAGATCTTTGCACGGTTAATTCTGAGAATTTTGTCTTGCCACTTAAGGTTTGGTTTTACTCCCATTCTTAACCTTAACCTCAGCCTTAACCTTCTATTTTCAGAACTTCACCTGGGGGGCTTTTTCAGCACCGGGCTCGGCCTTAAAGGGCTCTTTTAGAGTTAGATGGAGCAGGAAACTGTTGGTCAGGCTGTTCGGGAATATCCGGATGGAGCTATTGAAGATTTCGACCGCCTTATTATAGCGGGTCCGCGCAACATTGATCCTGTTCTCCGTTCCTTCCAATTGGTGCTGAAGGTCCTGAAAATTCTGGTTTGCCTTGAGTTCAGGATAGCGCTCGACGACGACCATCAGTCGCGAAAGGGCGCTGGTCATCCCGGCCTGGGCCTCCTGGAATTGTGAGAAGGCCTTGGGATCATCCGTAATATTCTTGGGCACCTGCATCGCCCCAACCTTCGCCCTTGCCTCCGTGACGGCGGTAAGGGTTTCCCTTTCATGCTTGGCATAGGCCTTTACGACCTCGACGAGATTGGGGATGAGGTCATTTCTTCTCTGATAGGCTGCTTCAACATCCCCCCATGCTGCCTTAACCGCCTCCTCATTTCTCTGCATCGTGTTATAACCGCAACCGGAGAGTGCAGTTAGGATAGAAGCGGACAAAACCAACTTGATGAAGAACGATCCTTTTCTCATCTTTTCCTCCTGATTCAGATTTGGGAAGCTCAGAGGAAGGGTGTGATCAGGTTTTCCTCTGTTAAACATGTTGGAATCTATCATAATGCAACAAGCGCTTCGTTTCAAGTTTGCGAGCGCGAAAGTGGAAAAGGCAAGAAGATTGCTTGATCTGGCGTGAACAATACTTGACCTGACAGACACTGTCAATTTACCTCTTGTTTAACGAGTACACCCACTCGCATTCATCCGAAGATAGCTCTGGTAGTTAACGATTATCAAAAGAAACGTGCAAAAAAAGGCCGAGCCATTTCTGACTCATGCTAGTACTTCGAAGCCCCTATTTCCTCCATCTTTCCCGTTACCGTGAAGACCACGCGCTCGCTGATATTAGTGGCCCGGTCAGCAGCACGCTCGAGGTTGTGGGCTACCCATATGAGGCGGGTGGCACGGTTGGTTGTCTTGGGGTCAACCATCATGAAGGTGAGCAGCTCCCGAAAGACCTGGTCATAGAGACCGTCTACCACACTATCTAGACTGACGACCTTCATCGCCAATTCCACATCACGGCTGACAAAAGACCGGAGACAGGTATTGATCATTTCGAGAGTAATCTCCCCCATCCGCGGGATATCAATCAGCGGCTTTAAGGGCGCCTCATCGCCGATCATGACTACTATCTTGGCAATTCCTTCCGCGTAGTCACCGATTCGTTCGAGCTCCGTTATGATGCTGAGAACAGCCACGATGATACGCAAATCACTCGCCATCGGCTGCTGGGTGGCAATGAGCCCAATGCACTTGTCTTCGATGCTGAACCGTTGCTCATTAATCTTGGCGTCATCAGCAATGATTTGGTGCGCCAGAGTCAAATCCCGTTTCTGCAATGCTTCAATCGAGCGGTCTATGGCTTTCGTCACCAGGTCGCCCATAGTCAGTACATCCTCTTCGACCTCGCGCAACTGTTTGTGAAAAGTCGTCCTTGTTTCCATGTTGGTTGCCTCCCCCACTGTTTCACCTGCGTTGGCGTTTTGTAGATCAAATATAAGTGTGTATTACTCTCGCTGCAATCATGAATCCAATTAGAGAATTCTCTGTCATTTTAAGCCGAATATTCCGCACAAAAAATAGATGAAGCCAGCCAATAAAGCCGCTGTCGGAATAGTAAAAATCCAGGCCCACACGATACGAACCGTCACACCCCAGCGTACCGCAGAGAAGCGAATGGCAGAACCCACGCCCGATATAGCGCCCGTGATCACATGGGTCGTACTCACCGGGATACCTAGATGGGTGGCTAAGAAAATGCTAAAAGCAGCGGAAGTCTCAGCACAAACACCATCAATCGGTTCTAATTTCGTGATTTTCTGACCCATTGTTCTAACAATCCGCCAACCCCCACTCAAGGTGCCCAATCCAATAGCGGCGTGTGCGCTCAGAACAACCCAGAGAGGTATTCTAAATTCGTGGATTAAGCCCCCCGCAAAAAGAAGACTGGCGATGATGCCCATGGTTTTTTGTGCGTCGTTGCCACCGTGGCCGAGACTATAAAGAGCCGCAGAAAAAAGCTGCAAAACGCGAGACCACCGATTCACAGCCACCGGCCTTCGTCTATAGATGATCCACATGGTAATGATCTTCAACAAGAAACCTAAACATAAACCAATCGTAGGCGCCAAGACCATAAAAATCAACGTTTTGTACCACCCACTCACAATAATCACTCCCAGGCCACTCTTTACGATGGCTGCTCCAGCATATCCTCCAATGAGCGCATGAGAAGAACTACTCGGCAACCCAAAATACCAAGTAATCATATTCCATAAAATAGCGCCCCCAAGCCCTGCTAGAATCACGGTTGAAGTGACTGCCCTAATATCAACCATTCCTTTACCGATGGTTTCCGCCACAGTGGTATGAAATAGAAGAAAAGCCACAAAATTAAAAAAAGCCGCCCAGAGGACCGCTTGTCTGGGCGATAAAACTCTCGTGGAGACTATGGTGG
>JBEKDJ010000238.1:0-7401 GCA_050014415.1 Thermodesulfobacteriota bacterium | reverse complement strand
AAAAGGAGCTTTTCGATCGCCTTGTAAAAGCTTGTGTATCTACAGAAACGGTCACTCATGGCCGTCTCGTATCAGGGGACTAAACCAACTAAAAGCATTAGGAGTTAAATGCATAGGCATTAAGAAAATTCAATATTGTCAAATAGTTGGATACTGAATTATTTCTACTGGATTTTACCAATTTTTACCCCAGAATCCTGGACTTTTGCTATCTAACTGCTGCAATAGTGCTGCAAATCAATTTTAGAGATTTTAGTGCAATAATTATGCGCACAGCCTTACGAAACAGATTCCATAGACAGCATCCTTATCATCCCTCTGTTATTTGTCCTTAGGAATGCCCCTTCGCGTCTTCAACGCTTCGACACCAAGAAAACCCAGCAACAAATTACAGTGTTACCAAAAAGGGTAAGCAAGGCCTTTTTGAAGTTTAGGACCTCGCCCTTGCTTCTGAGAAACAGTAAGTCTTTTTCTGCCGCTTATGATCAAGAAAACAATTCCACCTGTTTTTACAAAAACTCTTGATGGTGTCGAGGTGAACAAAAATGTCTCAAAAAATATGGGACCGTGAGAGAAGGATTGTTGAGTTTGATTCGTCAAAGCGCACAGCCGCAATTGCCAGTACAGGAAAAGCAACCGTAGAATTTTGGCAAACGGCCAGAAAAAATGTTGACCTGGTTGAAAACTACATCCAGAAGCTGGACTGGAAGGTCAGGGAAAACAGCAATATGTCCTATTCCCTGCAGGGCCTCAATAATTTTGTTTCATCGGATGTCACCTCACAATATTGGCTGAACCGTGTTTATTCCCCTGAAATTAGACATGCGCATGAGAGCGGGGACATTCACATCCACGACCTCAGCATGCTTTCCGCCTACTGTGTTGGATGGGACTTAAAGGACCTGCTCAGGCAGGGGTTCAAGGGAGTTGGCGGAAAAGTGGAAAGTGGTCCCCCGAAACATCTGGGTTCGGCTCTGGGGCAAATCGTCAACTTTTTCTACACATTGCAGGGTGAAGCGGCCGGTGCCCAGGCGGTTTCAAATTTTGACACGCTCCTCGCCCCCTTTGTCCGCTATGACAGTCTGGATTACAAACAGCTGAAGCAGGCCTTCCAAGAATTCGTTTTTAACATGAATATTCCTACGCGGGTCGGTTTCCAAACCCCTTTCACCAACATTACTATGGACCTTCAGGTATCCCCCATCCTGAAATACTTCCCAGTGATCATAGGGGGTAGTGAACGCAAAGAGACCTACTTCGATTTTCAGTCGGAGATGGATCTGATTAACCGGGCGTTTGTCGAGGTCATGATGGAAGGTGATGCAAGGGGAAGGCCCTTTACGTTTCCCATACCGACCTATAACATCACGGCTAGCTTTGACTGGTACAATCCAAATCTTGAAACGGTCTGGAAGATGACAGGCAAGTACGGGACTCCTTATTTCTCGAATTTCGTTAATTCAGACCTGAGACCTGAAGACGTGAGGTCCATGTGTTGCCGCCTGCGCCTCGACAACAGGGAACTCCTGAAAAGAGGGGGAGGGCTCTTCGGAGCAAATCCCCTTACAGGGTCAATTGGGGTGGTAACCATCAACCTCCCTCGGATAGGGTATCTTTCCGAAGATGAGAATGACTTCTTTGAACGCCTGAGAAAAATGGTCTCTCTTACAAAGGAGAGCCTCTCCATTAAGCGGAGGATGCTTGAAAGATTCACTGACGAGGATCTTTATCCCTACTCAAAGTTTTACCTAAAAGAGATCAAACAGGCCAAAGGACTTTACTGGGTGAATCATTTCTCAACTATCGGCATTGTCGGTATGAGCGAGGCCTGCCTGAATCTTCTGGGCGCAGACATTGGAAGTGAAAAAGGCCTAAAGTTTTCACTTTCGGTTATGGATTTTATCCGTGAAATGATCGCAAACCTGCAGGAGCAAACAGGAGATATCTTCAACCTTGAAGCAACTCCGGCAGAAGGCACGTCATACCGTCTTGCCATTCTTGACAAAAATAAATTTCCCGAAATCCTTTGCGCCAACGAAGATGAATATCGAAAAGGTGCAGCCCCCTTCTATACAAACTCCACCCAGCTTCCCGTAAACTACACAGACGATATTTTCGAGACACTAAAGCTCCAGGATGACCTGCAGGCAAAATATACAGGTGGGACAGCTCTCCACATTTATCTCGAAGAACAGGTAAGTGACCTTGAAGCAATAAAGGCACTGATCCGGAAAGTAGTAACCAATTATCGGCTTCCCTATTTCACAATCACTCCAACCTTCAGCGTGTGTCCCTCTCATGGCTACCTGAATGGCAAACAAGAGAAGTGCCCTTTTTGCAACGACGAAACCGAAGTCTATTCAAGGGTCGTTGGCTACTTGAGGCCCATAAAACAGTGGAATGACGGCAAGCAGGCAGAATTCAGCATGAGAAGAACCTTTAAGTTATCCTGATTCGCAGATAGGGGGTATAAGAAAGATACCGCAAAAATAGGACTTATGCGTTTGGCTGGGCTACAGAAGAACTCACTCATTAATTATCCGGGGAAAGTAAGCAGTGTACTCTTTCTTTCGGGGTGCAACTTTGACTGCCCTTATTGCCACAATCCGGATCTTGTAAGAGGTAATTTGTCGTCCCTTACTTATCTGGACGAGGAGACAGTCTGCGAATTTCTGGAAAGTCGCCAGGGGTTCCTGGACGGGGTAGTTATTTCTGGGGGAGAACCAACTCTGAATAAAAATCTCTTTCGCCTTTGCGAAAAAATCAAACAGATGGGCTATCCAATAAAACTGGACACGAACGGAAGCAAACCGCAAGTAATAAAGCGACTCATCCATGAAGGACTTGTTGATTACATTGCAATGGATATAAAAACTGATCCTCTTCGCTACTCACCCTTGATAACAAGGGATTACGATCCCAGTCATATACTCACAAGCATCCACACCATCATGGAAATGGCAAGGACATACGAATTCAGAACAACATGCGCAAAACCCATAGTGGCTGAACAGAACATCGAGAATATCGCGAAAACCATTAGAGGTGCGACTCTCTATGTTTTACAGCGCTTTCGTAATGGCAGGGTGCTTCACCCTGAATACTTCCGTGGAGATCAAGACGGTTATGATGAGGACGGGCTTACGTACCTGAAATCGAAAGCAGAGCCATGGGTAAAAAAGTGCATGGTCCGCTGACAAATATCAATACAAAAGGGGCATGCTTCTTTAATGCAAAGGAGGAGCAAGGGATGAAAAAGATAGGAATTTGCAATAACAAGGGAGGGGTGGGAAAAACCACCTTCTGCTTCTGCCTGGGAGGAGCCTTAGCCGAGATGGGCAAGAAAGTATTGATGGTAGATATGGACCAACAGGGCTCCTTAAGTTCTTCTTTCCTCCAAAACATAAATGACCTTCCGTATGTCATCACAGATGCCCTTCTGGATGACCAAAAGTCGATGAAGGAAATAGTCCAAAAAACGAACTTTGAAAACATCGACCTCCTTCCGGCCAACCTCAGTCTTGGGAGAATAGAAAATGAACTCATCTCGGAACGGGACTCACACTATTGCCTTGTTGACAAACTTGCCGAGATCGAGGGCAAATACGACGTGATACTGCTGGACGCACCACCGAACCTCGGGCTCGCGACGTGGTCCATCCTGACCGCTTCGGAGGGAGTGATCATCCCCTTAGAGGCCCAGGACTATAGCGTAAAAGGAACCGGTTACTTGCACACGGTAATCGAGAAAGTAAGAAAGAGGGCCAACCCCCATCTTACAATTCTCGGTTACGTTATCAACCGCTATGACGGGAGAAGAAGGATCGAACAGGATTTCAGGTTGATGATTGAACAGCATATCGGGGAAAGGGTTTTCAAACACGTTTTGAAAGATTCGGTCATGTATGTGGAGGCAGTAACGCTTCGGAAACCGATTACCTACCTTGCTCCAAAGAGTGAGCAAGCTGAAGTTTTCAGGCACATCGGGAGGGAGGTGCTAAATGTCCAAGACCTATAGACTGAATACAGAGGAAAGCTCCACCTTTCTCAGCCCGATCGAAGCACAGGGTGAAAAGGACAAAAAAGGGGAGAGAGACAATACGAACCCCCTGAGAGGAGCCAGGCTTATCGACATTGAAAGGATCAAACCGGACCCCAACCAGCCCAGGAAAACATTTGAGAAGAGGACGTTAGAATCCCTGGCTGAGTCAATAAGGGAGATAGGTGAGATTATCGATCCCCTGACCGTCGCATATGACGAGAGAGAGAACGTTTTCAGAATCATAAGTGGAGAAAGAAGGTACAGGGCCGCCACAATGGTGGGTCTGGAAAGACTCCCCTGCATCATAAAAGAAGTTGATCAGAAAAAAACACTCCTCCTCCAACTCATTACAAACCTTCAAAGGGAGGATATCACACCCCTCGAGGAGTCTGCCGGGATTAGGTCCCTGATAGGAAGATTCAACTACTCACAGGCAGACGTAGCAAAACTGTTGAATAAATCACAGAGCTATATCAGCCAAATTCTGGGATTGGAGAGACTGAGCCAACCCGCGAGGGAGATTCTTCAGACGTCTGAAGTTGCCAAGGAGGTTCAGATCCAGGCATCAAAGGAGAAAGACCCCGGAAAGCAATCGGAGATATTAAAGAAGGCATCTGAAGAAGGGAAAACAGTAAGACAGATACGACGAGATGCGCAAATGGCCCTATTTACAGAGGATGAAAACTTGTGCGACGGTACCGGAGCGGAGGAAAGACCTGATCGAATTAAAGGTCGCAACTTCCGTAAATGGACATGGAGACCCGATGACGAAAGATTCTCGATCACGATCCATTTCAGCGAGGAACAAAGTGAAGGAGAAAAATCTCAATTAGTCAGGGCTGCCCTGGAAGAGACACTAAAATCTTTAGGGGATGCAATTAAAAATCATGAGGAGACAACTCGATGACGTCCAAGGTTACCAAAAATGACAGAGACCTTCTTACCTCGATCGCGGAACACAAAGCCCTCACCGTGAGCCAACTCTCGGCTCTCTGCCAGAGAAGCAGTCAGGTCGTAAGGAGGCGGATACGGGCTTTGGAAATGGAAGGCCTCATCATTACAAGGATGCACGGATACGGTCGTGACCGAGGGCGGCCAGAGGACCTGATCCTTTTGACTGAAAAGGGCGTAGCACTCTTAGTGGACGAGGGAATGCTATCAGGCCATACCGTTTGTAACGCGGACAAGGCGGAAGATCCTCATTCCATTGACCATCTTTTACTCGTTAACTGGTTCCGTATTCATCTCCTCCAAATCGAAAGAAACATCCCCCAACTTTCCGTCAAATATCTTGACCCAAACTCACACCCTCTGGCATGGGACAGCAGGGATAGTCCTTTAACCCCAGAACGTATTCCAGCTAACAAACAAGAAAAAGCCGTCGAGTTTATCCCGGATGGAATATTTTCGATCACATACAAAGAAGCGGAGAAGAAGACCCTTCTCTTTTTTCTGGAAGCGGACATGGGTACCGAGACCATCGCCAGCACGAACCGGAATCACAAAGACATCCGTCAGAAGATCTTAAGATATCAGGCTCTATTCCGAAGTGGCAATTACAAAAGGTACGAACGTGTGTTTGACTCTAAGCTTAGCGGGTTCCGGCTACTATTCTTAGTTAACAGCACCACCAGATTAATTAGCCTCTGCAGGTTCGTCCGTGAAATGCCCCCCTCTGACTTCCTCTGGTTGGTTGACCAGGGAAAAATGTTTTCCCATGGTCTATCCGCCAAGATCTGGGCCCGGGGCGGTCGGGATGATAACCCACCAGAATCCATACTGGGGCCTGGCCTAGCTTGCGAACTCCCTCTTATGGATATAAGTAATCCTCTGGCAAAAGAGTAAGCCGATCCCCGGAACAGCTCACTCCTTTATTTCCACTTGCCTTGTTGGACAACCAGCATCAAAGGTGTTCCACAGATTCCCCCTAAAAATGGTCAACATAGCCTATATGAATCGAAACACAGTTTAACCGGGGGTGTAACATAAATGATTCAGGCCTACTTTTCGAGAATTCGAACGTCCATCATTCGTAAATGCCATAATGGAAGGTAACTGCTAAGGAATATCTAATGGTCTACGGTACCTCTAAGTGTAATATAATTCGTTGAAAAATGTAACATAAATGAGAAAAGAGTACCTCAAACCGTACAATTATGTTACACACGAGAAATAATGTTATTAAGTAACATTAGTAAGTTAGGTTGTGTAACAAAAGTCGACTAAATGTAATAAGAAGGTAAATTAAAAGCTTGTTTATCAGAGGTTTGTTCTCGGAAGAGTCTAAAGGGCTGTTCCTGTTGATATTGGGGTCACAAGTGTGGGACAGATAAGTTGGGCAGGTCTGTTCAGTATCGACTGGTAAAGCCCTGATGACATCGACGGTGTTTAGGAGTGTTATTCTGGTACGTGGCCCAGTAGGGTTTGGCCATCAGATTTTTGTAGCGACCAATAGTGATACGTTCCAGTTCTTCCATGATGTATTCCTGCCAGTCTCCAGTGAACGTCCACGGGTAAACTGGTATGACCGCCAGACCTGTTTTGGAGTACAGGGTTTCTTTTCTTTTGATCCCCTCATCATAATTTTGTTTACCTGCTAAGCCGAAATATTCGATGTAAGCGCCGAACTCGGGAAGGTAGAAATCCGGATACCAGATTCGAGGTTTTTCGTCTGAGTTGATGAGGAGGCCGGGTTCATAGTGGTATTTGATGGAGTTGCTTTCCAAGAAATAGGCAATGCGCCGTTCTCCCTCGGACTTTAGGTTTGGATGTTCTTGTTCCCTTATTTTGTGCTCCAGGGTTTGGTTCATGCTTGTCAGGATCTTGTTAGAGGATTAGGGGTTATATAAACTTGAGCCACTACAGTTAAATGGTAAATGAGGTTTTTATGTTTTTGGGATCTTGGCCCGGGCTCTCTGAGAGCGTTTTGGGCACACGCAGACCCCATATCGTAAAGCTTTCGGTTACTGATGTAACACGAAAGCTTTATCGAGGGGTGTGCTATACGTGCCCAAAACGCCGAATCCACCTCCATCAAATCCTAAAATGAATTTGATGGAGGCTTTAAAAATGAATTCAGCTGAATTAGAAATCTATGAATCAGTTAGACAAGTACAAAGAAGTTCGACCGTCATCCATTCCCTTTGCCTCATCTGCAAGGGCTACCTCAGCAGTTGGGATGTCAGGAAACAAGAAGCCGTATGTTGGAAATGCAGAGCGATTTACTTCCCTCCACCACAGATTGAGCCAAAGAGGCCTGAACCTCAGAAAGCGACATTGCTTCAACTCAAGGACGGCAAGTTCGCCATCATCCTTGACTAATCCAAAAACCTCCAGACTAATTTAAAAACAGGAATTTA
>JBEKDJ010000237.1:0-7417 GCA_050014415.1 Thermodesulfobacteriota bacterium | reverse complement strand
GATGTCCACCATGTTCTTCTGGGTCTTGGCGTCAGACAAGATATATTCCTGCCACAATATATCCAGGTCTCCTTTTGTTATGGGCTTCAATTTTTTAAAGACATCTTCTATATGCATCGTTTTCACCAGTATTGATAGTTAATACGCCGCAGAAAACTGCGGCGGGGAGGAGAGAGGAGGAGGGGGGAGATAAACTTCAGGGGGCGGACCCTTCCAGGGTCTGCTTGGTGGTCCGGAGATGTTCAAGCTCTATGACGAACTGCCTCCTCAGTTTTACCAGGGAGGAGATGTGCTCCCATTTCTTTACATCCTCGCTCCTCTTCTCCTTCATCAGGGCAAGGATCTCACGCTCCACGCCAATCCTCCTCATCTCTATGGAGTGATTGTGGCCCAGCTGCCACGGTTTGAGCTGGGAAAGCTGGAAGTCGGAGTCCGCTATCTCCCTGTCAACCCTTTCATAGATGCTGTCCGACAGGGCTTTTCTTAGCTGGATAAGGCCATCTATCTCCTCTATGGCATCCCTGAGGATCTTCATCTTGTTCAGCAGGGAACCGGAAAGGGTTCTCGAAATGTCAAGTTTCTTCGGCGACTGGACCGGCTCGCTATTCCGGCTGGGTTCGTTAAGGCCCGGAATATCTAAGTCATCCATGTATTTCTCCTCCTATAAAAAAGATTTAAGTTCGAAGCATCTCTGCATGGCTTCACCGTCCCCTGGCACTTCGGTATGACAACTCCCATCGAGGCGAGGATAATCATTTTGACGAGGTCAAATATTGGAAAGAGACCGTCGATTTATGGCCCCTGGATGTCTTGGGTGTCTCGACAGGGAGTCTATCATCCGAAGGCCCTGTCGGGGATCGTGACCCTGAGGGCTCTCGGATTGATGCCGCTCTCGCAGCGAAGGGATCCCAAGCTGGGCCTGCATGTTACAAAAAGGAAGAATCAGTCCCAGGGATAGAGTTCTCGCCGCAGTTCCCTTTGCCACCTATCGGTCCCGGCGTACTGTTTCTTCCCGTTGCCGTTTCCTCCATATCCAGCGTAACGCTCGCCCGTGTAGCCCTGTGGTGGGCTGTCTTCCCTTAGTGCATAACCGCAGTGAAACTGCAGTCTCAGAGGATTGTGTTCTGGCTTAACCCCAAGTCCAAGCCAAGATCGAGTCTCACGGAGATACTTCTCCATGTATCCAGGTTTGATAGGAACGTAGAACATAAGGATGATATGTCAATCAAAGAGAAATCCTTTCCTTACACATGGGGTGCCCTTCCCGCCCTTGAACCGGATCAAGAGCACGTTCCGTATACCCATACTCATCAGCTTTTAAACCTTAACGCTAACTTTTAGCATGAATTATACTACTGGTCAGTCCGGAATCATTGCGGATTTGTCCGCCCTCTCAGAGGATTACATCCCAGAATGTATCTCTGGCAGGGAGGCCCAGCTGAAAGAGATCAGGCTTTGCCTCGGTCCCGTGAGTAGAAACTACAGACCCATGAATCTCTGGATTTATGGACCCGCCGGGGTAGGCAAGACGACAACCGTCAAATTTCTTCTGAAAAGCCTTGAAAAACCTTATGGAATCAAGACGGTTTACGTGAACTGCTGGGAAAGAAGGAGTTTCTACAGCGTTCTCGATAAGGTGATCTCTGAGCTCAGGATACTGGGCGCAGAAAGACCCGACACTTCGTTCAAGATGGAAAGGCTCGAAAGGCAGCTCAAGGAATTCTTCCTCATACTTGTGCTGGACGAGATAGACCGTACACCTCCAGGTCAAAGGGCTTCGCTCCTCTACAGCCTCTGTCAGCTTGAGAGGGTGGGAGTTGTTTGCATCAGTTCGGACAGGGATACCCTTTTCGATCTGGACGACAGGATAAAGTCAAGATTGAATGCGACTCAGGTGGAGTTCAAGCCATATACAGCCTCCGACCTGTTTCAGATACTGAAAATCAGGGCAGAGATGGCCCTTCTTCCTAAAACCTGGGACAAAGAGATTCTTGAAAAGATATCCAGCCTTGCAAATGGAGATGCCCGTGTTGCCATACAGACCCTGAAGAATGCAGCGTATTACGCCGAGAGGTCTGGAGCAAAGAGGATCTTCCAAGAGCACCTGGATAAGGGATGGAAAGATGCCAGGACAATAAAGAGAACCTATCTCGTGAACAAGCTTACCGAGGATCATAGGATTCTGTTCGAGATCGTCCGCCAGAAGAAAGAAATTATTTCAGGGGATCTCTGGGCTGCATATCTCTGCGGGGTTGCGGAAAGAGGGTTGAACCCCATCGCTCTCAGAACATTCTCGGAGTACATGAACAAGCTCAGGGATGTGGGGCTTGTAAAGGTATCGCGCGCAAGGGTGAGGGGAAAAGTGAGGCTGTTTAAGGTTGCGGAGTAGGATTTGGAAGTCGCTGAAACGTAATATCAAAAAACTTCCTCAAACAGGGTGTTTATAATTGAAAAGGAGTTGGTGAATATGGGAAATCAGCCTGTGGCGAAGGTGAGAGTTGGGTCGGTGGAGGTCGCTGTCTGGGAGAACCAAAGTCAGAACAAGTTGTACTGGAATTCGGTAACCATTCAAAGACACTATAAATCAGGAGAAAAGTGGAAAAATACGAACAGTTTCCGGCTTAGGGACATTAAGGATATCATAACAGCCCTGGAGCAGGTAAACGAGAAGATGAGAGTCCGTTTCTCCGGAAATTTTGCCGGGGAGGAAACTCGGGAGCCCTGACGGGCTCTTTTTTTATTCTCAGGTGAAGTTAGAGATTCTGGAATGATAACCAGTAGTTACCCCCGATTGTTTGAATGAAAAATTGATGGGACCAATCTTTAACTTCTCCTATGCTCCTTTATCCAATCCGCTCCACCATGATAGCGATCTTTTCCTTCAAAAGGCTATGATTTCCGTCTACTTTTTTCTGATTACTGGTTACTGCCCACTATTAACTGTTTCTTCAGAAAATTGTTTTAAAATAAAATTTTTGGTATAAATATAGCAAGTTCCGATTTCTCGAGGCTCATTTCTGATTCTTAAATCAAGTAGAATTCAACAAAAAGGGAACGATAAATGCCACGAATCTTTGATAACATAGAGCAAACACTCCTTCCTGCACTGCAGCAAACTCTTGAAGTTGCAAACCACGCTGATTTCTGTGTGGGCTACTTTAACCTTCGGGGATGGAAGCAGATAGACTCATATGTTGAACACTGGAGTGGCGGTAGCGGGAACTGCTGCCGCTTGCTTGTGGGAATGCAGCACCTACCGCAGGAAGAGTTGCGCACGGCGATGAGCCTTATCAAAAGTGACGTCGCCATGGACAACCAAACCGCCTTACGGCTAAAGAAGAAATTAGCTGAAGAATTCCGGGATCAATTGACCATAGGTATTCCCACAAATGAAGACGAATTGGGATTGCGCCGACTGGCTGCTCAGATCAAAGCCAAGAAGGTTATCGTTAAATTATTTCTACGACACCCATTGCACGCGAAACTTTATTTACTTTTTCGCCCCGATCCCATTAATCCAACCGTGGGTTATCTTGGCAGCAGTAACCTAACCTTAGCAGGATTATTGCAGCAGGGAGAACTGAACGTAGACGTACTGGATCATGATGCCTGTCAGAAACTGGCGAAGTGGTTTGAAGAACGTTGGAATGATAGATGGTGTGTTGACATATCAGACGAGTTGGCGACCATTATTGAAGAAAGTTGGGCCCGAGAAGACCCGATTCCTCCCCACTTCATTTATGTAAAGATGGCATATCATCTTTCCCAGGAGGCCCGAGCAGGCCTCTCCGAATTTCGTATTCCTAAGGACTTCGGAAATAAACTTTGGGAATTTCAGACTGCAGCAGTAAAAATTGCGGCGCATCATCTCAATAAACGTGACGGTGTGCTTATTGGCGATGTGGTTGGGCTGGGTAAAACCCTAATGGCCACCGCTTTAGCCCGCATTTTTGAGGACGATCAGGGGCTTGAAACCTTAATCTTGTGTCCTAAAAATTTGGTGAAAATGTGGGAAGACTACCATGCACAATACCGCATGCGGGCGAAGGTACTTTCGATCAGCCAAGTCATCAATGAATTACCCATTCTAAGGCGGTATCGCCTAATGATCATTGATGAAAGCCAGAACCTTCGTAACCGGGAAGGGAAACGTTACCGTATCATTCAAGATTACATTGAGAAAAACGAGTGTAAGGTGATCATGCTCTCTGCGACTCCATATAACAAAACTTACCTCGACCTCTCCGGGCAATTGCGTCTTTTTGTTCCTGAAGATAAGGATTTAGGAATCAGGCCCGAACAAAAGCTCAGGGAGTTAGGAGAAACTGAGTTTATTCGCCGCCATCAGTGCCCTGTTCGTTCGCTCTCCGCTTTTGAAAAGAGCGAATATGCTGATGACTGGCGTGAATTGATGCGGCTTTATCTGGTCCGCCGAACACGAAGCTTCATCATGGACAATTATGCAGAAACTGATCCAAGTAACGGTCGTAAGTATCTCACCTATGAAGATGGCAGGCGCTCTTATTTCCCTGCCCGTAAACCAAGAACAGTGAAGTTCAAGATTGACGATGCCGATCCTGAAGACCAATATGCTCAGCTCTATGCAACGGATGTGGTGAACACAATTAACAGCCTCAACTTGCCCAGGTATGGATTAGGAAATTATGTTGCACCCACTCCCCATGAACCACCAACCCAAGCCGAGGCAAAACAATTACAGGACCTCTCTCGAGCAGGGAAGCGCCTGATGGGTTTTTGTCGGACTAATCTCTTTAAGAGATTGGAGAGTAGTGGGCAGTCCTTCATGCAATCTGTTGAGCGGCACATTTTGCGAAATCACATCTTCCTCCACGCCATTGAAAATAACGAACCTCTGCCTATTGGTACACAAGGCGCAGAACTTCTGGACGCCCGTATAAACGATGGAGATGAGGATCTAGGCCTTTTGGAGGAACTGTTCGGAAATGAAGACACCAATGAAGAAGGTGGGGTTTCGGAGCAAACTGCTCTCCGGAATGAAAATGATTTCAAGCGGCGGGCCGCCGAAGTTTATGCTGAGTACGTTACTAAGCTAAAAAGAAGATTCAAATGGTTACGTCCGCCTCTATTTGATCAGGCGCTACAAAAAGACTTGCGAGACGACGTTAGTGCTCTTTTAAAAGTGTTAAAAAAATGCGGGGAATGGAACGCCGGTAAGGATGCCAAACTCGATGCATTCTATAGGCTGTTATTGAAAAAGCATCCAACCGATAAGGTCATTGTGTTTAGCCAGTTTGCCGACACCGTCTATTACATAGAATCGCAACTTCGATCACGTGGGGTTACAAAACTTGCCGGTGTGACAGGGGATTCGCCTGATCCAACAACGTTTGCTTGGAAATTTAGTCCCGTTAGTAATGAAAAGCGGGATATCGTCAAACCAGAGGATGAATTAAGGGTCTTGATTGCAACCGATGTCCTTAGCGAGGGGCAGAACCTTCAAGACTGCTCCATCGTGGTAAATTACGATCTACCATGGGCAATTATCCGTCTTATTCAACGTGCAGGCCGTGTGGATCGTATCGGACAGCAAGCAGAAAAGATCATTTGCTACTCTTTTCTTCCTGCAGAAGGTGTGGAACGAATTATCCGTCTTCGTGCAAGAGTGCGCGCACGTTTAAAGGAAAATGCTGAGGTTGTTGGTACTGATGAAGCATTCTTTGAGGATGATCGTAACGACCAGGTGGTACTTGACCTTTATAACGAGAAGGCAAACATTTTGGATGGAGAGATTGATACAGAGGTGGATCTTGCCTCTTATGCTTACCAGATTTGGAAAAATGCTATTACCAAAAGACCGGACCTTCAAAAAATTATTCCTGAATTGCCGCCGGTAGTCTATTCAACAAAGACCCACCAGCCCAAACATGGAGATCCCAATGGCGTACTCGTCTACCTTAAAACGGCAGAAGATAACGACGCTTTGGCTCGGATAGACCAGAACGGCAATAGTGTTACCGAATCTCAATTTGAAATCCTTAAATCAGCGGAATGTTTGCCTGACACCCCTGCATTACCACGCGATGAAAACCACCATGAGTTGGTTAAGAAAGGGGTTGAACTTATTCTGAAGGAAGAAAAATCCGTTGGGGGGCAGTTAGGGAGACCATCGGGAGCAAGATTTCGTACCTATGAAAGACTAAAACGTTATGCAGATGAAGTGAAGTGTACTCTTTTTGAGTCAAAGGATTTGCTTAAGGCGATTGATGATATTTATCGTTGTCCCCTCCGTCCTGTAGCTGTTGATACCCTTAATCGTCAATTACGAAGCGGTATCTCCGACAAAACTCTCGCTGATCTCGTAATTGCTCTCAGGGATGAGGACCGCCTTTGCCGCACCCTTGAGGAGGAACAACTTCAAGAGCCAAGAATTATCTGCTCCATGGGCCTTTCTTCCACCAAGTAGGATTGGAATCTAATGCTTAACCTGGAAACAAAAGCCCGTCAGTGTCTTAAGGAGTTCGATCTTCGGACACTTTTTATTGATCAAATGGGATGGGATCGTCACGTTTCTTCGCTCGAGGTCTTTGTTGACGGTTTTACTTACAACTTAAGTGCGGTGGCTCAGAAACGGGGCATGGTAGTTTTTGTCTGTCCTCCAGCGGGTGATGGGTCTATTCCTGACCACCCCACAAGGCGAAAGATCGAGAAACAGGTTGCAAAATCTGTCCACGAGCATCTGATCATTTACACAGATAAAAATAATCAACTTCAAATCTGGCAGTGGGTTAAACGCGAAGCTGGAAAACCAAGCCAATGTCGCGAGCACAGATATTATTGCAATCAGCCCGGGGATTCGCTTCTTCAAAAACTGGAGGCCATTGCCTTCAGCCTGGATGAAGAAGAAGGCCTTACCATCGTCGATGTATCCACCCGCGTTCGTGCAGGCTTCGATGTTGATCGGGTTACAAAAAGATTCTATGACCGTTTTAAATCAGAGCATGATACCCTTCTGAAATTTCTTAAAGGCATTCCAGATGAAGAGATGCAGCGATGGTACGCATCGGTGATGCTTAACCGTTTGATGTTTATCTATTTTGTCCAGAAGAAGGGGTTCTTGGACAATAACATTAACTATTTATGTGACAAACTTGGCGAAAGTAAACGCCACGGAAAAGATCGGTTCTATAAAGATTTCCTTTGCCCACTCTTTTTTGAGGGATTTGCAAAAAAGGAGGGCGAGCGCAAGACCACCATTAACCAAGTTCTCGGGAGAGTCCCTTTCCTTAATGGTGGCATTTTCCAGCCCCACCAGCTTGAGGAACATTACGGCAAGAGCATTCAGATTTGTGATGCCGCTTTTGAGAAATTGTTCAACTTTTTTGATCAATACCAGTGGCATTTAGACGAAAGGCCCCTCCGTGCCGATAATGAGATC
>JBEKDJ010000236.1:0-7420 GCA_050014415.1 Thermodesulfobacteriota bacterium | reverse complement strand
TCTATCAGTTTCTTGGCCTGAGAGCGGGAAAGATCAAGGTCGGCTTCCGAGAGGAATTGGTCGAAACGTCGTCCATGCTCCTTTGCTTTTACCAAGATTGAAAATGGTTTTCCTTTTTCCTTCTTTTCGATGGAGTCAGATCTCATTTGCATTGCTGGGACTACATAGCGCAAAGTGCCCACCTGCCAAAGTACTTGTATAGCGGACGGACATAGAGCATAACGTTTTTTCCATTATATTCTTGCGTGCATGAATCTGAGGATGTCCTTCTAACATTTATTGAGAGGATAAGATTTCGTCATTCCCGTGAAAACGGGAATCCAGAACCCATAAAAGAGGATATTGGATTCCTGCTTTCGCAGGAATGACAGGAGGGTTTTTCTATGTCGTTTCGCTATGCACTTTACTCTTTGTCCTTTGGGATTTGGGTCAGTACCTTTTCAATTCCAGCCGCCAAAAGTGGAATCTCTTCATCGAAGATGGTTCTCATGTCGAGGATCAGTTCATCTTTGCTGATTCGAGAAATAATGGGGGGCTCACCCTTCCTTAGATTCTCCTCCAGGCTATTTACGGACAAGTTGACGGGTTTAATGGCAAGAACGATCGTCCGAAGGTTCTGAAGGGGAAGGGCTCCCCCGCCCACCTGGGAGACATCTTCTTTCAGTATGGGTTGGATCCCTTTGTCGATCCTTCCTGACAATCTTCTCAACAGACGTCTTCCTCTCTTCCTTAATTTACTCAGATCGAGTGTCAACATCTTGAGGGTCGGGATTTCTTCCATCGCCCGCTTTTCATCGAGATAGAGAAGGAGGGTAGATTCGAGGGCAGCTAGGGTGAGCTTGTCGATGCGGAGGGCCCGGGTCATGGGATTGGTCTTAATAAGATCCAAGATGTTCCTTCTTCCCAGGATGATTCCAGCCTGAGGACCCCCAAGGAGTTTGTCGCCGCTAAAGGTGACCACATCCACTCCAGTCTGAATCGCCTCTGGAACGGTGGGTTCTTTTTCCAATCCATATTGAGCAAGATCTATTAAGCAGCCGCTTCCTAAATCATCAATGACAGGAAGGTGATGCTCCCTCCCCAATTGAACGAGATCTTGAAGGAGCACATCGGAAGTGAAACCCATCACCCTGAAGTTGCTGGTGTGGACCTTTAGGAGTAAAGCCGTTTGCGGGCCGATCGCCTTCTGGTAGTCGCTGAGATAGGTTCGATTGGTTGTACCAACCTCCTTGAGAGTCGCTCCGCTTCGTTTCATCACCTCTGGGATTCGAAAGGCCCCTCCGATTTCAACCAGTTCCCCTCTCGAGACGATGGCCTCTCTGCCTTCTGCAAGCGTATTGAGTGCAAGCAAAACGGCCCCTGCATTGTTATTCACTACTAATGCAGACTCTGCGCCCGAGAGGCGGCAGAGGATTCCCTCCACATGGGTGTAGCGGCTACCTCGCTCACCCCGCTCGACGACATATTCGAGGTTGGAATAGCCCTGGGCCACTTCAATCATGTGTTGAAGCGCAGAAGGGTGGAGAGGGGATCTTCCCAGATTTGTATGGATCACCACACCGGTTGCATTGATGACCCGGCGAAGGTGAGGCTTCACCTGCCATTCTATTTCTCTCTGGAAACTGGGATAGAGGTGCTCGAAGGAGAACAGCTCGTTCCCCACATCGGAAAGTTCTTCCCTGTTGAGGAGTTCCTGGCGCAGCCGTCCCAAGGCCTTCCGGATTCCCTCGACCACTACGCTTCGGGGATAGGCTCTTAAGACATTTTCGATCTCCGGTCTTGATAGGATTTCATCCACACTCGGGATCTTACGGAGAATCTGTTGGCGAAGGGATGGAGACATTAGGCTTCCTCCTCGTCAGGAGTGTCTTAAGAATGTTGATGAAGTTCATTCGGATGAATTGAGTGGGCCATTCCAGTTCTTTCTTCTCGCAGACCGTGGACATACTATAGGTATAAAGGGAGGTTCGCCCTTTCAAAAAGGATTCCAGTGCGATCCCCCTCTCCTTGGCATCTGAAAGAGCCATCATGCGATCGATCTTTTTCATCATTTGAACAGCTCCTTCGATACGCCGATCAACAGATTCTGCTGTTTTTCGATCGATCAGGCCAAAGTCGGCCTTCAAGCGATTCAGCCTCTTCCCTGCCTCATAGGTGCTGTAGACGATTTCATCTCGGTTCATCCATTCGGTTTCATAGTTGAGAATATATTTCCAACTTGGAGCCATCAACGCTTGACGATGCTCTTCAACGGTGCGGTGGAATAGATGATAGCCGTATTTCTCTGGAGTCTCGAACACGGAACTCCCGGGATCCAAGAAGGGAGCCAGAGGAGAGATGAAGGGATAGAGCCCTTTGTAAAAACGGAATCGTTCCAAGAGGGAACGGCAGTAATCAACGGTCTCTAAGACCGATTGATGAGTCTGCTTTGGAAGCCCGATCATGAAGAAGAGATCGATCCGCTGAGAGCCCAGGTCGATGGCATCTGCAATCATTCTCTCCAGCGATTCATTGTCATAGGGCCTTCCGAAGGCCCTTCGAACGCGCTCTTCGTGGGATTCCGGCGAGATTTCAATATTGAAGTTGGCGATGGACTCGGCAATCCTTTCGAGACGGGATCGGGAAGGGGGGACGAAGAATTCAAAGGCGATGTGGTTGGTCATCGGTCTCCTCTTCATCTCCTGGAGAAAAGTGAACCCATATTCCTCCCCCGGCTGGAAGATATCACCGATGACCATCACGGGTGCGCGCAGGTGATCTGAGATGCTGAAGATGTCCTGGGCCAGAAGCTTGGGATTCCGATAGGCTGGTTTTTTTCGGTTGGCCATCGATTGAAAGGCCTGAGAAGAGCCCCCGCAGGTATCACAATGGTGAGTGCATCCACGGCAGGTGAAGACCGCAGTGACGGGGTAGGAGTACCAATCGACAAAGGGTTGATAACCTGTCGGATCGACATACCTCACCACCTTCTTCATAATGTGACGGTAGTCGATCGTAATGTGATCGAGGCTTTCCGGAACGTAGGTGAGGGGGTTGACCCGAACTCCATTCACCCCATCCTTGTAGGTGAGGTTGGGGATATTTCTAAAATCCTTTTTCCCCTTGATGGCCTGCAAGAGCTGGAGCAGGGGCCCTTCTGTAGAATCTCCTCTGACCACAAAATCGATGAAGGGATATTGCTGGAGGATGGCCTCATGATAGTAGGTGGCAGAAAGGCCGCCCAAGATGACAGGGATTTCTGGGTGAAGACGCTTGATGATCTCCGCGATGGCCAAGGCTCCATGGACATGGGCCATCCAGTGGAGGTCGATGCCGAAGGCAACAGGCTTCTTCTTGCGGATGAATCGCTCGACATCGAACCTTTCATCTTTGAACATTTTCAAGGCGACGTTGACAATCCTCACCTTCATCCCATGCCGCTCGAGATACTCTGAGAGGCTGGCAAATCCAATGGGATACATTTCAAAGATGGGGGTGGAGGGGACAACGTCGCTAATGGGGCCGTGAATCCCCGGTTTATTCCTGAAATCGTAGAAGGTTGGGGGATGCAGAAGAATCAGGTCAACGGTTGCCATCGGGTTACTTGGGAGCGATCGGTTTTGGCGCTTCCGGATATTTCGATTTGTATTCTTCGATCATCTTCAGGATCTCAGGGTAGTCTTTAATATTTGCACTGAGAGGAAAGATCGTATTGGTGAATTCATTCTTTCCCTGGAACTGCTTGAGACCCCGCTCGATCTCTTCTTTTGACTTCTGCAATTGGGCTTTCTCAGCCTCCGATGGTTCGGTGGCGTTCAGTCGCTTCTTCAGGTTGTTGAGATTATTCTCCATCGACCTTTTGGTGGCGACATTGCAGAAACCAGATTCGCCGTTCACAAGGGTGAGATCGAGTCTCGCTGCATACATCCCTTTTGGAGGCGTCTGGAGGATGATCGTATTTTTGATGACAGGGGGATTGACGAGATTGAGCCCGTCATGGCTCCCTGCAATGAGATGAATTCCCGACAGTGTCTGGGCTAATTCCATATCCTTCCGATAGCTCAGATGGCTTAAGAGGATGATCAGATCAGCCTTGGGCTGAATTTCTTTAACCATAGCCTGCGCGATTTCGGCTGGAGGTCGAACAACAATTCCCTTTCTCCTCGGGTCGGATTGACCTAAGAAGAGATCCGGAGAGAGGAGACTAAAAATCCCGATCCTTAGGCCGTTGATCTCCTTGATGAGATAAGGCTGGAAGAGGGGCTTATCCGATGCCTCATCGTAGATATTGGAGGAGAGAAAAGGAAAATTAGCCTTCTTCGAAATCTCTAAAAGGAACTCCTTTCCAAGGGT
The DNA here is from genome assembly GCA_050014415.1 of Thermodesulfobacteriota bacterium. GTDB lineage: Bacteria > Desulfobacterota > BSN033 > BSN033 > UBA1163 > JBEKDJ01. The sequence goes on along the minus strand of JBEKDJ010000236.1, from coordinate 3,088 downwards.
CAAATCGTCATCGCCGATGCCCAGGGCATCGTAGCCCATCAGACTCAAACTTCCGATAATCAAGTGGGCTTTGTCCGCCGCCATATTAAACTCGTTCTCCGGGACAGGGGTTGAAAATTTCTTAAAAAGGAGGTCACCTGCGTCTAAGACGAGCGCCCCTTTTTCCTTCTCCCGAGTCTCTTTTATCCACGTTCCTCTCTTGGCCAGACCGCCAAGACGATTGGTCTGCCCTCAGGTGGGGCAGGGTTCGATCTCACCGCCAATATTATTGCTATAAAGGAGAGTGAGTGTCTTGGTTGATTTCTGGGCATAGGTAGGGGAGGGAATAAAATAGGTTGCCCCTAGAAACACTAGAATAAGAGCGAGCACGAAAAACCTTTCCTTCTTCATACTGTAAAACCTCCAAATCATTACTTTTATATCCTATCCATTCTTCAAAAACAAGAGAAAATACAGGAACCATGCAGGAAGAACAGAGATCGGTAAGCTCATTATTGTCCGCATGACTTTTTACTCAACTATCATGGTTTGATATTGAAAATTGGAAAAACTTCAAATCCCCTTTGCTTTTACTATTCTTTTTAGAAGAAAAGGTTACGGTTTAGATTTGATGAGTCACATTGAAAACAATAAAATCATTGGAAACAAACACGGAGGGTAGAGAAATGGGAAAAGAGAATCATCCGGAGGAGCTTGTCGCAGGAGTGAACCGACTCGTTGATTTGGTTGCTTATCAAGGGGGGGGTGGTGAGTCGAACCATCATAGATAAAAAGGCAGGTACGATCACCCTCTTTTCTTTCGATGAGGGGCAGGGATTAAGCGAACATACAGCACCGTTTGATGCCCTCGTTTTTCTTCTCGATGGGGAAGCCGAGATTTCTATCTCCGGAAAACCTTTCCATCTAAGAGAAGGCGAAATGATTATTATGCCAGCCAATCAGCCCCATGCCTTAAAGGCACTAAAAAGATTCAAGATGCTTTTAGCCATGATACGTTCTTAATAAGGCAAGTGAGTCAAAACACGGACTGGATGTCGACGATTACGGCTAGAAAACAAAGCATTTCAATACAAAGGATGAAAATCATATCGAAACATTTTTACCTGCCTATAAACAGAAGATAGATAGCAGATACATTCGCTTTTCATCCAGCCATTTTATTGAGCCTGGTCACCCATAATGGTCGTTGTCCCAATACTGTTCGGCATGGTTATTGTTGCGGAACCCTCAAGGAGCAACCCTCATAATTGGTAGATATACCACATGTTAGACCTCAGGGCGAGAGCAGGGGAAGAGTGACAATAAAGACACGTATCCGTTGGCCTGAATGAAGTGAGATCACTCAGAGAGAGTATTAGGAGATTTGTTTCGTTTCCACTTTCTTCTTGAGAGATTCTAAATGTTTCTCGAGTTCTTGATCGCTTGCCCAACCTTGCATATGGAGGCAGAGCATTTCATAGGTTCTTTTGCCAACCTTATGTCCGGACCATAAAGAGATCAGTAGGCTGGCGATCAGGGCACAATAGACCTGGATTGCCAGTCCATTTTGAGACAGCGATAGAAAGTGTTGGCATTTGAGGATACATTTGAACCAGCGGAAAAAGAGTTCAATCTGCCATCGGAAGCGAAAGAAGAGGGCAATGAGCTCGGCAGGGAGCTCCAGCAGATCCGTCACGATCAAAAGAGTATAGTCGCCATTATCGGTGCGGAAGGTCTTTTTACTGGAGACTCGGGAAGGACGGCGACGGGGTACGGGATCGAAGTGGTGGATTTCAATAACCCTGACCGGAGTAGAAAGCTCATCTTGTTTGATCTTGCTTCCTAAACGGACGACGAGGTCCCTTTGGAGGCCTGCATGGCGATCTTGCGGGGAAAGCTGATTTTCAGAAAGAGTTTCCCAGACGGCATTGTCCCTCAATCGACAGACAAAGGAACTTCGAGCTTTGAGGATGTCCTCTCAGAGCGAGTATTGAGCATAACCAGCATCCAGGACATAGATCTTGCCGGAGGAAAGGTTTTTTCTCAGGATCGTTTTCTCATTCTGATTGGCATCAGTCACAGAGGCTTGGGTGGGGACCCCCTTAAGCAGATCGAATTCGAGGTGGAGTTTGGCGGCTTTATGGTCTTCATCGAGCCAGAGGGCCCAGATCATTTTAGGCAGAGCGGGCAGAAGGGAACCATCAAAGGCGACCCGTGTTTTTTCCAATTCTTTAAGCCGTGGATCTATCTCTTGAGGAAGAGCCTTTTGAGCTAATGCTTTGACCATGGGAGGCAATAACGTATGATCGAAGACATTGCCTGCTTCCGAAAAGGAGCCCAGGCTCGTCGATTTGATTCCCAGAACATTTTGAACTTTTTCCAACTGGGAAGCCTCCTGGATGGATCGGACTCCTGTGAGGGTCGGATTAAAGAAGTAGAAGAGGATCAAGCAGAGATATTGGTCATAATGAAGTCGTCTGGGAGGATGGGAGTCCTCGGGCGTAAGCTTTTTGAGCATGGGCCAGAGAGGTTTAAAATAGGTGAAACCTTGGAGGGTGTTTTCATCCACGGTCGTCATGGTTTAGGATCTCCCGAAACTCTTTCTTCATTGGATAGACAAAAACCTCTTTGACAGGGAGGTGCTTTTGGTGATCTCGGTCGTTTTTCCCACGGCCTTGGGTCCTTCCCACCCGAAGCCAGTTGGCAGCTCGATAGGAGGTACCCAAAAATCTCTCCGTATCGACAAAGGTTTCTAAAAGAACCGGAGCATACTGATACCAGCGGTACCAATCGGAGGCCAGCATCTTGATGTTTTGACTCAACAGATGAGAGGCCAGATAGGGCATACGGACCCAAGGAAGGATTAAGAAACGGGTATTGTTCACGATCAAGGAAAGATTCTTGCTTCGAGAGGAAGGGGACCAGCCGATATGCTGATCCCGGCAGGCGACCTTCCAGGCCGCTGCTCCCCAAGAGAGGCAGGCAATGGGACATCCTATATTGTTTTTGTCAAGAGAAAAAGTAAGAAAAAATAAAATCTTTAAAAACAACGAGTTGAAAACAGGTCCTCTTTTTCGGAACACCTCTCCTTCTGAATCCGCTCATGGAT
>JBEKDJ010000235.1:0-7431 GCA_050014415.1 Thermodesulfobacteriota bacterium | reverse complement strand
CATAGCATCCTCTTGTCAAAAGGATATCTGCTAAGCGTCTCATACCCGCTTTCGGTGATTACTATGTCTTCTTCCAGCCTTACGCCTTGATTGCAGTCAGGGCCGCCAGCATAAGTCTCTACAGCCAGGTACATATTCTCGTTGAGCTCCATGGGGAAGTCCTTTGCAAACATATGAGTGATAGCGGGTGGTTCATGCCCACCAATGCCAAGGCCATGTACAATGTTCAGGCTGTAGTCTTCAAAGGTCCCGTGTGGCAACGCCTCGGCGACCTTATCAGTTCCAACACCTGCTTTGCAGGCGTACATTGTTCGCAACATTGACTCATAGCATTCCCTATACAAGGCCTTCTGCTCACTCGTAGGCTCGTCACCTACCAGCATTGTACGGACGGTGCAAGTATGGTATCCCATATACCGTACAACAATATCCGATATTACTAAATCGCCAGGGCCGAGGATTTTGTCAGTTGCACCAGATCGGAAGTACGGGTTGGTACGTCCTCCGGAGCAAAAAGTCCCTACGACGTCGTCTGCGCCCAGGGATAACATGGTCTTGACCATTTCTGCCCGTACCTCGCTTTCACGGATACCAGGCTTCATCATTTGCTCCATCGTATAAAAACCGGCGGCAGCAATCGTCTGAGCTATTCCCAGAAGTAGTAGCTCATCTCGCGTTTTTATACTCCTGGCATCATACATGCACGGCCAAGCATTCACGTAGTTTATCCCGGCTTCCTCAAGGACCGGAACCAGCCCACCCGTGTAATCGAATCCGATTTTTTCCTTACTGACACCCATGTCTTGTAGAGTTCTCTTCACGCCACCCATCCACAGCTTTGAGAGCTTTGCAATTGCTTCTGAGCCAAACTGCATCGCGTCCCCTACCGGTATCGAATGAGTTATCCTTCCAGATAGCCAGGGCGCACCGAAATCTCTGACCCAGCGGAGGTCTCCTCCCTGTTCGAAATGCATAGGTTCCCCTTCTAATGGCAGGACCGTATATCTTGAACCTATGAAGGGCAAACCAGCTATACCTGTTACGTATCGAATGTTTTCTTCAGCAAAAGCGACAATTGCACCCAGACCGTGTCGCTTCATCGCCTCCCTTACCCTCTGTAGCCTGTCTCTGCGCAATCGTTCGAAGTTAATACCTTCTTCGAAATCTTTCCCAGATTGACTGTACTTGTTATGCATATTACGCATCGCATATTCCTCCGAAGCTGGATATTTGAAAATTGTCGGTATAGTGTTTTGTTATTTCTTTTTTACTTATCCACTCAGTCCTATTTTGGAATGACTGGCAAGAGCAAACGTGATTTGTGTATTCTATCCCGGTAGATCTTATGAGTTGTTGACCGACTGCTGTTGAGGTGAAAGCTGTCAGGTGCCAACAGAGCTAATGATGGGTCACTCGTAGATTCAACACTCTTGATTTCGAGCTCAATACGATGACCAGCCCGAAAGACATTTGCGATAGCACCGATCGGAATCGCATATTCGATTATTTCGCCGGGAGGAACGGGTATCGATCTTGTATGCGGATGAAAAGGACGCCACGGTGTGGATTCGCCTTCATCCAGTTCCCTATGTGAAGCTTTGAGCCAACCTGTGCTTATCTCCATTTTTTTGCCAAGGGGATCAACATCACTGATTTTTACCATCCAGTTAGTATCATCAGTGTCGATCGAAGCACATAAATACAGGGCAAGAGGTCCGGTAACTTCCATATCTTCGGCTAGTGGAAGACTGGTGTACTTAACCGATTGCACCACATCGGTCACAACGGGAGATGCCTGGAAGAAACCATCCGGTGGAGCACTGTCAATGTCCATTGGTTCTGGCTCCAGCGATAAGCGGTTTCGAGGGCGTAAGTAGAACTCCGTCCATTTGGTCCTGGCTAGAGGCCATTCCTGCTCGTAATGCCATTGATTGACGCCTCCCACAAATATCTTTATGGGTGGTTCATCCATCATGCCGGTATCTATGCCTTTGAGCCAATGGTCATACCACCTTATTATCAAGTCGTGAAGCTCATGGAACGGACGGTCTACCATTGGCGGGAAAGGCATCATTAGCAGCTTCTTAGGCCCATTCACGCCAAGATAGCAATTCAGCGATTCTTCCACAAACCAGGCACGTCCCCAGTTAACTCCAGTGAAGACTGGAATGTCTACCTTGTCGAATCTCTTGGATGCTACGCCTTTCCAATAGAATGGACCATCATAAGGATTAAGCAAAAGATCCAGAAACACAGGGCTTTTTTCTGGGTATTTCAGCATATGATAGAAGTTAGGATAATTCTTTATGTCCGGATCACTTAACCTTTCTTCGAGCCTGCGCTGAAACTCTTCTTTTGTGAAGTCTACCATCATCCGCGATTTGACATTTCCGGTAGAAGCAAAACCACTGTCGCCACCCCGGCCATCGATGGCTGACCGCAGAAATACCCAAAATATTCCGCCGTGATAATTCATGCGGTAGGTATCGAAAGCTCCTCCCCAAGGGAATATTGCTTTTAGATGAGGTGGACGTTCCGCCGCTGTCTGGATTTGAATACAGGCATAGTAAGATATGCCGATCATACCGACATTGCCGCCGCACCACGGTTGTTCTGCAATCCACTCTACAAGGTCGTAGCCATCCTGTCCTTCCTCAAAGCCCCCAATACCACTGATACCAGCATACTGACCTTCCGAGTGACCAGTTCCCCTTGAGTCCGCGATAACGTGCACATATCCCCTGGGTACTACGTAATTTATGTCACCGGCTTCGATGCAGCCATCCCACAAACTGCTGGGACGTGACTGGGGAGGGAATGTTCGCACTAGTTCCTGCAATTCCTTGCCATAAGGAGAAAGGGCCAGTAAAGCCGGGAATTTCACATTGGCATCAGGACGGTAAACGTCGACTGCCAAGCGTATTCCATCCCGCATAGGAACGTAAATATCTTTCTCCTTTTTAATCTCATATTTGGGTTGCGAGATTAATTTATGCCAATCTTCATTCACGCATCATCCTCCTTTCAGCCTTTGGATTTTGATTTCATTATTTCATCCTCATATTGGTTGAACGTTTGGCATCGTCATTTCTACTTTTCTTTAACTAATAAATACGGAATTCCAATCCCGAAATATCCTATGCATCAAACCTATTTCCAATGCTCAATAACAACGAACGCATAGGCTAGAAAGAATGTATTAATTTTGAATAGAAATGTCAAGAAAAATTATAAGGAAAAATTATAAGGTCCTTCCCGAATTTGTGGCAGAGCAGAGGTTTAAGGAGGCTCATTCAGGTAGTGTGTAACTTGGAAAAGTTTGAGGTGATTGAGACGGCCTTGGTGGGTTTTGAATCCTCTGCGGACTGTTCCATTTGTCTCCAAACGTTGATGAGGGTTTCAGACTGTCCGGATCGAGGGACACGGGGATCTTCGAGATAAGTGAGCATGAGATTGAATTTAGGACTCATGAGAAAATCCATACACTTTTGAAGGTGCCAGGGGTCTCGCCACGATTGTTCCTGAGCCAAGGCTTGCCTTTTAGCCATGGCTTCGGATTTCGTCTCGGAGAGGTCAAAGAGATTCCAGAGTTCTTCTTAAAAGAGGAGAACCTTTAAGAGACTTTCGGAATTGGATCAGAGCATTTTTAAGGTATTGCCAGAGTCGTTGCATGACGTGGAAGTAATCGTACTGGAGGGAGGCTTCATGCCAGACTTTACGGACGACTTTGGGGAAGGTGGTCCAGAGGTCAAAGATGACGCAGTAAGGGTGGATACCCCGGTTCTCGAGCTTTCGGAGGAACTTTTCAGTGACTCCGCGGCCGTAAAACCAGGGGACGGGTTCGATATAAAGGATTTTGACTTGGATGGCATCTCCGGCGATTTGTTCATAAAGGCCCCCCCGTCTGGGCATATATTCATCAATCGAGGGGGCTCCAGAGAATTGGAGTTGGCTTAGGATATCCGGGAAATTGTATTTGGAGGCGAGGTGTTGTTTCCATCGATCCACGGACGATTTAGATTCGGTGGTATTAAAGCTTCGAAACAATCTCTGAGAGATTCGTTCCAAGGTACTATTGTCTTGGACGGCCCCAGCAATGGCTTCGGAGGTGAGGGCTTTCGTAGCCCGTTGGTATCTTTCAATCCCTTCAATGGGAAGTGAAAAGCTTTTGTGGAGGCAACGTGGGTTTCGACATTTCGCATAGATCATTCGGACCTTGAGCAAAAAGCGACGTTTTAGGTGGGGGGCTATGATGGTGCGCCAATGCTCTTTTTTCTTGCCGAAGAGTTGCTTTTGCTGACAATAGGGACAAATCACATGGTGAGGGATCCGCGGTTCTATCACCTGAATCAGTGCTAAATCTGACATAACGACTTCCTCCAGTTTTTGGAGGAAACGCTACCATGAATTGAGAATCAACTTCCCTCATCTTTGCCACACATTCCGGAAAGAGTCATTTTTCTTGACATACTACTCCCTTTATTCTATATTCGACTCATCCTAAAGCAAGTTCTTATCATCAAAGGTTTGATAACGACCTGTTAGATAAAGTGATATCTAATTTCCCTTTAGACCGGCCCACCATTATCCTGGACTACCCCGCTGAGTGTGCCTCACTGGTACGCTTAAAACTTGGAAATCCACAAGTAGCCGAACGGGCGGAGGTCTTTATCGGCGGACTGGAAATTGCCAATGCTTACAGCGAACTAACCGATGCAGCTGAGCAGGAAAAACGCTTCAAGGTGGAGATGGAGCAAATGCGGCTAGCCGGTAAACCGACTGTCTGGCCCGGAAAATTCTTAGAGACGGTTAAACATCTCCCTGAGTGTAGTGGCATCGCCGTTTGTGTAGACCACCTGGTAATGCTTCTCTGTGATGCCTGGTCTATTAATGATGTCATCGCCTTCCTTTCGGATACCCTTTAACCAGCTCTTGCCATTCTTGATATATCATCCCAAGGGGGTGTCAAATACACAGAGTGACACTATAACAAGCTCACTTTTGAAATTAAGCTGCGGTTATTATAATATTTGGCTATCCTTTATCCTGTTTGATTTTGTGAGCTGAAGATAGTAAAAGCTGATAAAGCTATCATAATGTGTAATGAAGGGAGCAAAAAGTGAAAACTTTAAGATGGTAGGCCAGAAAAGAAGTGCGGTATGAAGATGTGCCTGAACCATCTCCCGACCCGGGGCAGGTAAAAGTAAGAATCAGCCTGGCTGGTATCTGCGGCTCAGATTTGCGAGAGTATACAGATGGCCCTTATTTGATTGATATCAATAAAGCACCGCGATAATTTCATTGGCATTGAAAGCACTAATTAAATAAAAAAGGAGGTAACTATGTTTCAGGTTAAAGCGACCGTGATTGGTTTCCTGGGGGACGAGAAAAGATATCCCTGCCACTTTGGTCATAAAATTGGTGACGAGTTTATTTATGATGGGGAAAAATTCATTGGGCGGATCTGTTCCAGTATGGTGCCGGTACTTATTCCGAAAATGATAGCAGTTCATGCCACCGGGCCCCGGCAAATAGCTCCATATCATTCCTATTACCCGTTCTGGTACGCACCGGCGAGCTTGAGAGATCCGAGCCAGAAAAAGTATGATGGACTTGGCTTCCAAAACGTCTTAAAAGATTTTGTTGAACCTGAATACTACTTATCGGGTATGACCCCTCAGAACGCCTATAAATGGCCGCCGCATGGGGTGAGAGATATAGCCAAAGATACTTCGAAAGTAGTTTGTTTGGACAATAAGACTTTCATGACTATGCAGATCGAAGCTTTTGATATCAGTGATAAAGGTTTTGATGTACCGTTCTTTAGAAGACAAATGGCAATTATCACCAAGGTTCTTCCAAAACCGGGAATAGAGCTGGATAAAATTCTGGGTGAGTTCTCAAAGGAGCAAATAGAGGGCATTTATCCCGCTTTAAGCCAGATTATGATACAAATCCTGGCAGAGGAATTGGACCTTATGGGTTACCTCAAAATTCAGGACGGGAAAGTATCCGCAACTAAAAAGGGTGAGGCAAAACTCAAAGATTTCCAAAAGAAATTAACGGCTGAAGAACGAGAAGGGTTTTTCTGTCAAGGCAAATCTCGCGTGCGGGGAAACCCCTCAGTTACGGGGTAGAGATTTCGGCTGGGGGAATAGGGAAGCTATCTGAGCTATTGGATCCTTAGCGATTTGATCGGGGAGGTTTTTAAAGATCGATTCGAGCGATTGATCTCCTCGGCGTTTGTTCAGGGTGTGAAGGACTGACATTAAGACAGAGCGAGTTTTAGACCCCGCATCTGAACTACTTCCAAAGCTCACCTTTCTGGCAATCACGGTAGGACGCAGATTCCTTTCGGCCAAGTTATTATTTGGAGGAACCCGTCGGTCCTGAACCCAGTGATATAATCGGTGTTCGTTGATATTAAAGAGATCCTGCATCGCCCGCATGGCCAGATGTTGAGCGGGGCTTTTATTGACCTCCATGATTTTCTTTTGAATCTCTTTTGCCTCCCGATAATATTGTTCATCGGATAAAGGCTGAGATCTCAAATGCATGGCTCGGGAGAGCAGAGGGGCGAGGACGCTCACAAAGGATTTGACTTCTGGAGTGTCTGGAAAGTCTTTTTCTAACTTCTCCACATCTCGAAGCAGATGAGCATAGCTATAATTTGGACAGCAGAATCCACATGGGGGTATGGTTACCCCGGGGTTATACTATTTTTAGTGTCTCCTTCGGGGATGGTGGAAACCCCTCGCCTTCAGGCGAAGCAAAAATCCGCGAAATGGTCGGCTAAGCACCCGGGGTACTTTTCTTGATGGATTTGTATATCAAGCCGATCATGAGCATTTTGGTTTTGAAATTTCGCCCCGCCAGAGATTCTTCTTGGAAAGTCGACTTCAAGTCGACAAAGTGTTAAAGAACCCCTCGCCTTGCAGGCAAGGGTAGTTCAGTATGGGTTGAATGTACTAAAAAAGGGAGTTGTATGTCAATAAAGAACTGATTATTACCAATCGAAATCAAGCATACTTTGCCGAACTGGGGACTCGTGGATTACAGGAAGAAGTCGATGAGGCAACCGTGCAATATGTTGGAGTGGTTTTGGACCCCCTAAAACCGAGGATATCTTGCCAAACCTCAGTCCCTTAAAATAATGAGTAAATGTTTCTATCTGATCTTCAAACTGTATGTTTTTTAGATTTGAAAAAGGCAGGGCCGATAGCAGACACTGAAACCTTTATAAAAGCGATTTGGCCTCGTCCTCCTCGGTCCTCGGGGTGAGTGGCGCAGGGGAACCTCCCCCCTGCGTTCTCTCAGATACGGACGTGAACCTCTCGGCTCATCCGGCTCCCATCATCCAGCCGTCGGTCTTATGCCTAACTGCCAATGCGGAAATAACACGGGCTGCCTTTTGGCAATTCTTCCCAACCA
>JBEKDJ010000234.1:0-7464 GCA_050014415.1 Thermodesulfobacteriota bacterium | reverse complement strand
CGCACGTCTGTATTTGGCCGGAAATACCAAATGGTATATGAGTACCGTAACATTATGACTCTTGTAGACATATTCGCTCACATAGACATTTTACGCCGCAAGCGGCGGGGAATACAACCCGACTTGATTGAAGCAGAGGATGTCCATATCCATTCGGGCGAAAATCGAATTGATTTTCCAGCGACGAACTACCGGTTTTCCCGGTCGGATCACTGTTTCGCTGTGGAGGCCGATATCGAAAATACGAGGCGGCCGATCGACTTGTCAAAAGAATTCTGTGCTCGAAGAACATCTAATGGGTGGACTATGAGCGACAGGGGAATTAGCCCCCTCTACGTCGAAGACCTTAACATGAATCCGGATCCAGTTACCCCAGGGCAGGAGATTCGATTCAAGGTGAGATTGAGAAATGATGGCAGACCCATCTGGGGAAATATGCGAATCCAGGATGAAGATCAGGTTGTGGTCCAGGTGGAGAATGTGTTTATACCCCGCGGTTACAGCGATTTTCAGTTTCCCTTTACACGGTATTCCTTCCAGCGATTTGACCACTGTTTCAAGGTGCTGGTAGACATCGAGAGAACCCCTTATCCGGTTGATGCAGCGAGAGAGTTTTGCGCCAAACCCATGGGCTGGACGCTTAGACCGTGAATTTCAGAAAGGCAGGAAGTAAGCAGGAATCGACAGGTTGAAGGCGGCATGGGGGAGGAATCTGATTTCACAAGCCGGTAGGACCATGCGAAGACGCTGGCTTGCACTGGGCCGCCTTCGGCGCGGGTAATCGTGTGCCGTGAGGCAGCTACGCTCTGTTTCTTGGATGGAGCTCTGCCGCCATTAAATGCAGTGATTTTTCCGGCGGCGCCATGAGGTTGCCTCATGCCGAGAATGCCTGCGGCCTCTTGAAGGGATCTTGTGGTATTTGCTACACCCTATTTGATGGCTCGTTAAAGATGTACCCGGGCTCGCTGGAAAAAACCTCTGTCTTCATCGGGTCAACTGACACTTAGGGTAGAGACTCCTGAAATGGAGCGAGCAATGAAAAAGCAACTCCGTCGTTTGAGCTGCTGATCCTTCCTTCATCAACCAGGTTCTCCTGAATCCCTACTCTCTCCGCTCAGTAAATAAGATCGTCGGTCTTCAAGTGTTTCAAAAATGTCTTTGAAGGCCGGGGAGAGCTCAATGAAAGCCTTCCTCAAGTTTGGGTCGAAATGTTCAGGAAATGTCCTTCCATCGCCCTCCACGATTATCCTCACCGCAGCTTCATGGTCTAAAGGGGATTTGTATGGTCTTCTGGCTCTAAGGGCGTCGTACTGGTCAACAATATTCATGATTCTTCCTGCCATAGGGATTTCTTGCTCTCTAAGTCCTGACGGGTATCCAGTGCCGTCCCACCTTTCATGGTGAGTCAGCGCAATCGTCTCAGCCATCTGGAGGTACTTTGATTTCGAACCATGGAGGATATCGCCTCCGATGAGAGTATGGGTCTTCACCAAGGCAAATTCTTCCGGAGTAAGTCTTGAACTCTTCAGGAGGATCTCCAGGGGAATACCTACCTTGCCGATATCATGCATGGGGCTGGCAAGTAGAATTGCCTCCTGGTCTTCCTCTGACCATCCGAGATATCTCGCCATCCGATGACAGTACCGGCCAACTCTACGGATGTGACTCGCTGTCTCTTCATCCTTGTATTCTGCCACCATGGTAAGCCTTAGAATCGTATCAATATATCCTTCCCTTATCTGCCTCGTCTTCTCTTCCACTTCCCTCTTGAGACGCTCATTATAGTTCCTCAAGAAGTCCTCGAATTCCTTTATTCTCAGTAAGTTTTTGATTCTAACCATCAGCTCGAGTCTTTCGATCGGTTTTGTAAGAAAATCATTTGCACCTGCGGAAAGCCCTTTAACCCTCAGTTCTCTGTCGGTAGACCCTGTCATGATGATGATCGGTATATACTGGGTGGATGGGTCACTCTTCAGCTTCTTGCAGACCTCTAGGCCATCCATTTCAGGCATCATGATATCAAGTAGGACAAGGTCAGGGCTGTCCGTAGCTACCTTTTCCATGGCCTCTATCCCATTCGTTGCGATCAGACAGTGGTAGTCATGTTTTTGCAAAAGGATACTCAGATATTTCAAAATAACCGGGTCGTCATCGGCTAAGAGAATTTTCGGCATCTTTTCTCCTCCCGGGGTGTGCCGAATTCAGTTGAATTTTGAGTCAACTTCATAAAAACCTTCTTGAACAGGTTTCAATATAAACAAAATCTGGCTCACACGTCAAGAGTGGCAGGCGTTCAAAAGGACAAGCGCTTTCCTTCTGCTTTGCACCAGATCTATAAGAGGAGAGAGGACGGGGCATCTGTTTTGTAGGGATCTCAGGGTTATCCCTCAAGTGAAGACAGGCCGGCAGGTGGCCGCGGAGATGATCGACTCCCCAAAGAAAAGCAGAGTTGACTTAGAGCTTATCCGCAGCTTCCTGAAGAGATTTCGTAGGTGCCAACACTCGCCGAGAGACTATGGCGCGTCTGTCAACGGTCATTACGTATTTGCACCAAAAGGCAGTGCAATGTCAGTGAATCTTCATCCAAGATTCACGGCTCCAGCCCGCTCTCCATCCAATCCTTGAGTTTTTGTACATGGTCATCGGTCCATGGCCCATCGCAGGGCATTTCTTTAGCAGAAAGCCGGGCATATATATCCTGAGCGTGTTTTTTCACATCCTTGTAGGAGGAGAGATCGATCCCCATCGGTTCCATGGCCTTGATATCTCTGTCCCGAAAGAGTGGCCGAATATCCGCGGCAAAACTTAGAGCACGCATAGAAACCTCCTTGCTAAATGGATCTAGCTGATCCAGAGGCGGAAAGGACGTATCTTCTTTCTTTTTGAAACGAAAGGGCTTCAGGAGGATTATCATACCCAAGACCCCTTGCAAAGCGGTAGCAAGTCCCAAGACAACCCGATAGAAACTTCCTAAGGGATTCCAATCAGCATGGATAAAATACAGAACATTGTAGGCAGGTGACATGTCAACAGAAACCAACCTTCCTATGCTCATGAACATCCCGGCTATTGCTTGCACGACCAAAAAGCAAGCCATTGAGATTCCTAGACGACGATGGATGATCCGCACCTTTGCCGAGTTCATTCCTTTCTCCTTCAGCCACACAAGGAAATGATTCTTTCACAAGCCAAAAACGCGGCCCCGCTTGACGCTATGGGTAAAGGTCGTAGTCACTGCCACAAGATTCCTCTGTCCGATATCACGGGTGCGAAAATTAGGCTTGCTTGCCCTAACTGAATCAAAGGCCTATTCTGTGACAGTGATCGCCCCTGTCATTTTTTCATGCCCGCTTCCACAAAAGTTATCGCAGTGAAAAGGAAAAGTGCCTGATTTCTGTGGAACAAACCGCAGCGTGTTCACTTTTCCTGGACGAATGTCCAGACGGACTCCCAGACCCGGACAATTGAATCCATGCAACCTGTCCAGCGAAGTGAATTGCAATACCACTGGTACCCCTTTCTTCACAGTAAACTCCTTAGGCGAGTATTCAAACCTTTTGGCCGTTATCTGAATCACTTGCTCCGACTCTTCAGCAAAAATGTAAGTTCCCGTAAGAAACAGCATCATTGAGATGCCGATAATCAGCAGCCGGGACTTCGCCGATTTCATAGCTTTTCTCCTTTCACGCCGAATTCAGTAATCTCATATCTAGCTTGTTTAACCTTAGCCTCCACTCTGCGGAATCCCAGCCCCTTATAAGGCTCGGCAGCATTCCAAGGGATTGGATTTTTTACAGGGACCGAACCTAGGGCAGGCAAAGGAAACATCAATCCTTTTGCAGCATTATGGGCGATGTGCCCGGTCTGATGGTGGTGCTCCTGATGGATATGCCCGTAAAAGACCGTGACATTGGAATAGCCCATAAGTAGCTTTACGGCCTTAGCCCCGTCTCGTGTGTACCAGTCCCAGTCCGGATACAAATCAAATAGAGGACGATGAGTGAAGACTACAATGGGCGAGTCTTTGTTAAGTTGCTTCAGATCGGCGTTCATCCATTCCAATTGATCTTCTCCAATCGCCGATGTCGGATCTGAAACATTATCCAAGACGATGAAGTGAATCCACTTATAGTCAAAGGTGTAATGGGTTTCCCCGAAAAACTCCTTGAAGGCCTCTCCCTCATCCAGTCCAGCATCGTGCTCCCCGGGCATGAATCTAATCTCTTTCACCTTCAGATCTCTGATGATATTGCGGAACCCGGCCAGGCGTATTCTGCGATCCTGATCGTCATCAGTCACGTGAGTTAGATCGCCGGTAAACATGATGAAGTCCGGCTGATCGTTCAGGCTGTTGACCGCTGCAATGGCTTTCTTGAGAGTCCCGGTCGAATCCGGGTTCACTGCGGGGCCAGTGAATCCCCAGTGTGTGTCTGACAATTGGACGAAAAAGAAATCATCTGCTGCGGCTAACGCCGTGTTGGCCAGATTGCCCAACGGGCCAAAGCCCGAGGCATAAACTACACTGCCAAAGCCCGCCAGTTTTAAGAAATCTCGTCTGTCGATTCTCATAAACCCCTCCTCTCCAGGTCAAGTTTAGCGCCCATTCCTTTAAGTTTACGAAAAACTCTAAGGCAGTCTGTTCCCCATTTTGTTCATCATCTAGCATACAGACTGGAGATAAGGAGGATCAATGGGACGAACTATGTATTTTCTGATCCTAAATACTTCAACTTTCGCAAAGGAAGATAATGGGTGGGTAGCCACCGGTAATTAGGCATTGACATCAGAAGGTGAATCGCCCCACGAAGATTGCAGAGGATCAACTATACTCTGTGGCAAGGGATTGCAAAGGGTTTTGTGAAAAGGGGTTAACGGAGCCATATGGCGATAGGTGAAGCATTTAGTAAGGGAGAAGATCTCTCATATTAGCTTCTATCACTTCTATCACACTGCTTTTCTACCATAAGGAATTCCCAATTGATTCATTCTGTTTCTAAGAGTGCTTGGATTGATCCCGAGCACTTCAGCGGCTCCTCCTTTTCCGTGTACTTTCCCTTTTGTCATTTTCAACACTCGACGAATATGTTGGGACATGGCCTCATTCAGTTTAAGCGGTGTTTCCTGAATTCCATCAGTGACGAATGAACTTTCATCTCGTTTTTCCCCAATTAAATCATCGAAAACAAGAGAAGTCCCTTTACTTAAAATCAACGCCCGTTCAATGACATTTTCTAACTCCCGCACATTCCCCGGCCAATGATAGGCCATCAGCCGGTCTATGACCCCGGGCGCAAGTGGAGGGGGTGACTGAAGTTTCAGCTCCCTGGATTTTCGTTTTATAAAGTGATGCACCAATGCAGGAATATCTCCACTCCTTTCCTTTAAAGGTGGAACGCGAATGGGAAAGACATTGAGGCGAAACCATAAATCCTCTCGGAACTGCTTTGCTTTGACCATCTCTTCCAGGTTTCGGTTCGTGGCAACAATGAGTCTGATATCTACTGAGATAGTATTTGTCCCTCCTACCCGTTCGATTTCTTTATATTGCAATACGCGCAGCATTCTGACCTGAGCCTGCGGCGGCAGTTCGCCGATTTCATCAAGAAAGAGGGTCCCACCATTGGCCCTCTCAAAACGCCCACGCTTTTGAGAAAGGGCTCCGGTAAAAGCCCCCTTCTCATGTCCAAAAAGTTCGCTGTCTAAGAGTGTTTCCGGAATCGCTCCGCAATTGACTTTGATAAAAGGACCATCTTTTCGGGGAGATGAATAATGGATCGCATTGGCAATGACATCTTTACCCACTCCTGTTTCTCCCAGCAGCAAAACTGGACTGCTAAGAGAGGCAACTTGCCGGACCATCGCCATAACCCCCTTCAGCCCAAAGTCCGCACCAACGATCTCATCTCCGGACAGATGCAGAAGTTCGCGATGGAGATACCGGTTGTCGTCAGCCAACAGGTCTTTTAGCCTGAGGATCTCTTGATGTTTAAGTGTATCGGAAAGGGCAATGGCGAAAGGTTCGTTTAACAGCGAAAACAACCGGGCATGCTCCTCCGAAAATCGATCTCTCCCTTCAGCCAGCAGAACAAGAAGCCCTAATTTTTTACCCTCCACTTCCAGAAACCGAATCAAGGCTGACGTGTCCGGTCTCCCATAGTATTGCAGCATATATTGAAGGCCCGGCTCCAACTCAGGCCGGTTGATGACAAACATACTCTGGAAGCTTTTTCCAAAAGCGGTGCCAATGTCTTCTTTGGGAAGCGGGGTGATTCGGTCCATCTTTTCTCCTCCGGAAGCCGTGGCCCCGGCAATCGTCCGGAAAGCTCTCAGACCGCTATCATACAGATGCAGGTACATTTCATCTGCCGGCATAAAATCCTTGAGAAACTGCATACAGCGCCACATGGCAATCTCAAAATCCAGACTGCTGCAGATTTGCATAGTTGCCTTACGAAAGAAATCGTTTTCGTCAATGCTCATGACCCACTCCTACTCCCCCCACCCTCACCCTCCCCCTCAGAGGGGGGAGGGTGAGGGTGGGGGTGGATTAACACTCATAATTTTGCCTT
This sequence comes from Thermodesulfobacteriota bacterium, assembly GCA_050014415.1. Taxonomy (GTDB): domain Bacteria; phylum Desulfobacterota; class BSN033; order BSN033; family UBA1163; genus JBEKDJ01. Next base: position 895 of record JBEKDJ010000234.1, on the reverse strand, counting down.
ATTTCACAATTTTAGACAAAATTGCCGAATAAGACAACTATTTTTTCCAATATTGGCAATTAGAAGGAGGCCACTTTTCTAACCATTTAACATTATTAGATTTATCAATCCGGCATGATTCAAGCATAGAGTTATTCAAGAACACAATGATGGAGAACTTAAATGAAGTGGTTAGAGGTTATAAAACTGCGGTCAGCAGGAAAAGGTTCTGGGTTACTCGAAGAATTTCTGCTGTCGATCAACAAGTTAAGTCAAAGCGGACTGGTAGAAATGAAAACCTACCACCATGCCGCTCTCGAAACTGACTTGAGCGTCCACCTTCTTTGGGAGTCAGAACAGCCGGAACAAAACGGAAGCAGCCTTGGTCTCCGTCTAGCACAAGCCCTTAAAGAGTTCGGTCTGGTCGATCACTCTATATGGGTAGAAGAAGATAGATGAACCTGACCATGCATCGAATGTCATTGAGCTGTTATTCGCAAGGCAGAAAGGAAAAAGGAGGAGAGGACATGATTGGAGACCGTAAAGAGACACCTAACTATGGAAACTGGGTTCCCCTGGAATTTCTCTATATACCCGGGGCCGCGAGTCTTCTGTTTTTGATATTGGCATTTTTGTTTCTCCCTGCGATAGTGCTCTTTGGGTTGCTCTTCCTGGTTTCTCTGTACTTTGCCTATGCTCGTTACCTCTTTTCTCTGCGAGGAGGTAATGTACAGGATAAGATTCATGAAATACTTTTGTCCAGTCTTGATTGGGATGGGGCTGGGCAGGCGCTTGACATTGGCTGTGGCAATGCCCCACTCACTATTAAGCTTGCTCTGAAATACAAAGGAGCCTGCGTTGTTGGAATAGACTATTGGGGGAAGAAGTGGGAATACTCAAAGGAGATCTGCGAGAA
>JBEKDJ010000233.1:0-7518 GCA_050014415.1 Thermodesulfobacteriota bacterium | reverse complement strand
GAAAGATATTAAAAGTCAAGCCTTTTCTTAAATGCGAATTTGCTCTTCGGAAGGCTTTGGTTCTAACTGATTGAAATTACGTTGGACAATGGAACTAAAAAAGTTTAATTGCGGAATTGTTGTTGTTTGTGCAGGAATTCCGTAAATCAGCGAGCTGCTGTTGGTCAAGCCGTAGAACGGAGGCGTGTGGAAGGGCAAATCGTAGAGAGGGGGTAGGTAAAAGGGTTCAGAGGCATTTTCGCACTTCTGTTCTTAGGCCAAGATTGAGGCAGAGCCGGTGGAGAAACAACACCTCTTCATCATCTTCGGAAGAGAGACCATTAAGGAGCTAAGAGGGGGCAAAGGAAGTCGAGCTATCCCCCGGGTGGACAGATCCAAGGAGCAGGGATCTGCATAATGACTGAACCCAGATGCCGTTCCGTAGCCAGTCCGATTAATGTCAGATGCAGACGTCGTTGGGTCTTGAGGTTCCCAGAATAGAAACTCTGGAGGAGCACGAAAGCAATGAAGCGGGTCAGAACGAAGTTGAGGATGGCTGTGGGCTGATGTTTGAAGCAGTGATCGAGCGACCAATAAGTGACGAGAGTGTGGAACAGATTATTTTCGATCTCCCACCGTCGATGAGCAATGTACCAGAGCAGACGCGTGGACAGTCGAGACATCGGGAGCGTTGTTACCCACCGCCAGTGGTGGACCTCGGTCTTTTGGATCCATCGGTGGTTTTGACGATGTCGTTCGGTCACCGTTTCCTCCGTAATTTAGCATCTTCAATCATCCCATCTTTTAACGAAGCGGTCAGCACTGACGCAAATTAATTATCCACAAGTAAGGAAAATAAAGGTTTTTAACTAGTACAAATTAAAAATGTCGCCTCTTCACACAAGAAACGACAGCAAATAGGTCAGAAAAATGGCCTTTCATTTGCTCCTTGATCTCCGAAACAGGTTCAGATAAGCCCCTTATCGATTACCAGTTGAAGTCTACACATTTTGGTAGAAGTTGTCAAAAATTGATTACAGGAAGGAAGAGCGTTTTTATCGGTGATAATTTTGAAAAGTTTGGTTGTTGGTTTTTCTTGGTAGAAAGAGGTCCCGGATAGTATCTAGATAGTGTATTTTTAACTCTGATAAAAATAAAAAGCCCCGAAATTAAAGGGCTTTTCAAATTGGTGGAGGCGGCGGGAATCGAACCCGCGTCCGGAAACCTTCCGACAGAACATCTACATGCATAGCCTGCATTTTGAATTCGCCCATCAGGCCTCCTACAGGCAGGATTCCCAAGAGACTATCCTATGAGGTTTCGCTCCCCTCCTATAGGCGTCGGAGGGAAGCTATCCTGTTTTTCTGACATCCTGTTCCTGCCCTACAGGAAAGGACAGGGAGGACGCCTAGCTGCGGTTAAGCAGCCAGGGCATAATCGTAGTTGTTTGCGATTATGTTTAGTTCCCATTTGTTTAACGAGCCAATGGGACCTCGGCATGCAGCCCTGCCGTCAACGATCCCCGTCGAACCCTTTTCGCCCCCTTTCCATCTCACGTTCCATCGTTTTCTTCTTAAGAGTCTCTCGTTTATCGAAGAGCTTCTTTCCCTTCGCAAGCGCCATATCCACCTTGACCTTTCCGTTGACAAAGTAAAGTTTGATCGGGATTAACGTATACCCCCTTTGCTCAACCTTACCAATAAGCCTTTTGATCTCCCTTCTGTGGAGAAGGAGCCTCCGACTCCTCAAGGGGTCATGATTCAGCCGGTTCGCCTGAGGATAGGGACTGATATGAGCATCGACGAGAAAAACCTCGCCTCGATTGATATCTCCGTAGCTATCTCCCAGGTTGACCTTTCCATCCCGTAAGGACTTGACCTCTGAACCGAGAAGGGAAATGCCGGCCTGGTACGTTTCCTCAATAAAGTAGTTATGAAAAGCCTTCTTGTTCTGACAGATTAGCTTTTCGCCCATTTTTTCATTTTAGCTGATTGGGTTATTCAAATCAATGATGATTATCTATTTACCTCAATGCGGAGATTGCACTTCATTCCCGCCAAGGCGGGATGAGACACCAGTTATTTTTGGATAGGGAAGCATTAAGGAGTCCGCAATTGAGTAGATAAAAATCTCCCCTAACCCCTCTTTTCCAAATCCCGCGAAACGCGGGACTCCCTTTTGTAAAGGGAGGAAAGGAGGGATTTAGTCTCCAGTGTCTGATGTCTACGGTCTAACGTCTGCATCATAGACTTGGTTCTTCTCCCGAAGAGTTGCTGATAGGCAATCGAATCCCGTCTTTGGCAGGGTTGACCCCTTAAATCCTTTTAATCCATTGGGTCGTACGGAAAAAGCATAAAGAAGGGCGGGCAGGATGTTGCGTTGCAAGACAGAATTGTGCTATGGAATCATTACTTCGTACCTGGTCCATCATCCCGATATCCGTTGGAATCTCAGCAGGAGAAGAGATGGGTGAGACCATTCTTGAAAGAAGGGGGTAAGTTATGGCCGAACAAGATCTGCTCTACAGTCGGGAGAATGGCTTGGGAATCGTCACCCTGAACCGTCCTGAAAGATTGAATGCCGTCACCCATCCTATGCTGGCGAGACTGCATTCGATCATCGAAGAGATCCGTGAGGATGACAGTGTCCGGGTGGCAATTTTGACGGGGAATGGCCGGGCTTTCTGCGCTGGTACGGATATCTCAGGGGAGCTGGCTGCGGCGCCTATTCTAGCAGAAGTTGAAATCCTCAAAATGAAGGAAAAGGACTCAACAGAATACCGCGAGTCCCAGTGGTTCTTCAACAGTATTCCCAAACCAGTGATCTGTGCGATCAATGGCGCAGCGGTTGGCATCGGTGCGGAGCTTTCGCTCCACTGCGATATCCGTATTGCCTCGGAAAGCGCGCGCTGGGGACAGGTGTTTGTCTTAAGGGGCATGGTTCCGGATACGGGGGCAGGGACTTACCTTCTCCCGCGGATTGTCGGGCTGTCCAAGGCTTGTGAGCTGGTCTTTTCGGGTGAAATCATTAACGCCCAGGAGATGTTGCGAATTGGCTTGGTGAGCCGAGTTGTGCCGGACGATCAACTGTTGGCCGCCGCCAAAGAGATGGCCAAAAAGCTGATGAGAGGAGCCCCGTTGGCGGTGAAGATGTGCAAGCAGCTCATGTACATGGGTTTGGAGCGTACCCTTGAGGCCCACCAGGAAGCTTCCCGTTACTGTCTCCAATTGAGTACGAAGACGGAAGATTTTCAGGAAGGGATAAGATCCTTCATTGAGAAGCGAGAGCCTCGCTGGGTGGGAAAATAATTCACGGAGAGAGGATCAAGCCATGAAGGTTCCCTGAATGGAAACCGATCCGTGGAAACCCTGACAAAGGAGGGCACATGTTAAGAACGAGATTCACGGAGATGTTGGGAATAAAACACCCCATGATGATGGCGGGGATGAACTGGATCACGACTCCCAAGCTGGTAGCAGCTGTTTGCAACGCAGGGGCGCTGGGTGTTTTCGCCACGGCTGCCTGTACTCCCGAAGAGACCCGAAAGAACATCCGGGAGATTCGGAGACTCACCGATAAGCCTTTCGGGATAAACCAAATCCTGATCGGCCCGGGGGCGAAAGAAAATATCGCCATCGCCATAGAGGAAAAGGTCCCCATCATCAACTATTCTTTAGGAAAACCCTGGTTCATTGATCAGGTCCATGATTACGGAGGTAAGGTGATGGGGACGATCGCCGTTGCCAGGCACGCTGTACGGGCGGCCCAATTGGGTTGTGACATGCTCGTTGTGACCGGACACGAAGCAGCCGCACATGGAGACGTAGCGACTTCGATGGTACTGATCCCACTGGTGGCCGGTCAAGTGAACATTCCTCTGATTGCTGCCGGAGGTTTTTATGATGGAAGAGGGCTGGCCGCTGCGTTGATCCTGGGAGCCGATGCGATTTCCATGGGCACCCGGTTTATCCTCACGCAGGAGAGTCATATCCACGATAACTTCAAGCAGCTCTGTCTCAAGGCGACCGAGCAGGACACACTCTACAGTGACGTCTTCGACGGATTGCCGGGCAGAGTGTTAAGAAGCCCTGGGGCCGAAGCTATGATGAAGGGAGGATTCCCGCTGTTTAAGTCGGTGAGGAGCGCCCTGGAGGTCAAGCGTATTCTCAACCTTTCACTCTGGAAATTCATCGGTCTCAGCCGGAGCATGATGAAATCGGATGAAGGAAAGAACCTTCTGATTCAAGCCCGATCGGCAAATGCGGCGATCTATAGTCTGAAAGCGATCAACGAGGGCAACCAAAAGGAAGGATTTTTGTTTGCCGGACAGTCGGTAGGCGGCATTCATGACGTGCCCACATCCAAAGAACTCATTGAGCGGGTCGTCAAAGAAGCCGAAAAGAGATTGGAAGCAGTTGGGAAAAGTGTCTATGCCTGAACCTGTCGATGGTCAGAAAGTTGTCGGGAATTCTCCTTGACGGCCCGTGGCGTAAGACAGCGCGGAGCAGCCGCAACCAAAAGACACTGTTTCTCTCACAGAGTTCTCAGAGTGCTGAAGCCTGTGAGTAAAGATTTCTCCTCAGTGGCTCTGTAAGCCCGAGCGGAGCGGGCGAGAGAACAGTCCAATTTTGCTTAACGGAATTTCGAGATTTTGCACGTTAGTGGTACAGGGGGCCACTAGAACCAGAACTACCCCAAAAACCCATTGTACCACGTTCTACAGCGATCGAAGAAAATCTACATTTGCTCCACGCGTCGAATGACCCAGAAGTCGTCCGACAGGTTCCTGTCGTCGAGGTACCTGTAAGGCATCGTAAAATACCCCTCCATTCCCCAGCTACTTCCCCAGGAATTACGGACGATGAATCGTTGCTCTGAATCCTTGTAACCCACGGCCAGCACCGCATGCCCGCCGAGCACGCGCTCTCCTGACTGCGGCATCGGCACCACCCCGCTCTTTGCCACCTGCTGCGACTCAAAGCTTTCGTAAACAGTAAAACCGAACACAAAGGGAAAACTTTCGGCAAGGCAGGCTCGCATTTGGTCAAGGGTCAGGATGCGCTGATACGAGAGGATCTGGTGATCCTGTGCCTCTTTATAGCAGGCCGGACTTGGCTTGATCGCAAACTTCGAAATCACGTATGGCCATTTCCTTTCATGACAGACTCCTTGCTTTTTGAGCGTCTTGATGCCATCCCGGATCATGGCGCCAGAGTCTGATTTCACAGAGTGCTCGATGACCCGCTCATTATAATAGACAAAGAGCCTGCTGAGATTTACAAAGCGGACCTTGTCCTTCTTTTCCAGAAACTCCAGTGCCCCGACGAGTGCGTTTGAAGTACAGCTGCCAAGATTCCCCTGGTTTTCCACGGGCGAACACAGGGGCTGCAGATTGACTGCAGGGGGGAGCACGGCAGGCACCGGCCGCACTGCGCTGTACAGAATATCGCGCTGATCCGGCAGATCCGGAACCCAGCCGTAGCCAGGCCCCTTGTTCTTTTTGGGGTTCGGGGTGATTTTCCTCTGTTTTCCCATGGCCAATCCTCCTTTAAAAGAGTTTTCACTTTCCAGGCTTCTCCATCAACCGGCAGAGAAGAGCCCTATGAAGATATGGATGGAATTCCATGTCTGCAAACTGAGTGCCAACAAGTGGAATCAAGCCAAGATTGCAGATAAGAGGTTGATTCTAAAAAAGCTTTTTCTATTTCACCTCTTCAAGAGGAAGGGATTACAGAAAAATGAAACTGCCTACAATAATGTGCAATTGTTAAATGTATGGGCAATTCACGGTTTGGCACAGATTGGAACAAAAGGCAAAAGCTATTGGAGGCGAGTTGACTTTCGACGAAACGAGACACCGGGATAGGGGAAGAGATGACAAAAGACCGGCCATGGATACCTGAGATTCTGTTGGCGGACTCTGGATTCGAAACAAAGTAAGTCTCATGTCCTGCCAACTCCCTGGCAATTCTACAGGTTTTTCTTGACAATTCTATCTTTACTTGATAGGTTTTTTGACGATATATGGAACAAGATAATAGTAAACAATGGCATCATCAACTTCATCACAATTCATAAAAAGGAGGGCAATATGAAAAAGGTATCTTTCGTTTTTGTACTGGTTGTTCTTGCGTTAATGGTGGTGTACCCGGTCTATGCAGGAAACACAGCCCAGGAGGAAATGAACAAGAAGACTGTGGTGGCGTTTTATGATGCGTTTATCAACCAGAAAGATTTCGACGCTGCAGCAAAATACGTCGGTCCGCGTTATACACAGCATAACCCCATGGGGGCTGACAATCTGGAGGGGATAAAGAACTTCGTCCAATTCCTGCACGAAAAAGTGCCCCAATACCATACCGAGTTCAAACGAGTTTTCGCCGACGGCGACTATGTGATCATCCATGCGCACGCTAAGATGAACCCCGAGGACCGGGGCTATGCCGTCATGGATATCTTTAAACTCGAGAACGGCAAGGTTGTCGAACATTGGGACGTAGTGCAAGCAATACCCGAAAAAGCATTCAACACAAACACCATGTTCTAATACTGCGCCATGTATTTCATGGCCTTGTTCTGCTGTGCGCTTCCTTCCTCCTTAGAAAAGAATGACCTACCGCACAGGGATCCTATGAACTCGCAATATCGGCCACCGATATTGCGAGTTCATATTTCTCATTTCCTGTTCATGATTTTAGTCCAGCCTCCAAGACCCCGGATGAGACTCATCCCCCGACATCTTCCCGTCGCTCCTGAACGGCGAGGTATTGAGTCAAACCACTTTGAAGGCACCTCTCTGTCCCCGACGGATTGACTGGCATAGGGGCGCGTCATATAATTTTGGGTAGCCCCAAGATCTACTCCGCGAGGAGAATCCGTGAAACTGTTTCTCACAAGTTCCACCAAACACTTATATTTCTCTTTCCTAAGGTCTGGTTGTGATGTTGGTCGCTACGAATCGTTTACCTTTGCGGATGGCGAACGTGGCTATCGCTTGAAGGGAAGCGCGAAAGGAAGGGCGGTCGTGCTGCTTGCCTCGATCCTCCCGAGTCCGGAATCCCTTTTCGAACTCATGGCCCTCACTCAATTGATGTCGGAGAATGGAGCTTCCAAGATGGCGCTTGTCGTCCCATACCTTGGGTATGCCCGGCAAGACCGTCCGACCCGACCAGGGGAAGGGAGCATTGGCATCATGGTTGCGGGACTCATCCGGAACATGAAACCGTCAAAACTCTTTCTAATCGATGTTCACAGCGATCTGATACGCAGCGTCCTCGGGCAGACTGCAGCCGAAATCTCTGCCTTGCCACTCTTCGTAAATGCCCTGGCAAGAGAGGTGCCTGATGTGATCGTCTCACCCGATGCAGGGTCCAGAGTGAGGGCAGAGAAACTTGCAAGCCTCCTGAAACCCCATCCGCAGGTGGCGACTGTCGATAAGGTCCGCCCCTATCCGAATGTTGCCGTAGCCAAACGACTTCACGGAGACGTTCACAGGAAAAAGGTTGTCATTGTGGATGATATCATCGATACCGGCGGGAC
>JBEKDJ010000232.1:0-7566 GCA_050014415.1 Thermodesulfobacteriota bacterium | reverse complement strand
ATGTACCGGGATAAAACGATTGCTGTTATTGTTCCTGCCTATAATGAAGAGAAATTGGTCGGGAAGGTTCTTAAAACGGTCCCACCCTTTGTTGACCATATCGTCGTGGTGGATGATGCCAGCAGCGATCGGACAGGAGAGGTCGTGAAAGCCCATCAGGAGGAAGATTCTCGGATCATCTATTTGCATCATCCAAGAAATGGGGGGGTCGGCGGGGCCATCGTCACCGGCTATAAATGGGCTCGAGACAACGAAATTTCCATCAGCGTGGTCATGGCAGGTGACGCACAGATGGACCCGAAAGACCTTCCCAAATTATTGGACCCTGTTGTGGAAGGAGAAGTGGACTATTCCAAAGGGAACCGTCTCTTCACGGGTAAGGCCTGGAGGGTCATCCCTAAAACCCGTTATCTGGGAAATGCCGTTCTTTCTTTTTTGACGAAGATTGCTTCTGGGTATTGGCATGTAGCGGATTCCCAATCAGGCTATGGAGCCGTCAACTTGGAGGTTCTTAAAACCATCGATCTCGATAGTGTTTACAAACGTTATGGAATGCCTAACGACTTTTTGGTGAGATTGAATGTCTATCATTTCAGAGTCAGGGATGTACCCGTCAACCCCATTTACGGGATTGGGGAACGTTCGGGCATCAAAATTTCCAGAGTAATTTTTACCCTTTCCCTTCTTCTTCTGAAACTCTTTTTATGGCGGCTGAGGGAGAAATACATTATTCGGGACTTTCATCCGCTGGTTCTTTTTTACTTGCTGGGTTTCGTCCTCACACCCATTGGTTTTGTTTTTGGTTGCTATCTTCTTATTTATAGACTGTGTATCGGACCTGTGGCAGCAACGAGTGCGCTGTTTGCAGCCTTCTTTGCGATATCAGGTCTTCAATCCCTCTTTTTCGCCATGTGGTTCGATATGGAATATAATAAGGAGCTAAAATAAGCAGGGTGATAGTGATAGTAGAATTTAAAGAATATATCTTTCTCTATCCAAACTTACCGTCACTATTCACCATCACCAACACTAAATAATGAACATCTGTATCATTACTTCTTCCTTTCCGTCCCATCCTCATGACATTGCTCAGGCCCCTTTCCTGATCAATTTTATCGAAGGATTGAAAAAACGGGGAAATGAGGTTTTTATCTTTACCCAAGACCGCATAGGAGAAAAGGAAGAATTTTTAAAAGAGGTTAAAGTGAAATGGTTTTCCTGGATCAAATCGAAGAAGCCTCTTGCCCAGCTCAACCCTTTTAGCCCTCTTGATTTTCTTCGAATTGTGAATCTATTTTATAATGGGAAGAAGGCACTCCCTCACTTTATAAGAGAGAATAAGATAGAAATATGCCTTGCCCTCTGGGTTCTCCCCAGTGGTTATTTTGCAAATCAGGCCTTCCGGCAAACTAAGATTCCTTATTCCATTTGGTCCCTCGGCTCAGATATTTATCGATACGGGAGAAATCCCTTACTCTATCCAATGATGAGGAGAATTATTCAGGAAGCCAGAGGGGTTTTCGCTGACGGCTTCGATCTTTCGAAGAGGGTAGAAGAAAGGTTTGGAAGAAAGTGTTTTTTTTTAGCCACCACACGAACCATTGAAAAAACGGGACCAGATAAACCAGAGAAACCAGAGAAACAAGAGAAACCCAAGAAACCAGAAAGCCCCTACCGTTTTCTATTTGTGGGAAGAATCGAAAAGGTGAAGGGGATCGACCTCCTGCTTCAATCCATGGCAACCCTGAAAGAGGAAGAATTGAATGTTCATCTCACAGTGGTGGGGAGAGGAGGCATGGAGGAATGGGCAAAGAATTTTATTAGAGAGAAAGGACTTTGGGAGACTGTTTCGTGGATGGGAAATGTACCGGATGAGACACTGGCTTCCCTCTATGAATCATCCGATTGTGTGGTGATCCCTTCCCGGTCTGAATCAATCCCTCTGGTATTTTCAGAAGCATTAAGGTTTAATAAAGACCTGATCGTCACGGATGTGGGGGATATGGGAATGCTGGGTCGCCAATATGGAGTGGCCCGGGTAGTTCCTCCGGAAAATGTCGTGGCGTTGAAGGAATGCATGAAGAAGAGAGTTGAACTTCAGGATAAAGGAAAAGAAGTAAAAGATGGAGACAAAAGGGAGGAATTGAAGCGATTATTCGATATTGAGACTTCTGTGGAGAGATTTTTGGCAGATTATTGAGGAAATAACGTGATTGGTGAATCGTGCTGGTGATTCGTAGATTTTGAAACACAATCACCAATCACCAACACGAATCACGGTCACGGATCACGGTCACGGATTAGGAGCAAATGATGAAAGCAATTATTCTGGCTGGAGGAAAGGGGACAAGGCTTGAACCTTATACAACTGTTTTCCCTAAACCTCTGATGCCCATTGATGGAATGCCCATTCTTGAAGTGATCATCAAGCAGTTAGCCCATTTTTGGATTAAAGAGATGGTATTCGCCGTGAGCCAACAGTCAGAACCACTCCTCTCAGCCTACTTTAGAAATGGGAGCCGATACGGAGTGGACATTCGTTATTCGAAAGAAGAGAAACCCCTTGGAACGGCTGGTCCTCTTTCCATCATCCTGAATCTTCCGGAAACTTTTCTCGTGATGAATGGAGACATCCTCACCACTCTCAATTATCAAAAGTTGATTCAATATCATCGCCAACACAAAGGAATTGTCACGATTGCCATGAGCCAAAAGAAAGTCCAATTGGAATTGGGAGTCATGGAGTTTAATCGTGCCCACCGGTTAACTCGGTATATTGAAAAACCCACGCTCTCCTATTCGGTCAGCATGGGAATCTATGTCTTTGAAAAAAAGGTGTTGGAATGGATCCCCTCTCAGAAATTTCTGGATTTTCCCGAATTGATCCAGAAGCTCATTAAACAAAGGGTAAAAGTGGTCTGTTACCCCAGTAACGATTTTTGGCTGGACATCGGCAGGCATGAAGACTATGAGGAGGCACAAAAGAAATTTCAGGAGATGAGGAAGAAATTATTGTACGAATAGTAATGAGGATCGTGAATGGTGAGTCGTGAATCGTGATTCGTTATTTCAGAAAGATTAGATATATTGTCCATACGAATCACCAGCACGAAAATACAAGAGGTTTATCATGGCTAAAATTTTGGTAACTGGGGCGGGAGGATTTATCGGAAGCCATCTCACTGAGGAGTTGGTCAGACAGGGAGAAGAGGTGAGGGCCCTTGTCCGATATAATTCAAGGGATGAAAGGGGTCTCTTAGAAGATTTACCCAAAGACATTCAAAATCAGATTGAAGTCATTCCAGGAGATCTCAAAGACCCCGATGGGGTAAAAAAGGCGTTGAAGGGATGTTCAAAAGTATTTCATCTGGGTGCTCTCATTGCCATTCCTTATTCTTATATTCACCCATTCGATTTTATTCAAACCAATGTTGTTGGCACTGCTCATCTTCTCAATGCCTGTCTCGAAGAGGGGACACTGGAAAGGGTTATCCATACTTCCACCAGTGAAGTTTATGGGACCGCCCAATACATTCCCATCGATGAAAAACATCCTCTTCAAGCCCAATCTCCTTATGCCGCCAGTAAGATCGCCGCAGATAAGTTAGCAGAAAGTTATTACCTCTCCTTCGGTCTCCCTATTGCCACCCTTCGACCCTTCAATACCTTTGGCACTCGACAATCTCTTCGGGCCATCATTCCCACCATCATCTCGCAGGCCATTGGCGATAAAAAAATTTGGTTGGGGAATACCAGGCCCCGGCGAGATTTCCTTTTTGTAAAGGATACAGTTAGAGGTTTTATCCAATTTGGGAAATGTGAAGGAGCAGTGGGGAAAGTTGTCAACATCGGAACCGGAACGGACATCTCCATTGAAGAATTGGTGATGAAGATTCTTGGGCTAATGGGAAAGCAAGGAAAGATTGAGGTGGAGGATCGGAGAATCCGGCCAGAGAAAAGTGAAGTGATGCAACTTCTTTCCGATACCCGTTTGGCCCAAAAACTTTTTCAATGGGCCCCCCGATATACCCTTGAGGACGGATTGAAAGAGGCTATTGAATGGTATCAAAAGAATTTGTCCCGATTTAAGGTAGGAAGTTATCCATTGTAAGTACCGTGTCCGTGTCACGTGTCCGGTTCCTTCCTCTCCCCTTGTGGGAGAGGGTTGGGGTGAGGGGAAAATTGAAGAAATGAATTCATACATCACAGGAATAGCCAAAACCCTTAGAAAAAATAATACCGACGTCGAAAGGCTTTTGTGGGAACATTTAAAAGCAAGACAATTGGAAGGCGTTAAATTTAGACGTCAGCAACCTATTGGAAGATACATTGTAGATTTTGTCTCCTTTGAGAAAAATATCGTAATAGAAATAGACGGTGGCCAACATTCGGTTGGAAAAGACAGAGATGAAGAAAGAGACAATTGGTTGGGTGTACAGGGTTTCAAAGTTTTAAGGTTTTGGAATAATAAGATTATTCAAAATATAGAGGGAGTATTAGAAGTTATAAGGGATCATTGTTTATTTCACCCTCCCCTTAATCCCCTTAAGCTGTGAAAAAATTCAGCTATAATGGGGTTTGGGTTTTTTGAATTTCATTTTTTGGACGGACGGTTAAATATCCATCATGGAGAACTTAAAACGATCGATCAACCTCATTTCATCCCCTTACGCTCCCACTCTTAATCGGAGGGGTTACTCTACCGGTATAGCCTCAGGCTTGGGCCAGTCTTTGGGGCTTCCAGCAAAGGCGAATCCATTGGCAGATATTATAGGTCAGACAGGCCCACAAGGTTTCCAAAGTTACCTTAACCAACCCACGCAACCGAAATTGACGCAACCCGATTTTGTCCTTAATCCACGCGTTAGGAAACTCCGCCACGCCGGCCCGTTGCTTATAGATGGCCTGAGCATCGGTCGAAATCTGCACGTTATAACTCGGTCCATAAGCGCCTTTGGCTTGCAACATGACCCGGGCTTCGGGGTCCGTACTGCTGGCCCGCGCCTTCTCCTTCTCCGACGCTTTGGACCGAGAGGCTTCGATCTGTTCCAACGCCTTCAAGGCCTCTTCCAGACGCTGTTGCTTCTCCCGCAGCGCTCGCTGCCACGCCTTCGTTACCCGCTGGCTCAACTCTTCCGATTCCGGATCTCCCATCTGCTCCACCTGCTCGCAAGCCAACCGCAGATGATCCTGAAGCCTGGCCTTGCGGTGAAAACTCTTGTCCGACGCACAAGCCTTCACCTTCGTCCCATCGTGCATCACCCGTTGCAACGTAATCAGTCCCTCATGACTGAGCACGCCCAAGACCTCTATGAACAATTGATCCAGCGCCTCTTTATGGCGAATCCGAAAATCGGCCAACGTATGATAGTTCACCACCTCCAGCCCGCTCAGCCACTGATAGGCGGGGTGATATTCACACAGCCTCGCAATCTCCCGCGCCGAACTCACCCCATCCTTATAAGCATAGAGCCACAAACTGATCAGCAGTCGCGGGTCCCACACCGGTCGACCTGCCACTCCCTCGACCGATTCGATCTCGGCATAGAAGGGCTCCAGATTCAATCGCCCCACCAACTCCCAGATGGCTCGTACGGGATGACCGGGATCGACCAGCTTCTCCACTTCTACCGGGCGCAGCAACAGTTGTTGCCGGTTAATCTCCTTCCGTCGCACCCGACGTTGTTCTTCTCCTTTCAAAGGAGTTATCGGAAAGTTATCGCTTCCCATGAGTCCTCCGCTTATACAATGTTTGATTGGAGGTTATCATATAGTTTTGAATCTAAGTCAACATTTTCTTAATTTTTTCACACCTTCCCTCCCGCCAAGGGAGGGGAAGATTTAATAGAGATTTTCCTTCAACAAAATGCAAATGAAGGTGGACAATATTAAAGAAATATTCCACGCGATTCACGAGTGACAAATATGAAGTGGAAATATCCCCTATCGGATATTGATCTCGGGAAAGAAGAAGAACAAGAGGTTCTGAGGGTCCTGCACTCCAGGTGGCTTTCCACAGGTCCGGTGACCCAAAGATTTGAAAAGACCTTTTCCGAATATCTTGGTGGAGGATATGCAATTGCTGTTTCGAACGGGACGGCTGCCCTTCATTTGGCCCTGAAAAGCCTTGACCTAAAGGAAGGAGATGAGGTCATCCTTCCCTCTCTTACCTTTATCGCCACAGCCAATGCGGTGCTTTATATAGGAGCAAAACCTATCTTTGCAGATATTGTAAGCAAAGAAGATCTAAATATTTCTCCTGAGGAGATTGAAAGAAAGATTACGGAAAAGACGAAAGCGATTATAGTGATGCATTATGGAGGCTATCCCTGTGATATGAAGGCCATCTTGGGAATAGCAAAAAGACATGGTCTTTATGTGATTGAGGATGCCGCCCATGCGCCTGGCGCAGAATATCAGGGGAAAAGGTGCGGGTTCATCGGAGATATAGGTTGTTTCAGTTTTTTTTCCAATAAGAATTTGGTAACCGGTGAAGGCGGGATGGTGGTGACCCGGAATAAGACATGGGCAGAGAAGGTTCGAAGGATGAGGTCCCATGGGATGGAAGCGCTTTCATGGGATAAGCACCGCGGTCATCTCTCCTCCTATGATATACAGGAAGTCGGCTATAATTATCGAACAACTGAAATTCAATCCACTCTGGGTTTGGTTCAGTTAAAAAAATTGGATCGAAATAATAAGAAGAGAAAAAAATTGGTTGAGGTTTATCGACAAGAACTTCAAGGGGTTGATAAGATCTCTATCCCCTTTCCAAAATTTAAAGGCAATCCTTCTTATCATCTCTTCCCGATTTTGGTGGCGCCGTCCATTGATAGAAATAAGGTGATGGAGAGGCTAAAGGATTTTGGAATTCAAACGAGCGTTCATTATCCTCCGGTTCATCTCTTTTCCCTTTATCGAAAGAGGTTTGGTTTTAAGATGGGGATGCTTCCCAAAACAGAAGAGATGAGCAGGGGAGAGGTAACCCTTCCCCTTCATCCTCGAATGAATGACGAGGATGTTAAGTGGATCACGAAGAAATTGAAAGCCGTGATAAGTGAATCGTGATTTGTGAGTCGAAGGTAACACAAGTCACGAATCACCCACACGAGGTTTCATGGAGCTGAAGGTTTCTGAATCACTTGGAAAAGAGTGGGACGAATTTGCCTCCCGATACACCGATCTCATCTTTTATCAGTCGGTCTGGAGTCAGGTGCTCAAAGAGGGGTTGGGAGGACAACCCCTTTATTTTTATCTAAGAGAGGGAGGGGAGATCGTTGCAGGATTGCCAGGGGTATTGTTAAACTTTAAAATTTTTAAAATTCTATACGCCTCCATTCCCTATGGAAATATTATTGGTGAAACTTCATATTTTCTTCCGTTTATGGAGCTTCTGGAGAGAGACTTTCGAAAAAGGGGCATCGATCAGGTCAGGATAACGGAGTCTCCTTTTTTGAAATCCTATCCCCCCAGTTCATTCAAATCGGTCTCTGCCAAATGTACTCTATTAGACCTAAGAGGGTTTGATAAAGAGAAAATTTGGGAAGTTTATAAAAAAAATATTCG
>JBEKDJ010000231.1:0-7579 GCA_050014415.1 Thermodesulfobacteriota bacterium | reverse complement strand
CCTTTATAAAGAACTGAAGACGATTATGTTTAAAACAGAGGGCGTCCAGGGGAGCCTTAAAGATCTCGTCCGAAGATATGAAGGGATTACATTGGCCTTCCTTTATGGTTCATATGCCAAGAATAGAGAAAGAAAGACTTCGGATATCGATCTGGTCGTCGTGGGGGAGTTCCCTCGTGATCCCTTCACCCGGGATGTCCGTAAGGTTGAATCAAAATTGAACAGGGAAATTAATTTTACTGCTTATGCCATAAGTGAATTTTCCAAAGAAAGAGAAAAAAAGGGTGGCTTCCTTAATCTCGTTCTGAAAGACAACATCATTGTATTGAAGGGGACACCGGGTGTTGAGTAAACTTCTTAAAAAGCTTGAAACAGAGGGAAAGATAAGGAAGCAAAAAGCCGGATTCGTGCAGATTGAGGCTCTCTTGAAGGAGGCTATTTTGGATCTTGAAGAAGCAGAGAAGATTGTTGATCTGGTTATTCCTTCCAACAATTGTCTTTCGGGGCTCCGTAAGAACATCTTTTGCCGTCCCTAACTAATGGAGTGTCCTTAGCCCTATTTAAAAAATTGACAATAAAATTGCCATGATGTTGACTTTCTGGTATATTGAGGGCAACTTTCTGTGAAGCGAGGAAAGTATGCCAGCAATTGCATCTCTTGAAGATCTAAAAGCAGCCAAGAAAGATTTGTCCGACGCGAAAGATCTGGATGAATTGAAAACGGTTTTCAAAAAATGGCGCCGGATTGGATGGAAAAACGTTTGTAAGCTATGGCTTCAGGAACGTACCCCCGAACAATTGAAAGGGGAGGGGGAATAGAGTAAGAACATTGCCGAGATGCTCACATGATTGGTTGATAATGACGCACCTCGCGAGGTTCAGAAAATCAAATGAGCCGATAAACTTCCGGCACTCAAGAACCTAATCTACGGGACAGACTCAACGGCAAACCATGACCAGCCTATACGAAATGTTAAGGACAAAGGTGGATGGGTGGCGAACGGGAGGTTACCCTCACCCTGAGTATTCAAGTGTCGGCGAAATTCTCGAATGGGCAAATGCCCCAGAGGGTAGCGGTTTCCAGTTGCGACCTCCTCAGCAGCGGGCTCTTGAAACATATTGGTACCTGAGGATAATAGAGGGTACGCCACATATCACTGACCTTTATCGGCGACTTTTTTCGCTACAGTCAGACCTTTTGGCCGCTCTGGGTCTAAAACACGAGGATATCAAAACATTTGTTTTGGATCACGGGACCGAAGCAGTTCTCCAGCGGATTCAGACAGATGATCAATTCGTCCGTCAGTTTCATCTGGAGGCGCTACGCGAAACACTGACACTATCCTATCCCAGCTATATTTTGGCCTTAGCTATGGGTGCTGGTAAGACCGCACTGATTGGGGCGATTATTGCCACAGAATATGCAATGGCTTCGGAATACCCCGACGGGCCGTTTGTGCAGAATGCTCTTGTGTTTGCCCCTGGTACAACCATTATCGAATCACTGCGGGAACTAGCGGAGATTCCCTATGAGCGGATATTGCCTCCGCGTTTCTATAAGAGGTTTGCAGCTTCGGTAAAGCTCACCTTCACCCGAGAAGGTGAAAAGGGGATTCCGGTGATTCCCAAAAGTATCTTCAACATTGTCGTTACCAACACGGAGAAAATTCGGATTCAGAAAGAGACGATCCGAAAGGCAGATCTGGGTAATCTGCTTTTCGACCCCACAAAAGAAGATGAGGCCCGCGCCGAAGTCGCCAATTTGCGTCTGCAAACAATTGCCAGCCTGCCGCATCTTGCGGTCTTCTCCGATGAAGCCCACCACACTTACGGACAGGCCCTCGATACAGGTCTGAAAAAAGTTCGCAAGACCGTTGACTACCTCTATCATGAAAGCCCTAACCTGATTTGCGTGATCAACACAACGGGTACGCCTTATTATCGACGGCAGCCATTGCGCGATGTGGTGATCTGGTATGGACTCTCCGAAGGCATCCGTGACGGGATTCTGAAGGAAGTGGCAGGCAACATCTTTGCTTATAGCTTTGACGAGAGGAACACGGACAAATTTGTGGCGGAAGTCATCGAGGACTTCTTTAAGCAATGCAAAGACGTTACGCTTTCCGACGGGGCACCGGCAAAACTTGCGCTTTACTTTCCCCAAACGGACGACCTCGAAGAGTTAAGGCCGGCGATTGAAACAAAATTGGCGGGGTTGGGGCTGGCCCCTGCAATTTGCCTGCGCAACACAAACGAGTCTACCAAAGACGAGATCGAGGCCTTTAACCGCCTTAATGACCCTGCCTCTCAACACCGCGTCATCCTCTTGGTGAACAAAGGGACAGAGGGATGGAACTGTCCGAGCCTCTTTGCGTGCGCGTTGGCGAGGCGACTTAAGACCAGTAACAATTTCGTCCTGCAGGCTGCCTCACGTTGCCTTCGTCAGATTCCTGAAAACAAGGTCAAAGCACGAATCTATCTTTCAGTGGACAACCGTGCAGTGCTTGATCGCCAGCTACAGGAGACTTACGGGGAGACCATTGCAGAACTTAATGAGGCCAAGAACAACACCCGCCGGGATAAAATCCGCTTGGTGAAGGTGACACTGCCACCGTTCGTGATAAAGAAGCTTGTTCGGACGGTGGAGCGAAAGGGAAAGACAACCCAAAAGCCGCTTGCGCTGATGAAACCAACTAGTGAGGAAGGCCCAATTTTGGAAAAAGCGCGCTTCGATATCGCCGAGCAAACCGTTACCCGCAGCGTCCTCAAACAGATTGCTGATACAGTCGAAATTAAAACAGCACCTGCTAGGACCGATCTCTATTCCGCTGCCGTCGAACTCGCAGCGGTATACCGGCTGGACGTATGGCAAATTTTCAATGAATTGAAGCGGGTCTATGATGGAATAACAGAGATTCCCATGTCACATCTTGCCGATTTTGGCAGACAGATCGAAGAGCAGACTAGGAATTATGAAGTATACGAGGAGACCGTAGAAGTAGCACTCGCCCTGGTGAAGCCTGAAGGTTTCAATAAGGAATTAACGGACGACGGCACAGAATTTTACACTGCCGAGATTACATACCCGATTGATCGAGAGCATTTGCTGACACCTCTTGAAAAATTTAAGGAAAAGGCAGGGCGTTTCGGGTTTCACTACACACCCTATGATTTCGACTCCAATCCTGAGAAGGCATTCTTCCTTGATCTCCTGGATCAGTTGCAGCTCCATCCTGAGAAGATTGAAGATGTCTACTTCACGGGAGCGGTAACTGACCCAAACAAGACCGAGTTCTATGTTGAGTACCTGGGCGAAGACGGGAAACCCCACCGATATACACCCGATTTCATTATTCGGAAGAAAGACGGGAAATGCCTGATCGTCGAGATCAAGGACGCTCGGTTTGAGGCGGGTACCATGGAAGATATCGGACGGGAGAAACGTGGCGAAGCAGCAATCACCCCCGAAGGGCGCAAGGCCGTTGCCCTTAAGAAATGGGAGGACCTTAATCCTGACCGTCTTAAGTATGAAATCCTCTTTGTCCGAGAAGAAACGATCGGGTATGATCAAAACAAACCAGTCCGCGATTTTCTGGAGAACGAGTGAAATATGCCTGCTAAAACTCAGCCACAGAAGGCCAACAAGGGGAAGACCAAGAGGACTACCAGTAAGACAACATCTAAATCCAAATCGGCTTTGGCTACTCCGAGCGTGGTAAAGGCGGCAACCCAGACTGTTTCTATTACCAAGGCCAAAGGTCGCCCGATGTTGACTTGGGTGGGCAAAAGGCCTCTGACGCAAGTGACAGCCTTTCCCGCACAACATATTGAGACCTTTGATCCCGATAGCGATTCCGTGAGACGGAAGGAAATCATGTGGAAGGATTGGCCGAAGGCGTATCCTCACGGTGGCCTGCTGTTCCACGGTGACAACAAAGAAGTGCTGGCACATCTTCTGGCCAATGGCTTCCGCGGCAAGGTGAAGCTTATTTACATTGATCCGCCATTTGACAGCGGCGCGGACTATGTGCGGAAAGTGTCCCTGCGCGGTGCGGTAGGGACAGCCAAGCTTGGTGGCGAAGGCTACACCCTCGGAGAGCAAATTCAGTACACTGATATCTGGGCTAATGATAACTACCTGCAGTTTATGTACGAGCGTCTGCTGCTTCTGAGAGAGTTGTTGGCAACAGAAGGTTCAATTTATCTTCATTGCGACGAAACGCGTTCCCATCACCTTCGGTGTCTTCTAGATGAAGTTTTCGGAGGCGAGAACTTTTTGAACTCCATTACATGGTACTTCTCGAATAAACCCCAGTTTAAGTTTGTCTCGTATTTCCCGCGCGATGTCCAGACGATTCATGTTTACGCCAAAAGCCAAGGGGGGCATTTTTTCGGACACCAGTACATTGAAAACATACGTGCCCGTAGACAGAACGTGGTGACCTGGGATTCAAAGCTTAGAAAGCGAATCTCCAAACGTGACGAGAATGGGAATATACTTTACCGTGAATCAACTGAGCGACTTCTCGGCAGTATGTGGGATATTCCTATGGTTAATCCGGCAGGAGATGAAAGAGAGGGATTCCCAACTCAAAAACCAGAAGCACTTCTCGAATATGTAATAAAGGCTTCTTCTCGACCTGGAGAGCTCGTTCTCGATTCTTTCGTTGGCAGCGGAACAACGGTTTCAGTGGCGCAGAAGCTGGGGAGAAGATGGATTGGATGCGATATTAACAAAGGGGCGATTCAAACCACCAGCAAGCGGTTGCAGACAATTATCGCTGAGCAGAAAGCTGCACAGAATGAAATGGGCACACAGGGCGAACTCATCCCAACGGGCGAGACAAAGACGCCCATCCCTGCGCAGTTGTCGTTTGCCGTCTATCGCATTAACGATTATGACCTCCAGATCCAGCACAACGAGGCTGTTAATCTCGCGTGTGAGCACATTGGCGTAACGCGAACGCGGACCGATGCCTACTTTGACGGTATCCTGGGAAAACGGTTAGCAAAGATTACCCCCTTCGGTCACCCATTAACACTGTTGGATCTTGAGGAATTGAAAATAGAACTTGCCGCCCGCCCCACTGAAGAACGGGACGTAGTGCTTGTCTGCCTCGGAAAGGAAACTGCTGTTGATGCATGGTTGGAGGGCTGGAATCGCATCCGAAAGAGGGGCGAGGTTCCTAACAAAATTGAGGTTATCGAACTCCGCACAGATCCGAAGTATGGGAAATTCTTTTTACACCAGCCTGCAAAGGCCAAAGTGAACATTCAAAGAGATGGCGAAAAGATTCTAGTCGAGATCAAGGATTTCATCTCTCCAACCATTATCGAAAGACTGAAAGGGCAATCGGGAATCCTCAGCCCACAGATTGATGATTGGCGGGCCATGGTAGACTCCGTGATGATTGACTCTAGCTACGATGGGAGCGTTTTCAACATTACTTTCTCTGACGTACCCGAGAAGAAAAATGACTTAGTAACGGGTAGGTATGAATTTCCCGCACCCGATGGCAGGACCACTGTGGCCGTGAAGATCATCGACATGCTCGGCGAGGAGGTGCTGATAGCAAAAGAAGTTTAGAACAGACTCGGAGCAACGTAACACGTTTTGGGAAAAAGAACACGTAGGCAAAAGATAAATTTGGGAAATGGACTTTATTGCATACTCAGATGAGAGTTACTCAACTGAACGATTTAGAAGCATCGCAACCTTTTCGTTCTCTGAGAAAGTATATCGGTACATTAGATCGGAGCTTCTTAACATTCTTAAGGAGTCAGATGTTTCCGAGTTTAAGTGGCATAAACTTAAGGACGCAAAATACCGATTCTGCGCCCTTAAGCTGGTTGAGGCTGTAATAGGTTTCCTGGGAAAATACGATGTACGGATAGACGTATTAATCTGGGATACTCAGGACTCTCGCCATCGAGTCCCAGGCCGGGATGATACAGCCAACTTCGAACGAATGTTTTTCCATTTGCACAGTCAAGCTCTAAAGCGGCGTCCACGAAATGCGAGATGGAAGATATATCCCGACAGGTGTCTTGAGATTGATTGGGAGACTGTTACGCTTTGTCTCCAGGCTGTTGGCAAACGGATAGAGGTCATTGATCTGCCACTTCTCAATAGCTTCTTCGCGGATTCTTACTACCAAATTCAGGAATTCTCTGAGGTGGAATCCCACGAGCACCCCTGCTGTCAAGTTGCTGACCTATTTGCAGGATTGGCCGTGTTTTCAAAGACACACTATTCGCCATTCAAGGAATGGACGAAAAAGAAGATTCCAAACCTAGGTTTATTTCAGGAAAAAGACCTAGTGATATCAAATCGCGAAGTAAACAGGTTTGATGTACTCAAGCATCTTAATGATTGCTGCAAAAGCAAAAAACTTGGTGTAAGTCTTGACACTTTTGGTTGCCTGTGTACGCCTAATCCTCAGAACCCAATAAATTTCTGGCACTACGAACCACAACACGATCAAGACAAAGCGCCCACAAAGACTGCTAAGTGAGAATCGGGCGTTAATTGGAATTGAACAGAATCCTCATGGAGGGGTTAGGGCACGACGCTATTGTGCGGAGTAGGGTAGCTCTAGCAGCCAGACCAAGAAACCTAAATGGCGGAAAGGAGTAACTGCTATGGCGAAAAACGTGTTCAACAAGGTAAAACATATTTGCCCTGTTGCCCTGGAGTTTGCTGGGTGGTGCTGTTTTGTTATTGGCACCATCATAGCTGATCCGGTAAGTGCAAAAGTTATACTCTTATCGGCTGCTAGGGTCCTGCCCTAAGCCCTCCGTAGGCACAAGCTTGCCTAATGAGATAAATGTATTTTCATGGCGAATCTTGGAGGCGTGGCGGAGACGCTCTTAGATTACTTAATAAAAACTATGTCTCTGAATGATTCCTCGCCAAGCCTCATGATTGAAGAAGAAAAACAAGATGTGAACAGGGGGTTTGGATTCCATTCGCCGATATATCGTAAGACTCGCACAGGTGCGGGGAAAGCTTTGAGCATGTAAGAAACGGGTGACAAAGGAGAATCTTTATGAGTAACCCAAAATTGCAGTTAAAGAACGTTGGACAGATTCACGAAGCAGATATTGAATTTGGCGATCTAACTGTTCTTGTTGGTCCCCAGGCAACAGGGAAGAGCATTTTTCTTCAGTTCCTCAGACTCCTCGTGGATACAGGATATGTCATCGACGAGTTGCGAAAGCATGGGCTTGTGTGGAATAAAGATATCGGCCATTTTCTCGATATTTATCTGGGTGAAGGGATGAGAGATGTATGGCACATTGGAGATAATAGGAGTGCTATCATATACAACGGTGATCCGATTGATTTATCCACTGTCATACAACGGCGAAGAAGAACTAAAACGGAATCCCTGTTCTTTATTCCTGCCCAGAGGGTATTGACACTTGGAAGAGGATGGCCGCGTCCCTTTTCTGATTATGGGGCAAGCGACCCATTCTCTGTCCGCGATTTCAGTGAAAAGATCCGTTTGCTGATGGAAACCGGATGGGGCCGTGCTGAAGGAGGTGAAATTTTTCCGCAAACTCGCCGCCTTAAGAA
>JBEKDJ010000230.1:0-7633 GCA_050014415.1 Thermodesulfobacteriota bacterium | reverse complement strand
CGTAAACGTTTTCAGAATACACTATGATTTTACTTGCAAGACATGGCCTGGTTATCGAGAAGTCACCTTCCAGTAATCCATGCCCGAATTTTTTCTTAATCTCTGTAACGCACGCCTGGCTCTAATTCTCGCAACCAGTAATACGCATATATATACCCCTGCAAGAAGCTTGGGTTTAATTCCTCTCAAATGAAGCCACCTTTTTAGAATCCGATCATCAGATGCTCCCCCCCACCACCTGAAATCTTCACCCAATGAGCCTTCAAGTAACTTGACTTTTCCTCTTTTATTCCTTAGGCTAGAATAGTATTCATGATAGCGTTGAGCAGAAATTTCCTGTCTCGTTCTCCTACTGATTTCTCTGTTGAAATTTGATGGGGTCTTGAAGACAATTTGGATATTCCGGTCCTTAAGAAACCAACCATCCAATCGCGCTGATACAAACATGTCCTCTGCGAATTGGAAATCAGGGAATTCAATTTTCTTCAAAACATCGAAGCGAATACCATAACACATGCCCGAAATTGAATTGATTCTTACAAACCTCCCGAGCCCATAAATTGCCCTGTATATTTCAGCCACAATATCCTTCCTCTGGTCAAAGAAGACATCCGGCAGGCAGTCTGCTCCTATGGCGCATAGCTCTGGTTTTTGTTCGAACCATTGCATGAAATTGATAAGGGCGTCGTTACCAATAAATTCACAATCTGCGTCGAGGAAAATAATACAGGGGATTGAACAACCCCCCTTCGAGAGTTCATTAAAATATGTGATAGCCCTGTTGATGGCTTTGGTCTTACCCTTTTCTTTAATTGACAGGAGCACGACCTGCTCCAAATGCTGCATTTCAAGGTTCCTGACAATTTCTTCTGTTTTGTCAGTGCAGCCATTTGCCACCACTACAACTTTGACAAAATACCCCTTTGGTCCCTCCTGGCTCAATGCACTGTTAACAGCCTTTTTTATAGATCTTTCTTCATTGTGAGCCATGATGGCCACAGGCATTAATAATATCTTGTCCCCCTGGCTAATAGTCACTCTGTCCCTCGCTTGAGAAGCCACTTATGAACCTCTTTCACTTCCAACCGCTACCACGTCTTCCGTACCATTTCCTCCGCGATCTCGCGAAGCATTATCGCTTTTTCTTTCCCCATAAGATCCTGATACCAATTTAGGGGAAGCTCGACCTGATACACATCTATATCTCCCCCTTTCTCGATCGGAATGCCCCAATTGGATCCAAAGAATATTTTAGTACCGAAGCGATTAAACGTTGCAAAGGGATCGTCAATACCGCTTCCCCGGTTCACGTGGGTATGGCAGATTCTCCATATACGTGGAGAAGGATATTTTCTTCGTGTCAGTTCTACAAGGTGTATGGAATACTCCGCCCAATGGCTTTGCTTCAGTGGGGCAGGGTGATAGGTGGAAACCAACCCCCACCCCGGGGTGAAAATGGAACTGCAATCATAATGCGCTTGAGGTCCAACTACTTTTCCCGTTAAGACGATCTCGATGCCT
This sequence comes from Thermodesulfobacteriota bacterium, assembly GCA_050014415.1. Lineage (GTDB taxonomy): Bacteria > Desulfobacterota > BSN033 > BSN033 > UBA1163 > JBEKDJ01. The sequence goes on along the minus strand of JBEKDJ010000230.1, from coordinate 6,112 downwards.
GTCTCAATGTCGCACATAGCGTAGCAAGCATCGCTCTGACCGTTCGGGCTGAAAGTGCGCGACCCGGGGTAGAAGATAACCTCTCTTCCCTCATCATCAAGTCCAACGCCACAGTGCCAGCCTCCCGGATGCGTCAACTTAATGGGTGGCTTCTTAAACTCCCGATCGTAAACCAACATAGGATCCGTCCCCACGAGAACAAATTTACCTGAGGGACTCATGCCCACCCAGTTCCCTCCACCCTGTCCCTCAAAACCCGGTATGGGTAACACAATCTTGCCCACGATCCGGTCCTCTACCCGGTCGTAACAGAACACCGCTGCATGTGCCCACTTGTCACCCCCTCGCGGCGCTCTTAGCTGATAAGCAAAGTACCTACTATCATACGAACAATTCCCCTCTTCGGCCATGGTTATGCAAGTGGCTCCCGGGAGGTCTTTGTCAAAGTCATGGATTACCCCAAATTTATCTATGCTTACATCATACATAGAAATTGCAGTCGGAGGCGAAAAGACGTAATAAAGCACATTCAGACTGTGGGCATCCCAGCGGGGATCAATCGACTGGTTCCAGTTCACCGCCTTTGTTTCAAGGGACTTTATCAACTTAAAGCTCTTGGCATCATACAGAACCTGACCGCTTTTATATGATCCGTTAAAGAGAAGGTAAGACCCATCGGCATTCTCGTAGTTATGTTTGGGGTAGGCAGGGTGCATCAAGGCCCCATAATCCTTCTTTGCCCAGGGTCCCAGTTTATCCATCTTCCGGTCGCTTATACGGATAATTTCCGTTCCAAAGTTTGGATCAAAGTAGGGTACTCCCTTTTCTGGTTTTGGAAAATTCGGTTGGAAATAAATTTCAGTCCCGAAAACATACTTGTGCCTGATTACTCTCCCATTTACCTTGTATTCAAAATAAGGGCCGTCTTTCCCCTCGGCTTCGATTGCGAATGCTTGCGTATTTGCTAAAACTTGCGAAGTTTGGCTTATGTTGCTCCGGGGTGTATCAACGGCTGATATGCTTCCAAAAGCCAAAGTAGAGATTCCAGTCATCCTCAAAAATTCTCTCCTGCTCAAGGCCATATTTATTTCCTCTCAAAACATCCTTAGCTCGGTTTAATAGTTTCATTGCAAGAAGAACTCGCTATCCCTTTGTTTTCATGCTACAATCCTTCTAGCCCCACACAAATTGAACAAGAAGCTCCTATGGCTGTACAATAGTTTCCTTCCCTGTCATAGGACTAACTATCTTTCCTCTAAAGTAATCAAAATACTTTTCCATTGCCTCACCGCCTCCTCGAACAACCTTAACATTGGTATGGCCTTTTTCTTCTATCAACTGTTTTGCCAGGCCGGCACCACCGGCTTCGCTAGAACCTCAGTAGCAATAGGTAAAAATTTCTATTCCGCTCTTAGGTAACATTTGAAATATTCTATTCCAGTTTGCGCCCACCTCCGGCCCCAGATTAATTGCTCCCAATATGTGCCTCCTTGACCAACCTTCCCCTCCTGCTTGAACAATAATTGCTTTACCATCCTTATATTTCAGATATGCCTCGTATGCGGAGACCCGAGGAAGTTCGGGATAGTTAGGTGCACTCCCCCCGGATGGGATCTGGGCTTGAGCCCCTATCCCTGCTGTTAAGACCAAAAGGACCATTGCGGTAAACAATACACATTTCTTCATAAACTTCTCCTTTTCACGACCTCATATCAAATAAAATTACTCCATTGGGAATATTTACCCGGCTCCTTCCGTACTAAGAAAAAATCTGTAACTAACCTGATTGTTTTTATCGAAACTCATGTAGCGTGTTTAGAACAGAAGTTCTCAGGGGTTCATAATAGTTACCTTGCCAGTCATTGGACTTATTATTTTCCCCCCCCTGTAGTAATCGAAATACTTTTCCATAAGTCGTCCCCCTCCCTCGCCTCCACCGTAGACCACCTTAACGTTTTGATAACCCCTATCTATCATGTGTTTTGCCAGACCGGCACTATCGGCTCCCGCCAGTCAGTAACAATAGATAAATATTTCCACTCCACTCTTCGGAAAATTTGGAAGTTTTTTCCCTTTACTTACAACCCCACTACCATCTACATTAAATGCTCCCAAAATATGCCTTCTTTCATATAGTTCTCCTCCGGCCTGAATAATAATTGCCTTACCACTTTTATATTTGATATAGGCTTCGTATGCCGAAACCCGGGGGACCTCAGGGAAGTTCGGTTCCTCCATAAAATCCCTTTGAAAGGGTAATTGGGTTTGAGCATCTATGGCACCGGTCAAAAGGAAAAGAGATAGAAACGAAAATACCACATAATTTCTCATAATTTACCTTCCCATAACATCGTGATAAAGCTGGAAAGTCTCTCGCTTTTCTATTGCTAAGTTCCCAGCAAACATTTTACCTACATGAGGGGCCATTTTCTCAAAATCTAATCCAATTTTTTACTATCAAGGTTCCGAGCATACAGAAATACCGACCCGCCACAGTGCTATCATTAAGGCTCCAAAGGATCTATTTGGCAACCTTTATTATTACTATTACTACTGCCATATTTTCTGAGGCTTGCGACGATGCCCATAAAAAGCCAAAAAATAGCCATCAAATTGTAGTAAAGCGATTGATCCCCAGTCGCACTTCCTACAAGGTGTACAATTATACTTATAAGGAATCCTAATCCGATTCCCTGCCCGAGTTTGCTCTTGGAATGCCTGAACAGCCTCAAAGATTGCCAAAGAATTGTAGTGATGAATACAATAAAAATAGTCGCGCCGATCAAACCCTGTTCGGCAAGGATTCTCATGTATAAGCTATGGGTTATCCATCCTTCCTGGCGACGGAAGTTATCGAACCCGATTCCTAACAAAGGTTCTTTCTCGAAATAATTCATCGCCTTTTCCCATAGATGTTTTCTCCCAGTTATTTCCAGAGTGGTACCTCCAACATCAAAAGCACTGGATTGTTGTTCTTCTTGCGAGATATTGTCTTTTTCCAAAAAGGTCATATCGATTCTCTCAACTACAGCCTGGGGCAAGACGAATCGGTAACAGATAATCAAGGCAACCAACAAAACAAGAAATTTCCGATCTTTTAAAAGCCCAAGTGTTAAAAGCCCCGCAATCGCACACATGTATCCGGTTCGTGAGAACGAAAACAAGATAGGATAACAATTACAGGCACAAACAAATAAGATTAAATATTTAATCTTTTTTTCTTCGATAAAATAAAAAATGCCCAGCAGCAGAAATGTATACATATTATAGAATATGCTCAACTCATTTGGGCCAAGAAAGCTGAAAGCGCCTGATATTCTCATAGAATCTGAGTAATGATATTGTTTGAGCCACTTAAAGGTTGTGTAAAAATTGAAATCCATGGCTAACATGGTAAAGCAAATACAAATTATTATTTTCTTGACCAAATTTTCTTCGTCTATATTGTTTACAGCAATAAAATATATTAATGGAAGGATCATGTAATTTTTCCACGTTTTAAGCAGATCTATTTCTTCAGAAGATCCTGCAAAAGTAAAGCTACAGATTAGGTTGATAATACTTCCAAACATGATAAGTATAACTACCAAATTCAAGGGGGAACTCATGAAAATCCTCTTCTTCTCCCTTAAAACCCTGACGCCCCACCCGAGAAGAATGGAAATCAGAAGCAAATCTGCAAATTGGTTGCCAGCAGGATATTGGACAATCTTTTTCATAACCGATATGACCGGGACAATTAAAATGAAAAACAAAATTCCGACCTCCACCTTGAAGATGGTTACGATCATTACAGGTAAAGCCACCAAATAAATTAAGAGAGGGGCTAAATTAGTCAGCACAAGAGTCTCCTGTCTTTAGATAAATTAAATCCTTTCATACGGACCCAAAAAGATGGACCTCTGGATTCAGAAGAAAATTGTTAATCTATTTCAGAGTTTGGGCAAGTGTGGATAAATTCTTTTTCCCAGACTGTAAGCCCTTGCCAATACTGCATCGAGAAAATCCGTACTATCCCCAGGGCAGACCAACTCAAATCGGCGTCTAAGCAGTTCGATTGTTGCTAGCTGCAAAATCGTTTCTGTTAGGCCAACTGAGTCCAATGGTTGCTTGCGCCAAAGGTTAAAACACTGGTGGACCTGACTCATATTAAAAACATTCATGCTAGAGAGTCCGCTATGGCGGACCAGGTCTTGTAACTCCTTGTGTCGCCCTTGCCTGAGCCAACGTCCCCATTCGTGATATGTTTTCTTGAGGGAGGTATCATTTTCTATATTACCACTGGGCGCCACCCCTGTGCGAGCCCAGGGTAAATCGAAAAGGAAAGGGTCCAACTTCTCCAAAAGACGATAGTAGACTTCTGTCTGACGGCAAATTGGTGAATAGGACCACATTGTTCTGACAGTTTTGTCTGCGGTGAATGATTGTTCAAGGCGGCAAAACTGCAAAATATAGTTCATCGCATGTGCGATCATTCGGCGCATATAGTTTTCCTGGCTATCAAGCTCTGTGATTATATGCTTGGAGCAATCTGGTTCTGTGCACCAGGCTAATTGCCGGTCGGCAGTAGCTAACCGCAGGCATTCTTCAAAATGGGAGCGATGAATGAGCCAATACCTATTTGCTATCGGAGGCATTGTCATATCCAATAGGTGTATGCCACTGAACTCGGCGCGGCCAATGCTATCGCCCCAACTTGAGGCAATAACCAAATCCTCAGAGCTCACCAAACTGCACAGCTCCTTTTCAGCATGCAGATGGACCCCCGCTACTTCAGCACCTCCCCATTCGGCCGCAATAGTTAAGTTCTCCCAGAGCGTAGTCTCGTCGTAGGGAAGATGGTGCCACTCCCATCCAAACCTCTTGGCGATTCGGGAGGCATAAACAACATCCCGTGACTTTTCCACGCCCCAAGTAACTCCATGAATCTCAGCCGGGAAATCATTCTGTATTTTATGCACAACACCGGCTGTGACACGACTGTCGAGACCGCCGGTGAGTAGTATCCAAACGCGTTTATGACCGTCAAGGTAAGTAGATATTTCTTCTTGCAGACAGTCGAGTAAAGAAGTAGCAATCTCAGTGGGCTCCGTAAGACGATGTCCGTGTGGTATCGGAGGACGCCTTTCTATAGTTCCGCTTGCATCTAAAGTGGCGTGCCAAGGCATGCGTTCTAATCCCTGAATCAAGGTACGGTCGCCAAGGGGGTAGTTAAAGTTCAAGAGCCCTAAGCATGCTACAGGATCTAACTTCCGGCGATGTCTCGGAATTGACATAATCATCTCACCTGCCGTGTCGCCTACAACGACTTGGCCTGTTTCTTCGTCGGGGTAATAATAGGGACAGAATCCACCAAAGTTGCGAGTTGAGATTACTTCTCCTTTCTTAAGTGTTCTAAGCAACGCGTTCTCCCCTTAGATTTATGTTAATGCCACATTGTCACTTTGGCATCAAGTGTCAGACGTTCGGCTAAAAAACATAGATCTTGCGAGTTCACAGGCAAAGACATAGTTCGGCGCCCCAAGACTGATCCTCTTCAAAAAATATAGGTCGGATTTTTTGGAGACGACACCGAATTCCGTGGATACCACAGTTGCCAAACCTATTTCCTTACAATATCGCTTCAACTCATCACTGAAATCCTCTACTTTTCCATTTGGGATTGCAAAATGTTTGACTTCAACTCCAACCGCTCCCTCAATCTCCTTCTTTGACTCATAGATTTCGCATTTTGCCTCTTCAAGGGCCATTCTGCTCAGTATCGGATGTGTAACGGTATGAGCTCCGAAGGAAATGTTATGCCTGCTCATTTCCATGACCTCGTCCCAGTTTAACATTTTCCTTTCACCACTATCTCGCCAAGTCTCCTTTACGGTTAACATTTCAGATAATTTCTGCATGGCACGCGTCTTTGCCTTATGCTCGATTCGAAGCATCGCCTGAAAAAGCTTCGTAACTGCGCCCCTTTTACCAGGCTGAGTCGATATGTCGAGGACCTCTTCCCCTAGGAGCTCTGGAAAACAAAGAGTTTTCAGCTCTGTTTGTAGAAAGATATTCATCAAATCATCTACCCAAGGAGCATTCTGCGTCCCTATAAAGCCTGTAGTCAGAT
>JBEKDJ010000229.1:0-7706 GCA_050014415.1 Thermodesulfobacteriota bacterium | reverse complement strand
GGCAGTTCTTCGATAGGTTCTTGAAAAGTATCGATAACGAAGTGAAGTACTGGCCCAAGGTCATGCTGGAGGTCAGAGAAAGATTCTTTGTCGGAAATTTCCGGGGCGAAAATAAATGGCCGCTGGCACGCACTAAATATACGAAACTTTTCTTGAATGGGAGTGACGGAAAGTTGGGCCAATCTCCATTCAAAAAGGAAGCTAAAGTTCGTTATAACGTGAACGATATAACCGATAAAACTCAGAATGCTAAGTTTGAATTTAAGTTTGACAAGAAGACTGAGCTCACAGGACATATGAAGTTGAAGCTTTGGGTACAAGCCGACGGCAGCGATGATATGGATTTATTTGTGGCGATAGAGAAAATTGATCGCACCGGAGACATTGTCTGGTTTCAGTTCTTTGGTAACCATGAGGATGGTCCGGTGGCCCTTGGCTGGCTACGAGTCTCCCATCGTGAACTCGATGAGAAGAAATCAACACCATACCAGCCGATCCACAAACACAAGAGAGAAATAAAGCTTAAACCCGGTGAAATCGTTCCAGTAGAGATTGAAATATTACCTTCCGGTACGCTGTTTGAGCGAGGCGAGAAGCTGCGGGTCGTGGTGCAAGGCAGTGATATCTACAACTACCCCGAGGAGTATCACTCGGATGGTCATACGGAAACCGTCAACAAGGGCGAACATGTAATCTATACTGGTGGCAAGTACGATTCTCATCTCCTTGTACCAGTCATTCCTGCTGATTGAACGTGTATCGGCCAAGAAGAGGCGCAGGGTTCTTTCATGCCCTGCGCCATGTAATAGGCAGGAATATTCCCATTTCTTCAAAATCCCGCCTTACTTTCCCTTGCTCAAAGGAAATTTTGTTTTGGGGGACAGAATAACGTGTATAAATTAGGACTTAATCTGCCTGAGGGTGTAAAGAACGACATTGACTCCTTCCTTGTTGCGGGAACATTTTCGCCTAATACTGTAGATTTCATCCTATAATCCATAATCTTAACAAGATTTGTTCGATGTTCTAATTGAATGCCTGCCAGATTCATATCCGATTGAACTCATCGCACTGACTCCCTTTTCTAAAGGGTATAAAATTCTATACAAGACAATTTTCATAAGCCTATTATCCAATTGACATAAGTAGCATTTTTTGATATGTAAATTGATAATAAATCCCTCGGTTTGTCTGCGTCAAAAATAATCTAACAACCCAATCTCAACCTTTTGGAGTTTAGAATAAAATTGCCGACCTCGCCAAGGACACTCGGACGAAACCTGATCTGGCCTCCTTCAACTCAGGCTCTCCTGTTATTGACATTTACAGCCGGAGCTAGGATGACTATCTTCTCAAGTTTGTCATGGTCCATAGTTTTCCGGATATGGTTTACGGCGCGCGGATTTTGAAGGAATGTGGAGTCAAACCGGAACTGGAGTGCTATGACGTGGGAATGATCAACAACTGTGTCTTTCTCCGAGACACGGGGGCTCTCGAAGATCCCCTCTACTTCCAGTGCGTCATGGGCGTTCTTGGCGGGATCCCTGCCACAGTCGATAACCTGATCCATATGCAGCGTTGCATTCCCCCAAGAGCGCCTTGGTCCGTTTGCGCAGTCGGATTGAATGAGTGGCCTATTGTTACGACTGCCATGATTCTTGGTGGACACGTAAGGGTGGGGTTCGAGGACAACATCTACCTGGCTAAAGGGGCGCAGGCAAAGAGCAATGCCGAAATGGTGGAAAAGGTGGTACGGATCGCCCGGGAACTGGACAGGGAAATAGCTACGCCTAAGGAAGCTCGCACCATTCTCTCTTTACCTTCGAGAGAACGTAAATTCAAGATGGTATGAAGGAAATCCGGCCAATTTGGTGGCCGGAATGGATATCTACAGGAGGGAGAAGACGATGCAACCGCTTTGGAGGCCGTCTGAAGAGAGAATTCGGAATGCCAACATGACCCGATATGGCAAGCACTTCACCGATTATTTCGACCTTTGCACCTGGTCTGTTGAGAACATACCCGATTTCTGAGAAAGCGTCTGGGATTTTTTAGAAATCAAGACATCGAACAAATACAAGAAGGTCGTGGAGGACTTGCATCGGTTTCCTGGAACGAAGTGGTTTACGGGTGCAAAACTAAATTTCACCGAAAACCTCCTGCGCTTTCGCGATGAGAGAACGGCCTTTGTCTTCAAGAGTGAAACGAAGCCACCAATCACGTGTGGGGTCGGCGTGACCAGAGAGTTTGAAAGGGAATGTCAGCTCTTCAGATATACTATTGAAATGTTGAGACTGAACGCTGGGATCGGTGAAGGTCGATGGCTATTCACCCCAGTTCGGCCAGCATACGGAAGGAGTACTCCTTGATGTATGCGGGTACTCCAGGGAACAGATAGAGGAACTGAAGAAGGAAGATGTGATATAGCGTACAGGAGGGATGAATGAAACTCGAAGTGAAGCAGAAGCGTATTGACGAAGACCAGTTCCTGAAAATGCGGGTGGACGTGCTCTCTATGTGGCCCACGGGCAAAGAAGTGGATCTTGACGAAGCGGTCGCCTATCAGAGAAACCTGCCTGAAAACAAGAACTTCATGAAGATCACGGAGAAACTCCACAGGGAGGGTAGAACCGTTGTGTACCCGAGAGCGGGAACTGCCCTTGTGGAAGACGAGATAAGCCTCTGCAAGAAGCTGGAGGAAACAGGGGTGCCCTATATTCCGGTCACAACGGACAGCTACACCCGCCTCCTTCATTTCAAAAAGGTGGAAGACGCCCTGGAGGAGACCCGCCGGACAGGGAGAAAATTGCTGAATGGGTATCCTCTCATCAATCACGGAGTCAAAGAGACGAGGAAAGTTGTTGAAAGCGTCGGTACAGGCGCCTTTGATCCACGGATGTCGTACAAAGCCCAGCCCCTTGGATCTGAAATCGCCTTTGCTTCCGGCATGACAGGCATGTCCACAGGTCCCTTTATCTCCTGGGGCGCTTACGAAAAGAACGCCACTTTGGAGGAAGTCATTGCCCATAGCCAGTATGTGCAGAGGCTGATGGGGTACTACGCCGAGAGAGGTGTTACCCTCACCACCGACCTCCACGGGTGGATCCTCACCGGTGTTCAGCCTATGACGGTAAACCTGGCGACCATGATCGCAGAGGCCCTGATGGCCGCCGAGCAGGGTGTCAAGAGCATTGTCCCATTGGTCCACTTTTCGGGCAATATGGCCCAGGATCTGGCCTGGCTGCGGGTGCAGCCCCGGTTGATGAGGGAGTACCTGGACAAGTTGGGATACGTTGACGTGATTATTCCGGGTACCTTCTGTTCCCAGACCCCACTCTTCCCTATGCCCCAGGGAATGGGAGGAGCCTTTGCGTATCCCGGCTACACCGCCTTTGTGGGCGCATTGGGAAAGGCGGAATCGGTAAACGTGAGGACCATTGACGAGGCCCTGGGTGTTCCTACGGAAGATTCTCACGCCGTCACCTACGAGTGTGCGAACTGGTTCTTCAATGTGATCAGAGGCCAGAATATAGAATTTGAGATGAAAGAGATTGCTTTGGAAGAAAGGATAGCGGAGATGGAGATACGGGCAATGGTGGAAAAACTCCTCGAGATGGGCGATGGCGACATCGTTCTAGGCTGCTTGAGGGGAGTTGATGCGGGTGTAATCGACTCGTCCTTCAGTCCCAACAAACAGGTAAAGGATAAAGTAATCGGGGTGAAAGACTGTAAAGGAGCGATCCGGTACGTTGAGTTTGGCAATCTGCCCTTCCCCGAAGAGGTGAAAGAATTCCATCGCCAGAAGGTGGCGGAGAGAGAGAAGGCAGAAGGCCTGAAGGCAGATTATGAAATGACCTTGCGGGATTTCTGGGCTTTCAGCAAGGGGCAATTGTTAGGAAGGGAATTCAGAGGGAACTGAATAGGCCCTATAAGCCCTATAGGACCTATGATGAAAAAGCCTTGGAGCAGAGAAGGAGCTTTCGATGAAACAACCAACAGTGATAACAGGTACAGTGGGCATGGATGCCCATGTGATCGGCACGAAGATACTGTCCCGCGCCCTCAGGGGGCCGGCTAATTTCCAGGCGTAGCACAATGGCGGAGGCACAGCCGGTACGGTCGTGGGCGTTATCACAAATGCCTATTTGCTGGGGACCGGTAACATTACAAATGCAATTGCCGTCAGGGCGGCCACTCCCTCAAGGAAAGGCACAGGTGTGATGAGCACAACGCCTATGGAGTGGATATCCAACCGCAGATGATAACGGGAGTAACGAATGCCTACGGGGTGTATCAGGAAGGGGCAAGCGGTCTGAATTACTTTGCAGGGAACATCGGCGTCGGCAAGACAAATCCGTCACACCCCATAGAGGCGGCAAGCGGGGCGTATCTTTCAGCAGGAGGGCAGTGGATATCCGCCTCAAGCAGGGAGAATAAAAAAAACATCAAAGACGCTTGCTGCGGAAGAGGCGGATGCGGCACTATACGAGCTGAAGCCGGTCACATACAACTATAAAAATGCTGGGGAAGAAAATCATGTGGGCTTTATCGCAGAGGACGTGCCCGCACTCGTCGCAACCAGGGAAAGGAAGGGGTTGAGCGCGATGGACATCGTGGCGGTACTGACGAAAGTTGTGCAGGAGCGGCAGAAGACGCTCAACGACCTCCTTAGAGAGGTGAAGGATCTGAAGAGAGAGTTAAGGCTCAGAGCCATGGTAGCAGCTGCCGATTCACCCCAATAAGTCGATGCTGCTATTCAAATCTCCTATGTGAGATTTTCAGGGGTGCTTAAATACTATTGAACATCCCTTTTTATTCCACATTACAACTCATAATCGTTGAGTCTTACTGTTATCTAGGAGTCAGGATAAGTAGGTGAAAGCGTTAAGTCGGCATCGGGACCGGCAGGATTTGGGAAAAATGAGGATTCCTTCCTGAACTCATCAAGTCGAAAAACTATATCTCTATACCAGATTTCGAGTGATAATCCTCAAAAAGATCATATTCACAAGCCTATTTTCAGATTGACTGATACAAAATTTCTTGATAAACGTAATTGAAATTATATCATCCAGACATAGGAGGAGACGTTTATGGAAGCATTTCCTTGGTGGACAGAGGATCAAAAAAAACTTGACCAAGAGATTAAGGCCTTTGTAAAAGAGATCATACCCAGAGATGCGGAGACAAGGTGGAAGAGAGAGTTTCCCTGGGATATCTTCAAAAAAATAGCAGAGAGGAAGTACACTGGAGCTGGAATCCCCAAAGAGTACGATGGATTAGGATTAGGGGCAACAGGTGCCTGTATCGCAGCAGAGGCACTTAATTGCATGCCAGGGCCAGGCCGAGCCTTTGTGGGGAATATGTTAGGGGGGCTAAGGCAGATTATTGAATATGGAACTGAGGAACAGAAGAAAAGATTTCTCCCCAGAATCGCAAAGGGAGAGATCGGGGCCATTGTGATCACTGAGCCTTTTGTGGGGACAGATGCTGCGTCTATTGAGACGATTGCCATTCGTGAAGGAGATTTTTATTTTTTAACTGGCAAGAAGAGATTTATCGTTTCAGCGGGGGTGGCAAGTAGGTATATGGTTTATGTTCGCACAAGCAATAATCCTGAAGATATAAGAAATCATCGACATCTTACTGCCTTCATTGTTGAAAAGGGGATCCAGGGTTTTACCGTCGAGAAGATCAACGAGATCATGGGTTTTGAGAACATACAGAATGGGGTCCTAAATTTTGATGAAGTTCCTGTACCAATAGGGAATCGTATTGGGGAGGAAGGGGAGGGATGGAGAGTAATGATCTCTGGTCTCAATTTCGAAAGAACGATGATTTGTGCACAAACGTTAGGCTGGACGCGTGAACTCTTAAGGAATGTGGTTCCTTACGCTCAAAGGAGGGTTCAATTTGGGAAGCCAATAATCGATTTAGTCAATAACCAATTCAAGATTGCGGACTTGATGATGCAAGTGAATATTGCAAGGTTAGTCACTTATTATACAGCGTATTTATGGGACCTCGGGTGGGATATAACATTAGAGTCCAATATAGGCAAGGTGTTCATCTGTGAGGGGGCGATAAGAACCGCCTTGGATGCCATTCAGGTAATGGGGGGAGATGGAGTTACTTCTTTTTATCCCCTTGCAGCCTTAATGAATGTGTCTAAGGTTGAGAATATCTCTGGAGGATCAATGGAGGCCTGTAGGCTTGTTATATATAGAACAGGATTGAGACAATTGGCCGATGAATTTGAAATGCCCCGCCGCGTCATTCATGAAGAACTGGGAGTTCCAGTTCCGGCAACCTCCTCGCCAGAAAAACAAAAAAGCATCGATGAGGAAAGTCTTCTTAAATTATTGGCTGAGGATTATCGAGTAAACCCTGGTCTTTATATGAGCCGTGAGGACATAAAGAAATATTTTGATGTTGATGACAAAAAGCTCGATGAATTGCTCCTTTCATTGGAGAGAAAGGGTATGGTGAAGCTCTATCGAGACAAAAAAGGGATCGCTTTATCAAAAGCTACTTATGATGGGTTGAAAAAGGCAAATCCTCCCGAATATTATCGATGGTTTCCTTCTTGGGTCACAAAGGACAATTTCTTTTAGATAAATGGAAGTTTAGAAGAATATCCTTGACTGATTAACGTATATAGGAAGTTTAATGAGGAATGAAAAAGTAGAATAGTATTTAAATCGACAATGATCATTGACTGTGATGTTGAGGCAGTTTGAAGAAAAGGCTGAGAGGAGAATAAGTTACCTTTATAAATTACAAAAAATATTATGAGAGGGTAAACGAATAACAAGTCACTCTTGCGGGTGGCTGATAGCCCCCGCACAGTTCGATTGTTATCTACTCTTTCCATTGGTAATCATCAACTCCGATGAGCATATTGGAGGAAGGACTTGAAGTGCAATCCTCACCGGGTGTAGGATTTCCTGACGCTCTTTTTAATATTGACCTGGTTACTATCCTCTTTGATTTTTCATTGAAAACAGTGAGTTACATCAGGATTCCTTATGCCCAATTTTGAAATACAACGGATTGGATGTCCTTGTCCTTCATTGAGATAATCCTGCCATTTTCATGGGTGGTTCCGTCGATTACGGTCCGAAGTCAAGCTGCCGGCTGGAATGGAACCCCTTTGAGATTGCAGCGCAGGAAGAGGAGGCTCCCGAAGTATCAATAGAAATCATCAACCTTTGGGGGAAGGGTTGATAACTCAAGGGCAATCGAATTGCCTACTTTTTAGGCAACCAAGGGGTCCACGATGCAATGTTTCTTCCTGAAATCGTTGCCTGATAAGTTTCGACCATGATGCAAGATTTCTTTCGGTAATCGTTATCTTCAAAACTTGACAAAACTTTCCCTCATATCTTGCATATCTTGTGGTCTTTTTTGCTTGACACAAGATTCCGTTTTTCCGTATATTTAACACAATCAAAAGCGAGTTCTAATCATTCCACGGGGGCGGGGCCTAAAATCCAAAGCCACCATGAGCTATTACGTGCTTACCTGGCTCGTTCCAGAAAGGGATCCAGGGACCCTCATCAGTTTCCCTTATTGAGTGCCTGGAAGAAAGGATGAAAATATGGTCGAGGAGACAATTACCCAAATTGAAGCGAGGATCAAAAGGGCCAAATCTTTAAATGACGAAAGAAAGAAGGAATTACTAGATCTGCTTTCCACTTTGAAGA
>JBEKDJ010000228.1:0-13398 GCA_050014415.1 Thermodesulfobacteriota bacterium | reverse complement strand
GCATCGCCTTTGGCTAACTCTTCACAGATAATGCCTAGGGCTGTCATTGAGCCATGTCCACCCCCACCATATTCAGCAGGATACCCATCCGACTGAACCCCTATATCAACAAGCTTTTGATGAACTTCCTCGACCAACCGGTAGTCTGCCTCCAATTCCTTAGTTCTGGGCATAATCTCTTTTTTGGTAAAATCCCTTATTGTCTCCCGAATTTGGAGATCTTCCTTGGTTAAGAGATGCTCTAAATTCATGGTTCCCTCCTTTTCTCCCTCCTCCCTGCCCAGTAGAGGTCTGGAGAGGGTTCAATGGAACAGCCTCATGGACTGAAGGTAATAAAAATCTAAAAAAATTAATCGCTTTCGCCGTGATAAACTTCATCACCGAGAATGGCATAACCATCTGCTGCCCAATTGGAAAAAAATTTTGGGAAAAAATCTTTTTGGTATGCCTCCGATGCCACATCTTTCATCCACTCTTCTTTGCTGGTCACATCCAGAATTCCGATAAACCTAAAAGGGGATTTGGTTTCTACAGGCGGCTCCCCCTTTTGACCATTCCACTTCCTGCCTCCTGTCATCTTCAGTAGGGTAAAGCTTTTTGTCGATTTAAGTTTTAACAAAAGGGGACCTTTAAACTCATGGCACCATTTGATGTAGTCTTCATCCTTCACTTCGTCCCTCAAGTTATAAAGAATCATTTGTTTTGGCATCATCCTATCCTCCTTTGTTTTTTATTATCTCCTTTGGATAAATCCATATCATGAGATGGTAGAACCATCCCCTTTTGATCCATCAAACAAAAGGCCGCTTATTTAGTGGAGAGAAATCCCACCATCATGAACGATCAACTGCCCCGTAATAAAGTTACTATCATCACTGGCCAGAAAAATTGCTGTTCCAACAAGATCTTCAGGATAAGCAGCCCTTTTAAGGCATCTCTGTGGCAGCTGAATGTCATCAAGGGGGCCAATGGGAAGAGCTTTTTTCTTGTCGAATTCATCTCCGCCAGGAGAATGTGTAAAGCCTGGGGCTATGGAGTTTACAGTAATGTTATAGGCGCCCAACTCCCGGGCCATGCAACGGGTAAAGGCCATGATAGCGCCTTTAGAGGCGACGTAATGGGGCATACCTGGAACACCTTCAAAAATCGATGCAGAAGAAAGATTGATGATCTTTCCTCCTTTGTCTTTCATATAAGGGAAGACAGCCTTTGTGCAGTGGAAGGGACCAGCCGTGTTGACTTCCATTACGCGCATCCACTCTTCAGTAGTGATTTCGGTAAAAGGTCTCAGGATGATATTGGCGAAGAGTCCTGCATTATTGACTAAGATGTCGATGGAACCGAAGCGGTCCATGGCTGCCTTCGCGAATGCGTTGCATTGATCCTGTTTGCTGACATCTGTCTTGACGAAGATCGCCTCACCACCTGTCCTCTTCACGGCACCTATAGTCTCTTTTCCATCCAAAATGTCCCCGATGACGATTTTCGCTCCTTCTTTTGCAAAGCCGACGGCAAATGCTGCTCCAATTCCTCGTGCTGCTCCAGTTATGATCGTGACCTTGTCTTTTAATCTCATTTCAATCCTCCTTTGCTTTGGTATTTCCCGCTTCCCCTGTTTTGCCAATGTTCAGCTAGTCGCCTTGAGTTTTTGCTCGATATCTTCTCTCAGGAATTTCTTGTCCACCTTTTCTGCCTTTGTAAAGGGCATGGTCTCGACAAATTCGATCCTTTCCGGAAGTTGGAGCACTGAAGCCTTTTTCTCTCTGAGATAGGCGATGATCTTCTCAAAGCTCAAGTTCGCTCCGGGCTTGGGTTGAATGTAGGCGCAGACCCTTTCTCCAAACACCGGATCAGGCATGGGAATCACAGCCACGAAGGCCACTCCTGGATGGCTGGTGATCAGTTTCTCTATCTCTGTGGAGCTGATACTTTCGCCGCCACGGTTGATCATCTCTTTGATTCGGCCGGTGAGAGTGACTGTGCCCTTTTCGTCAATGATGGCCAGGTCTCCGGTCCTGAAAAATCCTTCCTCATTGAATACCGTTGCATTCTCCTCTGGAGCTTTATAGTAACCGGTAAAGACGCCCGGTCCTTTGATCATCAATTCGCCGGAGGTGTTGGGAGGAAGTTCCTCCCCATCTGGGCTGACTACTTTATAGATATCGTAAGGACAGGTGGGTTTGCCCACCGTATGGAGAATAGTCTCCAGTCTGTCGTTTGCGCGTGTTAGGGTGGTCTGGCCTTCTGTGCCGCCGTAACCATTAAAGAAGTTACACCGGAGATCTTCTCTCACTCCTTTAACGATCTCTGGCAAACTTGCGCTACCCCCACAGTGCATTGCTCTTAGAGAACTCAGATCATAGCCCTTCAAACCCTCAAAATCGAGGAGCCTCTTTGCCAGGGTGGGAGTCCACACGATGGTTGTCACCCTCTCCCTTTGAATGGTTTCACAAACCTCTTTCATCTCTGTAGAATCCAGGAAAATAGTCTTCCCAAAGGCGAAAAGATTGCTGCAGAGCCCTTTGGTAAAGGCGAGGTCGTGACCTACTGGACCGGCAAGGAAGCAGACATCATGAATATTCACCTCCCATGCATAGGCCGCGTATTCCATCGTGCACACGAGACTGTTGTGAGTGCGAGGTACCACCTTCGGCAAACCGGTGGTTCCTCCTGTCGGCCCCATATGGGCTACTTCCATAGGGTCCGGTCTCCTTTGCGCAAGCCTCTGGAGGTTGGCTGTATCGAGCTTCACCTCACGAATCAAATTCTCCATGCTCAGGAAGGAGCCAGGTGCTTCACTTCTTGCCAGGATGATGTTCTTGAGTTGAGGATGATCTTTCTTCACATCTTCCACGATGGGCAGATAATCAGTCTTCTTATACCTTTCCGCGATGATCCAGGAGGTCGCCCCCGTCAGTTGAACCAGGTGGCCAATCTCATACTGGCGATACCTGTCGATAAGTAATACGGCAACGCCACCAATTTTTTGGACAGCGAAATAGGCAAAGACGAACTCGTTCCAGTTGGGAAGCTGAATGAGCACCCGATCCCGTGGAGCAATGCCGAGGTCCATCAGGCCAATGGCCAATCTGTTTGTTTTATCTCTGGCCTGCCCAAAGGTAAGCCTGCTTCTCCCGTCCACAAAGGCCTCCTTATCGGGATAAACGTCAGCCGCTTTGTCCAGAAGATCGCCGAAGGTTAAACCAAGCCACCAGCGAAGTCGATTGTACTTCTCCGCGTCTTCTTTTTTATAGGGTATGAACCCTTCAAGGAAACCTGTCATATGCCCTCCTTCGTTAAGTGTAGAGAAGCTGGTATTTCATGATTAGCATTTAGGTAAACCCCCGGCTCTGCCGGGGGACTCCCAGAGTTTGACATTTTCGGGAGTATAAGAAAACCGTCCTTCTGTGAACCGCTCAAGGTTACATAAAAGGAGGCTTGGAATGGAACGCAACGAAAGCTTACACCAAACCAAATGGGAATGCAAGGGCCATCTGGTCTGGGTTCCGAAATGCCGGAAGAAAGTTCTACATGGACAACTTCGGAAGGATCTGGGACCAATCCTTCGAAAGTTGGCATTGCAGAAGGAGAGTGAAGTAGTAGAAGGAAGGCTAAAGGCGGATCATGTTCACATGGTGGTCTCGATTCCTCCGAAGTATTCGGTGTCGCAAGTGGTTGGGTATGTGAAAGGCAAGAGTGCGATCTGGGTTGCAAGCGCAATGGGGAGGAATCGGAATTTTGTGGGTCAGAATTTCTGGGCTCGCGGCTATTATGTTTCAACAGTTGGCCTGGATAAAGAGACCGTACGGGAATATGTTCGCAGCCAGGAAGGGCTGACAACAGATTAGACCAAGGGGGGAACAAAGAGGGATCTTATGGCGATTCTCAATGGTTATTGGGATTTTGAACCTTGTTTTTCATAAGGCCAAACAATTTCGTAGCATCTCATTCGAAGAGCGAAGGTATTTTTCTCTGTTTCTCCACTTCACTCCAGTACCCAATACGCTCCTCGATGAATTTCAACCAGCCTTCAACCTCTGCATCTTTGTGCCTTTTGGAGACCATATTCTTTTTGTAATCTCCAATGATCGGGTCGACAGCCTTTACCCATTTGGCAGCCTCGGTATCGGAAAGGGATATGATCTGTCCGCCCGCACTCTTGAAGACATCCCTTCCCTCTATATCCATTTCGTTCCACAGAGCCCCCTGCTTTTCTTTGGCTTCGAAGGCCACCTCATCGAAAATCTTCTTAATGTCAGGGGGAAGGGCGTCCCATTTATCCTTGTTCATGACACAATAGAAAGTATATCCGGTTCCAAGCTGCCAATCTGCCGTAACATACTTTACCACTTCCGCGAACTTCCAGTATTTGAGCGTGGAAAGATCTACCGTAATTCCCTCGATAACGGCTCTTCTTAATGCATCGTAAACATCCGGCATTTCAAGGGGGATCGGAACGGCACCCAGTGCCTTGACGACATCACTCATCACTCCCACGGCCCTGATCTTAAGGCCCTTTAGGTCTTCCAGGGTCTTCACAGGTTTGCTGATGGTCTGAAGGATCAGTGGCCCTGTAGTGTTTACGTAAAGAACGTGGACATCATTCCACTCGCTCGGTTTGTACTTGTTGAAGAAGTCGCTGCTCACCTGTGTTGCTACCCAGCCGCTCGGGAAACCTAAGGGCAGATCGAACACTTCCATCATAGGAAAGCGCCCCCGCGTATAGTCAATGTGAGAAACGCCTATGTCCGCGATGCCCGTGAAAACGCCATCATACATTTTGACCGGCGAGAGAAGCGTTCCTCCAGGATAGTATGTGATTTCCACTCGGCCGTTTGTACGCTTCTTCACCTCGTCGCAAAACCACCCGCTGAGAACCGACATCGGGTGAGTGATAGGGAGGTAATTGGCTGCCTTTAGCTTGATGATTTCCGCTCCATGCGCTAGGGGATAGGTCACAAGAACAAAAACAGCTACAATCAGTAACAACGCCGTGCTTTTTCTCATCTTGTGCCTTCTTTCGTATCCTCTTAGCTAACCGGAACCAGTAAATTCTGACGCGTATAAGCCTCAAAATATTTCTAATAATAGAAGTGCATTACACGTGTTTTACCCGGATCTTAAGAGAACAACTTAGATTAGTCAAGTTTTTCACTTTTGACAAGGAACAATGTAGAATGTCTTCATTTCTTTGCACTTGTTAGGTCAGTTCTAGTTTATCATGTAGTCGTTTGATAAATTCCGTTCCGTCCGGTTCATAGGCAGGAAGCACCCACGGCATATCCTGCAATGTCTGCAGCATGGAAGGCAGCAGGTCAAAGGGAACAGACACGAGCTGCTGACCTTCTGGAAATAGTTTTCTTCGCTTCATCCCATGACCAAGACCAGTAATGGTATAATTCAATTCCCCGGTCAGAAATGGGTAAATGTAAATCCATCCACATCCTATCGCAGGTGAGGACCTGCTCAGCCACATTTTCCCCGTTCTATAGCTCATGGCCCTTAGTAGAATTTCTGTTTGGCCGGTCTTGGCTAAAATGATCAAGACATCTGGGTCGAAAGGGAGCTTGTTCAACGGTGAAAAGGCAACATAGTTAACCACACCTTTGCCTATCCTCGGTACATATTGGTACAGTCTGCTTGCAGAACGCGCCTCCTCGAAGATTTTCAGCCCTGCTCCAAATTAACCCTGCTTCACAGGTATGATTCTCTTTATCTGCAAAGAAGGCGTTTCCTTCCTGTGCTCTCTTGAGCATTTCGCATAAAGCCATTTTTTCATCTAGCCTCTCGACCAGGTCTGGTCGTTTAACCAAGAATTTGACGCCTACGGGTTGTACCTCGAAATTAAATTTATTTAAAATAGGAAAATCATTTTTTGTGAGAGTCATTTTAGCCTCCTTCATCCGTAGAATTTGAAATGCCAAGACTATTGAAGGATGAGAAATAGCTTTATTCCCATGACCAAGTCTCAGGTCATAAATATTAAAAAATCCGGTTGATATTTTCAAGAGGTGTTCAATGATGGAGCTAAATTTGGTAGTTAAGATTATTAAAAAGAATCTTTGTCATACGGCTGAAGTGTTTGGGAAGAGGGGATGAAAATTTCCGGGGGGGTCTATGTTTAGAACCCCCGGAATAATAGTTATTTGCTATAAAGATGGCGAATTGGCCAGACGCCCAGTTTTACCATCTTTCCCCCTTGGGCCTGCCAAAGACGTACTGCACTACAACCCTGAATATTACCCGGACCATAGGTCAGCGGGGTATTGGTTAACTCACCGATGTCAAAATTTTTAATCTTATAGAAGCCATTCTTGAGTACGTCGACCGGTTTTATTTTTTCAAAAGGCACCTCTTGTAAGGCAAGCCTTAATGCCTCAGCTTGGATCATGACTTCAACCATGCCATGCTCATACATAACGTGGGTAACCTTCTTGCTCTGGCGATACCTATCCTGCAGTTCGTTGAGGAACTTTATCCCACCACATGGGTAATCCTTGGGGGGGAAGTCACCAGGCATGAGAACACCCTCACTCAATTCAGCACCCATAGACCGCATCATCACCTCAAGGTGACTATTGCAAAAGGCAAAGGCTATCTTGGAACCCAGGCGTGTTCCCATATCCAGCCTGACCGCCTCCTTTATCGTCGGCTGTGAACCGGGGTCAATCATCATACCTATGGCAAGGTCAACCTTTTTTTCCTTCAGCCACATAAGCTGGGTAGTAGGTGGTGTGGTAGGTACGAGAGGCACATACTGGATGCCAACAAATTCATATCCCAGCTTCTTGAGATACGCCTCCAACTCAGGTGTCTCCATCGCCTTTCCCATGGCGTTATCGGCAGTAAGGTAGGCAACTCTTGGCTTCCTGGTTTCCTTCCAGTTCTCTATGAACCAGTCGGCGACAGCGCCAAAGTTGTCGGTATAAATAGGGTAACTGGTGAAGATTGTTTGTGGCGGCGTCAGGAGGTAGGGTCCAGCAGCCATAGTCGTGGCACCTATATTGTCCGCGTTTAGCCTGTCTTTTAATGCCAGTGCTACGGATGACGCCGATATCCTATAGACTAACATTCCCTTAGCCTTAAGCTCCTCATAGATACTCAGCGCCTTAGCTGGCATGAGCATATCGTCTCTCCACAGAACTTCCAGAGTGATATCACCGGGGAATTTCTCATTTCGCCATGGAGCCATACGCTTTGTCTCATTTACATATTTCGTGTAGTCCTCAAAGGCAGCCAGTTCCGCCGCCGTATCCTCAGCGTAGGGACCGGTAAGCGCCATGGTGCCGCCGACATATAGTGTTTTCTCAGCCTCAGCACTGACAGGAAACAGTGATGATGCCATCAGCATAAAAATCACAGAAGTTATAAACGCCAATCTAATTTTAAACATTTCTTCTTTCCTCCTTTCTTATTGTTGCGTCTCGTAACTAAGTTCAATAAGTTCCGGAGTTCAGGTCGGGCAGAGGTATCTCCATTGCTTTAAAATGCGGTCATCATGAAGGCTTAGATTGCCGCGTCGCTGACGCTCCTCGCAATGACCACTTTTGGCATTTTTAAAGTAAACTATTTTGTGCTCCCCTTAATATCCCTTTCAACTTGACCCCGGTACCATTGTCGTGGATGATTGGGGTTACAATGACTATGCTATGTTTGGCAGATGGACGGTCAGAGCGTTTATTTTGTCACTCGAATGGAAGAAAATCCTCTCTATGAAGTTATTGGATAGGAAAAGATCCCCCAAACCCACATATTTTTAAATATGAACTCATTGATCTCTGGGGTCTGGGGGCTATCGAGAAATGCTCCTATCCCCCACGGCAGATTCGAGTCTATAATCCAAGGACGAATGATAATAGATGCTTTCTTTTCTTCTTTAGTTTCAATGAGAGTTTTTGGGGGGCTCCATGTGTAAAGCCCCCCAAAACATAAAGGATTTGTGCTAATACAGATGGCGACAAGGCCAGGCGCCCAGTTTTACAATCTTACCCTTCTGCAACTGGTCAACACGTACCGAATCAACACCCTCGATTTCTCCAGGACCATAGGTCATGGGTGTACTGCTAACACCACCAGTTTCGAGGTTCTTAATCTTGTAAAAACCGTTATTAAGTACATCAGCCGGCGTTAGTTTTTCAAAGGGCACCTTTTGTAAGGCCAGCCTTAATGCCTCGGTCTGGATCATGGCCTCAAGAAAACCCCCACAATACTGGATGTGCGATACAAATTTGTCGGGGTGATACTTCTTCTGGTTTTCAACTATGAACTTTATCCCGGGGGTGGAAAGCTCATCAAATGGAGGGAAGCTACCAGCGCAGACATAACCGTCACCCAGTTCACCCATTGCCGGAGCAAATACAGCAATATGTCCCGGTGTGGCAGAGCCCAAAACCATCTTGTAAGGCTGATAAGGTCCCATACCCAGTCTGACCATTTCCTTTACCGTCGGCTGTGCATTGGGATTAATCAGCACTCCAAGGGCGAGGTCAACCTTGTTTTCCTTTAACCACATCAGCTGGGTGGTTGGCGGAGAGGTAGGCACGAGAGGCACATACTGGATGCCAACAAACTCGTATCCTATTTTTTCAAGATATGCTTTCATCTCAGGGATCTCAATCGACTTACCCATTGCATTGTCTGAAGTAAGGTAGGCAACCCTCGGCTTCCTACTCTCCTTCCATTTCTCTTTGAACCAGTCAGCTACGGCGGCTATGGAATCAGTGTAAATAGGGTAATAGGTAAAAATGGTTCCTGGTGGTTTCAGGAGATAGGGCCCGGTAGCCATACTCGTGGCACCCATATGGTCCTCCTTGAGCCTATCCTTTAGTGCCAGCGCTATGGGCGAACCCGAACATCTGTAGACCAATATTCCCTTGGCCTTAAGCTCCTCGTAGATCGTGAGTGCCTTAGCCGGCTTGAGTTCATCATCTCGCCACAGCACCTCCAAGTTGATATCAGCGGGGAATTTCTCATTTCGCCATGGAGCCATACGTTTTGTCTCATTTACATATTTGGCATAGTCCTCAAACGCAGCCAGGACCGCTGCCGAATCCTCAGCATAGGGCCCGGTTAGCGACTGGGTGCCGGAGATATAGAGTTTTTTTTGAGCATTTGCGCTAGCGGGTAATAGTGATAATACTGTCAGCATAAGAATTATGGGAATTGCCAATCCTAATCTTATTTTAAGCATTTTTTTTCTCCTTTCTGAATTGTGATTTGATTTGCACCATCAACGATGGTATTTTTAAATTTAATCACCTCCCTTCACCCCTTTAGAAAGTCCGGCCATCAAAGCCCCCTCCTTTCTAAAGGGGTTCATTCTTATTCCTCATGTGAGAAAGGCCACAGTCTGAAATAGGCCTTGATGACCGCCCACAGATGAGCGAGCCCCCTCGGTTCAAAAATAAGGAAGAGTATGATAACTGATCCGTGGGTGATGAGAGCCAAGGATGCGGCTGCCTGGGCAGCAACGGCTTTAGATAAAATTGGACCGACAAAGATAACCAGCTCATCCAGTAGCTTGAGAGATACCGCACCAAAGATAGCCCCTATGGTGCTGCCCATGCCACCGACGATCAACATGCCCAAATACCATACTGAATCCATGAAGAGAAATTGATCGACACTTGCGAAGGCAAAGTAGTGAACCAACAATACCCCGGCAACACCGGCAAAAACACAGCCAATGAAGAAAGCTTGAAGTTTATAACTCCACAGGCTAATCCCCATGACTTCAGCCGCCAGATCGTTATCCCTGATCGCGACGAAGGCCCTGCCTGCTCTGGTCCTGACGATGTTTTTGGCCGCCAACGTAGATAGACAGGTAATGGCCATAACCAGATAGAAGTAGCTGGCTTTGGACTTCAACACAAAACTCCCTATCTTGGGCTTTGGCACAGGTAAGCCATCAGCGCCACCAGTGACATTTCGGAGCTGGAGTATAAGCCAGATGATGATAAAATGTGCGGCAATGGTTGCCATGATGAGATAGAAGCCCTTAATCTTGAGTGAAGGCAGGCCAAAGATCAAACCTGCCACTCCCGCAGTTAGGGCAGCACAGGGTAGGGCTGCCCAGAAGGACCAGCCAAGCTTGGCGGTAAGGATAGCCGAGGCATAGGCACCCACAGCCATAAAGCCGACATGACCGATGGAGATTTGACCACAGTATCCGGTTAAAATACTGAGTCCGTGAACACTGATAATGGAAATACCAATCATGGTCATAATGGTCAACATCCTATCGCTACAAAATAAAGGACAGATGAAAAGAAGGATGAGGAAAGCAAGCAGCATTCCCCAGTGCAGTCTGCTGCGGAAGATAGCCATATCCTGGGAGTAATTTTCTTGAAAGGTGCCGCTGCGTAAACCCATTTATTAAATCCTTTCTATCCTGGCCAGTCCAAATAGACCATAGGGCCGAAAGATGAGCACTATAATCATAACAATGAACGGGAATACCTGGGCCATACCACCACCAGGCAGTAGGGGGTCCAAGTATCCAGCCGCGATATTTTCCAGCACACCCAATATAATACCAGCAAAGATGGCCCCGCCGATTGAGTTCACTCCTCCCAGGAGCACGACTGCAAATGCTTTCAGGCCGATCGCAGAGAGCTCAATTTTAACACCGGATACGCCACCCAAAAGGATGCCTCCGATGACACCGACGACACAGGCGATGATCCAAGATACGGCATAAACGGTAGTTGCCTTGATACCAACACTTTGGACCACCTGCAAATCCTCGGCCGTGGCCCTCATGGCCAGTCCAATTTTGGTATAGCGGAATAAAAGTAAAAGCATAGCTACGGTAACAATAGATACGATGAGTCCAATTAACGACTCTGAAGGTATGGATATCCCGCTCACTTTCAGGGTTAAAGTCGGTAGAACTCCATGATAGGTCTTATATTCGCCACCCCAGATGAGGGTTGCCAGCCCTTCAAATACCGTGGCCAGGGCTATGGTCATCATGACTATCGCTAATACTGGTTGACCCACTAGAGGGCGGAGGGCAAGGCGTTCTATTAACAAGCCCATTAAGATTGCCACTGCTATTGCCATAACAAGGGTGGCCCATATCGGTAGGCCGAAGGTTACCAAGAAGGTATAACCCAGGTAACCACCAATCATTACAAAGTGTCCCTGGGCAATGTTAAACGCTTCGGAGCATTTAAGAATGATAACAAAGCCTATAGCCACAAGGGCATAGACCATGCCGAGGGCAAAACCGGTAATCACTAATTGTAGAAAAAAGGTCATAAATCATCCCCTTAAACAGATTTGATGCTAAGAGTAGTTTTTATCGTTCCCATCCGCCCATCCCGGTATCTGACCCGAGCTTCTATCGACACCTCGGTCTTATCAGCATAGATAGCATCGATTAGCTCGCGATAACGCCCTTCTAAAAATGTCCTCCTCAACTTCCTGGTTCTGGTTAACTCACCCTCATCAGGGTCGAATTCCTTGTGCAGATTGATATATTTTCTTACCCTGGAACCGGGGGGCAAAGTGCTGTTTATTCTGTCGATATCTTGCTTCACCAGCCCGTAGACCTCTGGCTTCTGGGAAAGCTCGGTGAAGGTAGTATAAACCACTTTCCTTTGCCCAGCCCACCTGGCAACATTATCATAGTTAATGATTATGATTGCCGAGGCGTAGTTTCTCCTTGGGCCGGCAAGTACCCATGCGTCCTTAATATAAGGGCTGAACCTCAGCCGGCTCTCAATAAATTGGGGGGCCAATTTATGACCATTGGGCAGCTCTAGAAGGTCCTTTACTCTATCTACGAATACAATGTGTCCATCCTCCCTAATGAAACCGCTGTCTCCACTGTAAAACCACTCGTCTTTAAGCACCTCAGTAGTCTTACCCGGGTCCTTATTGTAACCAACAAAAATACCTGGCTGCCGATAAATGAGTTCACCATTATCGGTTATTCTTACCTCTGTCCCCTTGTGAGCGGGGCCTACAGTCTCTAAACAGATGTCATCATTCTTGGCACCAGTTAGAGCTCCACCCTCTGTTGTCCCATACAGGCTTTTGAGGGGAAGATTCAGAGCATGGTAGAACCTGAAGGCATCTGGGCTGAGCATAGCCCCGGTGGTATAGCAGATTCTGGCATTTGACAGACCAAGGCTGCCTCTGATGGGTCTAAATAGGGCGATATCAGCCAAAGAATAGACTATTTTCCAGAAGAGGCTTGGCTTTTGTTTTTTAAACTTTAGATCAGCTATCTTATAGCCGATCGGCATGAGCAGACGGAAGGCAAACCTCTTGATGGCATCAGCGCCAAGAATCCGTGCCTGAATCATAGCTGCCTGACTCTCCCACAGCCGAGCTCCGTTGAATACAATGCTTGGTCCTGTTTCCCTAGTATCTCGCTGTTGGGTCTCCGGCTCTTCAGCGAAGTTCAGGATGTTAGCCGATAGCAGGTGGCAACCAATCCCAAACCATTGTTCAGTCATCCAAGCTGGTGGCAGGTAGGGGACAACATTATCATTCTCATACCATGGATCGAGATGTAAGTGATAGTCAGCACCAGTCCTCATCGTCCTATAGGTATGGAGGGCTCCCTTGGGTGCATCCCCGGTGGTTCCTGAGGTGTAAACGAGGGCACAGATATCATCAGCTTTTCCGGTTTCCACATTCTGCTCAAAGAGTCCGGGGTGTTCCTCTTCATATTTCTCCCCTAATTGCAGGACCTGTCTATATCCCATCAAAATATGGTCATCATAGTGGGATAGCCCCTTGTAGCTCCAGTAAATAACATTTTTGAGTAAGGGTACCTCGTCCTTGATCTGGAGAAACTTATCAACCTGCTCCTGACTTTCAACGATAGCAAATCGAGCCTCCGAATTTTCGGCGATATATTTTATCTCCAGTGGAGTTAAATCTGAATACAATCCCACCGAAACTCCATGGTTAGCCTGGGCAGCCAGCTCAGCATAATACCACTGTGGGGCATTATCCCCAATAATAAGCACCTTATCTCCAGGTTCAAAGCCGAGGGATAGTAAACCAAGTGCCAGGTATTTGACATTGAGATAGTAGTCCTTCCAGGTATAAGGCTGCCAGATACCATAATGCTTATAGCGCATGGCTCTATGATTATCGCCATACTTTTCATAGTTATATTTGAGTATCTTGGGCCAGGTATCACCCTTTTCTTTAGAGACTTGCTCCATCTGGTCGGTCATTCCCTCTGCCATATTCTTCTAGACAATGATTCCTGCTGAACTCGTCACCCGCGAACCATGAAAATCGTCATCTCTTTTCCTCCCCCTTGAGAGACTGTGTCGTAATAGGGTGAGGGTTGAATATAAAACGTTCTTTGACAATTAAATAGAGATAGACGGACGTCAAAGCGGTTCTGGTGATAGCCAATTACCTCTCACG
>JBEKDJ010000227.1:0-10606 GCA_050014415.1 Thermodesulfobacteriota bacterium | reverse complement strand
GTCTTTTGAAAAAACTGAAGAAAGAGGGAGAGTGGAAAGATTATCTACTCAAACTCCGCCAAGCCAATGCCCGAAAAACAAAGTTTATCGAAATTCTCGACCGTGTTGAAGGCCGTCGGATCATTGATGGAAGATAGGAATTTCTGTGCTTCGCACTGGGCGTAGTTGAAAAGTAATACTAACTGAAAAAGCTGGTTTTAAACCCTCAAGATAAAGATTTCCTTTCTCCATAAGCCGAACGATTTGCCATCTCGCGGTAAGCCTGAAGAAATATCTTAAGATGCATGAGAACTTGCATCCCGCCTCAGATTACTTAAATAACTTAAGTACATCCCCACAGCCGTTACCGTCTCAGCGTCCCCAATGACGGCTTTTCTTATTGTAATTGCGCTAATCATCATTGTGGCTTAACACTGCGACTCACCGGGAGCCGGGTTTATCGGCGATCCGGTAGCCGCAGTGTTACAATTGGTTCTTACAATTTTGTTTGTCTATATTCTCTGATCGACTGATGTTGGCCTCCAGCAGCATAAGTAACCGTATCCGTCGCCGTGTCAACTGAAACGACCCTGATTTCCTCATGATGTCGATCTATGTAGGTGTTCGGATTATCGTATATTGCTTTCAGGGAGGCAATTGGTATAAGGTAGTAGCAGTCGGAAGATCCACAGATCCATAACTCAAAATCTGCCGATAAGGTATTGGGGTTGATATTGAACTTGAACTTGGCCGGGGCCATTTGGTTAGCCGAGCAAAAGCGTATATGAACTATGTTACCTTTGATTTGGTATTTGGCTTTCCCTGTCGGTGTAACAGGGCCATCACCGCTTAAATGCTTTAAGACTTTTTTCTTCATCAAGTCACTCATGTTGGTGTCTCCATGAATTCTGCAATCCAACGATCAGGGTGAGCGGCCGCGCTCCCATGATCCCACGTCAACGACGCTACCCGCGGTTGGCTCCAGCCGTTATGTATGCACCATTCTATTTATGCTGCAACATACTTGGAAACTCGAATGCAAACTTTAGCAACATTTCGGCGAACTTCAGGATCTGTAATGGACTCACTCTCTTCAATTAGTCACATAACCGGCATTACGAAGAGAAGAGATCTTCCATAAAGAAAAAGTAAAGAAAATAAACGACGCCAGATTGCCCATGAAGATTGAGGGGTATTTCCACCTTCAGGAGAAAGCTGAACTTCACAGTGGTGGATATACTAAAGAGGTTATTTACTATCCAAAATTCTTCCCTTCGTCTCTGGACTTAAGTAATAATCAAAACCTCTCTTCAGAAATTCATGTCTTCTTCTAATGGCGTATGGTTCGACTGAAGCCTGTAAAATATATTTTTGGAAATCCTCCATTACGCAAGTATTTTCCGGTCTCTTATATTTCCTTAGGAGTTCCATATTCTCATCAATTTCATTCAGCAATTTGACAAGAAATTTAACAAATTCTGGAATAAGATTGCTTTTCTTATTTAAGTATAACTCCTCAATAAATAAATATGCCGAAACAGCAACAGCCCTACTTGAAATAATCTGGGCATTTTTCCCAAATTCCCTGTCCATAATTTGGAGAACTTCCTTTATTCGGGATAAATTCTCATCATTCTTCTTTAGGTCGTGATAATCTTCGAAAAAGTCTTCGATATCTGGCAATCTTGCTCTTACAAAATCACCAGTTTCAATTCGTTTAAACGAATTAATACATACTTGGGCCAATGTGAACGGCCTTGAAAATCTTTTTTCAGACAACTTTGTGTGTCTAAAGAATGGGCCATCATTTCCAATTTCTTTATATATAAAGTCTCTAATCGTGCCCGTCCTAGTTTTTAATAACTCGCCCGAATTAAGTCTAACGCCTAATTGTAATCTTCTGAATATTTCTCTTACAAGTTCATCATCAACACTCCTGTAGATGCTAAAACTCAATTCGTAATCTTCAATTTTTTTCGCTATCTTTGGATATTCCTTTTTTAACTGCTTATAAGTATGATTTTCTCCGGCAACTTTAACTCTTAAAGGTTCTTCATTTGGATCCGGTTTAAAGAAATATAATAGAGTTGACATACGCTGCTTTCCATCGATACATTCGAAGCTAAATTGTTTGCTGTCAGGTGTTTCTACAAGGTAAATTTTGGGTATATCTATGTCAGTAAGTATAGAGTCAAGCAATAATTCCTGTTGCTTTCTTGACCATATTTTCTCTCTTTGGTAATCTGCATCTAAATCGATTCGATAAACATAATCGTCAATGAACTCTTTAATTGTTATTTGTAGAATATATCTTCTTCCATTCGTTTTAATATCTTTTGGCATTAGTCGCACTCCTGTAATTATAAATCAAAAAGTTTTTTTAGGTAACCAGTTCTTTTGATCTCATCTTCTTTTAACATTCTACTGGCTTTTGCTTTCAGCCATATTTTAAAGGCGTTACCGTCGTCGTTAGATTGAATTGGATCCGGTACCAGGTTGCCCTCGATTCTTCCGAGACTTGTAATTTTGGGGGAAAATCCATAATTATTTTTTATTTGCGTGGCAATATTCTCTGCGCTTATTACTTGAACTTCAAAGGCCTCCTCTTTTTCTAAATGGGCCTTAAATAATAAATCAATTAAAGCAATATCATTTTGGCTGAGGGAGCAGCCTATTACTCGGAGTATGTCGCATTCTGTCAAAATTTCCAGGGCGCGACCCCAAATAAAATTGTATGGTATTTGCAGATAATTTTTGTCTACACCCAAGGGAATTATAGGAACAGTTCTTTTTCTTCCACATATTTTGATACTTCTCCAGTTAAATGCCTCATCTATAACATGATCATAATTCAGGGAAATTATGCCAAGCAATGTTTCTTTCTCTTTGGTTTTTGAATGAAGTTCTAACAAAGCTTTGTGTAGATAAAATCTTTTTAGGCGACTTTTGGTTAGTCTAAATGAGATATCCTTTCGAACTAGGTTCTTTAATCTTCTGGTCTTTTTATCTGCATCTTTGATGTTATTATGTTCAATAAGGCTTATTAGTAGCTCGATATTCAAAGAACCTTTTGGACTTGAAACCATTTCAATGTCCTTTAAATAGGTTCGGATGGTACGAAACTTTTTAATTACTCTTTGAGAAACGTGTGAAATCAACAACCCATTTTTCTCCAAAAAGTTTTCAGAAAGATGTTTTTGGAGATTAATCATTTCAGCATGAGTTGCTCCTGCTCCCAAAAGATAAACAATTTTCCCTTGTGTCTTTTCTAGCATGTTTTCGGACTCAATCAGGTTTTCTCCAAAAAACGATGTTCTCTCTTAGTGGAATACGTCCATAACGGCCCATCTGTTGAGAACTGTTCCCTTTGTAGCGTGTTACCCATATGCTTTCCGTCATAAGACCATGGATCTCATCCAATTCAGATTCCTCAGGGGCGTTGTTCAAAGCTGTCAATTTTTCTTAATGCACTCATCCTCGCTGATCGCCATAACAAAGGTTAAGATGGCCATCCCTAAGGTCTAGGTTGCCTCGGTATATGGTCCCATCCTGTTTATTCCCTCACTTTACCCTGATTTGCACTGCCCGGTTCGCGCCCTATGTTGAATGATAATGCTTTTCGCTATGATGAAACGAAAAACTATTCAATCCTGATCTGGTAATGGAACAGTTCTTTCAGGAACTGTATTTTTTTCGCTTCGTCTGCAAGGATTTCTATCAGGTTAAAGTGAAGGTTGACTTCCCGCTCTGTCTTTAATTGAGAAAGAACAGCATCCGTAAAGCAGCTGGCAAGATAAATGGTACTGCAATGGGCATTTTCCGTTTTCGCTTTGGCAAATGATTTCTTCGCTTCTCCTAAACGTGTCTGTGCGCCTGCCTTATCCATGCTCCCCTTAATCTCAATAGCGACCTGAAGCCGGCCTTTTGGATCTCTGATTGCAATGTCGGGCTCTGATGAGAAGATAATATGCCAGTTGTTAGTCAGAACCAGATGAATCTGCTTCCGCTTTTTGCCTGAGACAGAAACTTCTTCCTTTTCGGTCGATGAGATGAACCCTTCTGCCTGGGCATGGTCATGGATGATGCCTTCGACAGCCTTAGCCGCTCCCTGTCCAATCATATTCACCCAGGTGCCCTGAATCTCTGCCCCCATCTCACTCAGAATCGTATTTTGCGCAAGGGATAGAGAGAACCCCTTAGCATCGACAATCACACTCGAGATAATCTGGTTTAGTATCTGGACAATCACTCGATACCTCTCACGGTAATCGCCTTTGCGGGACTTGGGAACTCGTCCAGAAAGAATTTGACTCAATCCTTTTTGAGATAAAGCTGCCAAATTCCGGTAGTATTCGAAGAGATCAGCGTCCTGCTCGAGGAGAGATGGATGGCAGAAAATATGGGCTGGCTCAATAGAGGCTTTCTTCACAATTAAAAAGGCTTGATTCAGAATTCCCAGTTCTGAAAGGTTCCATGTCAACTTATTTGTTGCTAACTGTTTTACTCGCTCAAAAAGGTTAGGGATATTCTTCTTATGTAAGACTGAATAGAAGAGCTTTGCCCTTGCTATATACGATTTAAGAAGGGCATCGGTAAGGGAAGAGCTTTGAGATTTTCTCTTTCCGGTTGGGCTCAAACAGGTTTTCTCCAAAAAACAATGCTCTCTCTTACTGGAATACGTCCATAACGACCCATCTGTTGAGAACTGTTTCCTTTGTAGCGGGTTACCCATATGCTTTCTGTCTTGAGACCATGATTCTCGGCCAATTCAGATAGGATCAGATCGGTTGGAACCAACTCTCCTTCAAAGCGGGCGTTCGCTACAACAAGAGCGATAAGGCCACCCGGTCTTAAATAATGTACTAACTGTTTGATGACCAGGTTCATATCTTCAAAATACCCTTTGATCATGATTGGGATGCGGTCGTTGTTTAGGTCCTTCATTTTTAGGTTTTTCAAAATTTCATCTAAAGCAGGCAGGCTTATTTCTTTTCCCAAATGCTCGCGTGATTCTATATGAGACCTCAATAGGCTATGCCTGATATTTCTTAGGTCCGAAAACTTATCGACAAAGAGCGTGCATAATTCAAGGGAGTAGGTTCGGGAATAATCATACCGGTTCAAATAGGGTGGCGAGGTAATGACAGCTCCGATTTTACCCCAATATTTTTTAGGGAGATGCGGTTCCCTCGCATCGCCTTGCAAGATTTCAACTTTTGCTTTCCCACCTTTAAATAAAACCTGTTGTTGCTGGTAAAGATCATCGAGCATTTCGGACAGTTGTTCTTTCAGGGTCTTCTTAACGGAAGGAATATTCCTATCCACTAATCTTAAGAATTGGCCATCTTTCGAAGTATAGCTGACCTGTTCCAGGATGCTAATCAGACCCAACATTAAAAAGTCTTGTAGGGGCTTCTCAAATTCTGAGATGCACTCTTTGTAGAATAAGATCTCATCTTGAACCTTTTTTGGAAACGCTTTATCAATAATTGCAACCTTAGGGAAGGATAGGGTTGGTTGCTTGTATTTCTTATCAAAAAGCGTTTCAACGGCATTGTGAAGCAAAGCGAGATCAGGCCAATCCTGCAGTTTTACCTTTGCAACAAAGACGGCAACGGGAAGAATGTCCAATCCCACAGCCTTGCAGCCAAACTCTTTGCAGGCAAGAAGGGCTGTGCCACATCCGGCAAAGGGATCAAGGATGATTTCATCTCTAGATATCTTCCAATCGAGAAGAAGTTTAAAGACAAGCTGCTGCGAAAAACCTTCTTTATATTTGAACCAATTGTATACCGGCAATTTCTTGTTAGGAACGTAAGTCACCAGCTGACGGTAGTCAGGCTTCTCTTGGAAGAGGTGTCCATATTTTATTTCCAGCATTTGTCTCTGCTCAACCGGGGATGACGTCCCTTCCTCAAACGCCTGACGAGAAGCGTAGCTCTTCTCGCCGCGTATCTGAGACTGAGGGAAAGATGCTTGCTGAAGGTCTAATCTCTGCATATCGTGTTCCCTTAGAGCAGTGAGCGTATCATGCCGCTCTTTCGTTTCCTATCCGGTGCAATGTGGCAATGACTCTGCCCAAAATCTTGAAATCGCTTCCTTCACTAATTTTTATAGGCGTTATCGTATCATTTTCTGGCTGCAAAATGATGACCTTTTTCTTGCGATAAAACCTTTTCACCGTGGCTTCATCGCCAAGCAAAGCGATAACAATGTCTCCGTGATCTGCAACGGATTGTTGTTGGGCAATGGCAATATCTCCATCATAGATGCCAGCCTCTATCATGCTGTCGCCACGCACGTGAAGCGCAAAGAGTCTTGTGGCTCGGCCAACGAGAGAGCGATCCACGGAAATTGTCCCTTCAAAATTTTCTTCAGCCAAAACGGGCAGCCCTGCGGTAACCCGCCCAATCAATGGAACGGAAACGGTGGAATATTGAGGAACTTCGTCCCTGTTCTTGTTGGAGACCGTAAGCTCCAATCCCCTCCACTGATTTGGGGTCCGCCGAATCTGACCTTTCCGCACGAGGGCCTTTAAGTGCTCTTGAACAGCATTAGGGGATCTAAAGGAGAATTGTCCTTGAATTTCAGAAATGGTAGGAGGGAAGCCCGAGTACCGAATGTGGGTTTTGATAAAACTTAAGATTTCCGCTTGGCGTTTTGTCAATACAGATTGTTTCATCACCATAGGCAGACTCGAAGAACTTGGCGTTAAATCCCTTATACTGTAAATTTATACAGGTGTCAAGAAAAAAATGGAGGTTGTGAACCTTTTCTTCTTGAAATTTTATTCTTTTGCCCCATAATAGAGAAAAAAGGTTGAGGTTAAGGTTTAGGTTGAGAAACCAAATAGAAATCCCAAAAGTGACTGGTTGTTTCATATGCTCAAATATAGGAAGGAGGAGATAGGGATGAAACTCGAGAGGTTTGAAGGTTGTTGGACTGCCATGGTGACCCCTCTTGATCGAAAAGGGGAGATCGATTTTGAAGGTTTGGAGAAGAATATCCAGTTCCAGATAGAGAATGGAGCCAATCTTGTCCCAACTGCGACGACAGGAGAATCTCCGACTTTGGATTGGAGAGAACATGACAGGGTGATAACAAAAACGACGAAATTGGCACAGGGTAGAGCTTTTGTCATTGCAAGCACTGGTTCAAATTCTACGAAGGAGGCCATGAGAGGATCAAAACATGCCGTTGAAGCAGGGGTCCAGGGACTGCTGCTCGTCGATTGTTACTATAATGGACCATCCTCCCTCGAGCTGAGGACACAATATTATGAAGTGATTGCAAAGGCATTTCGGAGAGCTTTCATCGTGCCTTATGTCATCCCTGGAAGGACGGGAACGAAATTGGAGGTGGAGGATCTGGCCATCCTTCATCGTAAGTTTAAGAATTTAAGATCCGTGAAAGAGGCAACCGGAGATCTCGAGCGGATGGCCAAGACGAGGACTCTGTGCGGAGAAGACTTTGATATTCTTTCTGGTGACGATGATAAGACCTTTGAGATGATGACTCGGAATGATATTCGTGCGTCTGGAGTGATCTGCGTGACATCTAACATCGTACCGGGTGCCATAGGTGACATGGTTAAAGCCATACGGGATGGAAATATGGAGAGGGCCAATCGTATGAAGGATGTCCTGGATCCCCTTTTCAAAGTGGTGACGGTTAATACCATTGAATCTTACGAAGGATTTGAAGTCCCCTGTAGATTTAGAAATCCATTAGCGATTAAGACAATGATGAAGGGACTCGGACTACCCTCTGGGCCATGCCGCCCACCCCTTGGAAAGATGACACCCAAGGGTGTGGAGGTTGTTAGAAATGCACTCAAGTGGGTTTATGAAAAGGATAGAGAAGTGCTGATGCCCATTCAGGAGTTTTATAAGATCAATGTTGAAGAGCGGCTCACCAACGACCGTTATTGGAAATAGACGACCCCAAATAGTTGATAGAATAACCCCTCTTGAATGTGCCTGGTTCGAAGGCCAGATTCAACCAGAAATCCTACTTTCGTATAGTTGTAAGAACGGGTGATCAATGTAATATCAGAGATACCAAGAAGGCATCTTTGGGGTACGGACCGTGGCAAGAAGATATTGGGGATTAATGGACCTGAATCATGAGCCAATGTCAAGAGCTACCTCCTATTCCAAGTGCGGCCAATGGCTTTTATCACCCACTTGCCGCCAGCCCAGCGCTGTCGCGGCCACTAACCCCAGGTCTCCAATGACACACAATCTCAAGAAGAGACATGGCAACCAGACTTCCAGCTGGGAAGAGCCAGACCGTTCCTTCCCTAACCGGGGTTGGAAGAAATCATTCCACTTCTCAGAATACATTTGAGGGCTCCGCAGAACGGGTCCGTTTCGTTGACTGTTTGAAGCACTTGCGGTCTTTGAGAGACGCGCATTTCTGGTATTGGGAGAATTCAGATCCCCACGGCCTTTGTAGATCCGGGGAACCCCTGGTAGAAGGAAATACTGAGTCGTTTTATGGAAAACTGAGAAACGCGAAACCCTCTCATGGTGGTAGGTGATGATTCTGCCCTTGGTTTCAGACAGATGAACAGGATTTCTGATACGAAGCACAGAATTCAAGAAGGAAGACTTAACACTTTCATCTAGGGTGGCTTGTAACACAGGTTCTTTCCTAGATTACTGCGTGGAGGCAGTGGATGAAAGGTTGGGTAGGGGCGATAATCAGTGTGGACCTGAATAACGGGAAGATAACCCGTCTCCCAACAGAGCCAAATGCCGGGAAATATGTGGGAGGACGAGGCCTTGCCTCTAGAATCTACTGGGAAACAGTGGCGCCGGAGATCAGAGCCTTCGACCCCCAGAACCGGCTCATCTTTATGACAGGGCCCTTGGTAGCTACGGGGGTTCCTGCTGCCAACCGTTTATCAGTGGTGGGCAAATCACCGATGACATACCCCGAAGGATATTGCTACAGTAACATCGGCGGGTTCTTTGGCGCCGAGCTTAAGAAAGCTGGCTTTGACGGAATGGTCATTACTGGCCGTGCTCCCAAACCTGTTTGCTTGTTGATTGATGATGGTGAAGTAGAACTCGAAGATGCTTCGTTGCTGTGGGGACATGGAGCGTACCATGTTGGCGAGAAGCTTCAGCAAGCCTACGGCGCGGGAGCACGTTTTCTCACTACCGGGGTGGCCGGTGAGAGGTTGGTAAGATCGGCCATTATTTTTGGCTCTCACCAGTCCACCTCCACAGCGGGCTTCGGAGCGGTGATGGGCTCCAAAAACCTCAAGGCGATCGTTGCGAAAGGTAACGGTAAACCTACGGTAGCTGACCCGACTTGGCTCAAAGAGCTTAGCCGCTACGCCATGACAATCAGTAAGCGGGTCCGACTTTCCATTCCCCCGATGATTACGATGACCGGCCACGGACATCTATTGGAAGTCATCGGCAAGGGGGGCTGCTACCAATGCGGCATGGAATGCATCAAAGGATTTTATCGATACGGCCAGACACTGGAAGGTTACCGCCGCTGCCAAGCCATGGAATACTACTTGCCGTGGAGATACAATAGGGAGAACGAGCCGATAGAGACGCTATTCGACGCACCGACCCTGGCTAACGATTACTCTATGTGTACTTTCGAGCTGCAGAACATTATTGATTGGCTCTATGCTTGCCACCAGGCCGGGGCCATGACCGAAGCTGAAACCAGCCTCCCGCTGTCCAGAATCGGTACGAGAGAGTTTCTGGAAACACTACTGCACGCAATCGCCTACCGTGAGGGCTTTGGCGATATCCTAGCTGAGGGGCTGGTACGGGCGCAAGACAAGGTAAGTGCCACCGCCGGTAAGCTGTTGAGCAATACCGTCGCTCCTATCGGCCAGAATGACGCGGCGCCACCCAGAGCCATTGTGGCGCACGGCCTACTCTACCCCATGGAGCCCAGAGTTCATCAGCCCCTGATTCACGAAATCGGTTTCGTCAGGGCAGCCTGGGCAATCAACAGGTTTCAACCAGGCGCTACGCCCGTGACCAATAGCGTGTTTCATGCTATCGCGAGAACCTTCTGGGGAAGCGAAGCTGCGGGGGATTTGTCCAGCTATGATGGTAAAGCCCTGGCGGCTAGGAATATTCAAAACCGAACCTATCTCAAGGATAGCCTAGGGCTATGTGATTCCGGCTGGCCAATATGCTATTCCTTCAACTCACCGGATGGTGTGGGCGACCCGGAACTGGAAACCAGGCTCTTCTCTGCCGTAACCGGCGTAGCGGGTGATGAGCTGGTTGGGTGCGCCGAGCGTATCTGCACTCAACAGCGAGCGATCCTCCTGCGTGAGGGGAGAAAAATCCCCGAGGCCGATTACCCCCTGGAATTTAACTTCACCCAACCGCTGCAAACCGACTCACACGGTCAGCCGGTAATAGTGCCCGGACCTGGCGATGAAGTGGTGTCAGCTTCCGGCAAGATGCTTGACAGGGGCAAGTTTACCAGTATGCTTAAGGAATACTACCGTCTGCGGGGATGGGATGAAGCGACCGGGCTGCCGCAACCGGAGACCCTGCATAGACTGGACTTGGACGACCTCATCCCTGTTTTTTGCGCCGGTAAAGAACAATAACCCTCATGACGGAGCGTCACCTGC
>JBEKDJ010000226.1:0-7824 GCA_050014415.1 Thermodesulfobacteriota bacterium | reverse complement strand
CCTCCACTCCGGCAGCGGAAAGAAGACATCCCGCTGTTGGTCCAGGCCTTCATAGAGCGATATGCCAGGAAATTGGGGAAACAGATCACGTCGATCCAAAAGGAGACGATGAAGGCACTGCAGGATTACCTGTGGCCCGGGAACGTCCGGGAGCTTGAAAATGTCATTGAACGGGCCATGATCTTGTGCCCCGGGCCGGTTTTCCAACTGGTAGATAAACTGGAGATTTCATCCCCCCCACTCTCATCCACCGTGAGAACCTTGGAAGAGACGGAGCGAAACCAAATTCTTAAGACCCTTTCAGAAACCCGATGGCGCATCGAGGGAAAGGACGGGACCGCTGCGATCCTGGGCCTCAACCCCAGCACCTTAAGAGCGAGGATGCATAAGCTTGGGATAGTCCGACCGGAGACAAACGAACCAGATTAGACTGTCCACTTCCCTTTAAAGTATCCCTCAATATGTTGAGGTTCCACCAAATATTGAGGCCAAACGAATCATTTTATACTTCTCTGATGTTCTCTCCTATTAATCTAATGCCCAGTTATTAAAGGAAGATTCCAAACTTCTGTTTTCTTCCGCTTGTTGGCAACCCATTTGCAATTACCGTCTTCATGATCCTTGTCATCATACGAATGAATGCCCCTTCTGAGAAGCGCAAGGAGCTATCACAGACGATTGCTTCACTGATCGGCTCCATAAGGACGGAGAAGGGATGCAAGCGCTGCGACTTCTGCCAGAGTACGGAGAATGAAAATAAACTCTGGCTTCTTGAGGAATGGGATACCCAGGAGAACCTTAAGAGCTACTTGAAGTCAGGGCGTTTTAGGGTACTCCGGGGGGCGATGAACCTTCTCAAAGAACCTTATGAAATGATGTTCTACACCGTTTTTCATCCGGAGGGGATGAAGGAGATTTAATGGATAAATTACTTCTTACGAAATGTCTTCGCTGCAGGGGTGTCATGATCTATGACAAATTTTACGGTCCCCATGAACAGTTTTGGGGATGGAAATGTTGGATCTGTGGGGAGATTGTTGACCCGGTCATTCTGGAGAATCGGCAATTGATGAGAGCGGGTCAAGTGATAAACTCCCGAAGGGCAGGGAGGTAAAAAAAGATATGGACAAGACTTTTGATCCAGAAAAATACGAAATGACTTTCTGTCCCCTTTGCCAGGGAGACGGCAAATTAGCCAAGACGCCTGAGGGGTTTGAGGTTTGCAAAGAATGTGGAGGCTTTGGGCTAATTAAAAAGGAAGAGGGAATAGAGTATGATCGCCTATGAACTCTACTGGTTCGATAAAACAGAGAAAGCTCATTTTATTGGGATATTAAAAGAGAAAAGAGAAAATCTATTAAGAATAACACGGGAATCTATCCTGAATTTGGGAAGGAAGGTTATCGGTAGTAATGAAGATGTCGCTAACATCTATTTCATTCAGGTAGAGGTGTAATAACCACTTTAGGATAAATGGCGAATCAAAATAAAAGGCTGGCAGGCAGGAGGGAATAGAAAATGATTCGGGTTTGTTATTACATAGGTTGCGGGGTTGTGTATGGAGAAAAAGAGCCCCTATCTGATAAAAACACAACTCATGGGTTATGCCCAAAGCACCTTAAAATCTCCTTAAAAGAGATAAAGGTTGAAATGGAAAAAGAGGAAAGGAGAAGAATACCATGGGAATCATCCTGGTCGTTATCTTAGTCATTGTGCTCATCGGCGTCCTGCCCACCTGGCCACACAGTAAGTCCTGGGGACCTTATCCCAGCGGCGGAATCGGATTGATCCTCCTGATTTTGATCATCCTGTTGCTACTGGGGCGAATCTGAGGGGGTTTTAAGTCACAGGAATTAGTCCTCAACACCAACGACATAGAAAAAAGCAGAGATTTCGAGCCAACTTGATTCACTTGAAAGGGATATAAACAGGGTTTGCTAAAAGGGATAGTTTCCTCATCGTAGTCCATGAATTGGGAAAAACTCGGTTCAAACAGAGCTTAGAGAGGAGGCCAGATGACATGCATTTCAATATGTTGGCACATCCAGTGATTTCTGTAATCGCGGGAATCTTGATTCTCCTTGTCCCGAGACTATTGAGTTAAGTTATATCGTTGCCATTTATCTCATTATAACTGGCATTCTCGGGTTGGTCCGATGATTGCTGGACTGTGGCGACCTCTTTGGCAATCGCCAAATTGAGTTTCAGCATGACCCCCCAGAGGGGGTCTAATTGACAATTTCCATAGGAAGGAGATTCTCTATGATGAAGAAGATAGGAGTCCTCCTGAGCTTTTCGATGCTGTTGTTTTTTCCAAATCTGGCTGTATCCGATTGTGCGGATTTTGGGCGCATGACCAGTTTCAAGGTCCAAGATAATCAAACCATTACTTTTTATAGCCAGAATTCGCCTATCGCACAAGTCAAATTGCAACACTGTACCGTTGATTCATCATCGAACATTCGCCTTATGAAAAGTTACGTTTGTGACGGTGACAGCGTCATTGTCAATGGGCAGGAGTGTGCCATTATGGCACTCACCCTATCCTCTGCTCAGTGATGAGGTCAAATGCTCCCATCGTCTCTTTGCTCAACGTAAGAGGGTAATTGGAGCCGTTCATCGGTCTCAAGCGTAACCTCCATTTTTTCGAGGGCTTCGATCACGGCATTCCTGACCCGGCCCAAGGCCTCATTGTCCGAGTCAATGGATGGGTTCGATCCTACCTCTCGTGAGGAAGGAAACAATTGCCCCATCGAAGTTATCTGCGTTGATGATGATTTTTCGATCCATCTTTCTTTCACCTCCGTTTTGACCTCTCTAGTTGCTTAATTTCTTAAGGGTTCCTCTAAAAATACCTACTTTTCTCGTGCAAATTTTCATGGCTGTGTTATGTTGAGGTCTGCGAGACGATCCACTACCAAATTCAAACGAGGGTATTGAAGATGATGATGCAGACCGGGCTTTTGGATTGGCAAATTTGTTTTGAGCAGCTGGACAACGGTGGCGACCCGCTGATCAAGCTGGAGAAAGTAGTGGACTGGAAGCTGTTCCGCTCTGTTCTTGAACCTGTGCGAGAAAAAGAACGCAAATCCAGTGCGGGACGAAAACCCTTTGACGTCTTGCTGATGTTTAAGGTTCTGATTCTGCAATCG
This sequence comes from Thermodesulfobacteriota bacterium, assembly GCA_050014415.1. Classification (GTDB taxonomy): domain Bacteria; phylum Desulfobacterota; class BSN033; order BSN033; family UBA1163; genus JBEKDJ01. Next base: position 4,672 of record JBEKDJ010000226.1, on the reverse strand, counting down.
CTGTACAATCTTTCGGATGAACAGACGGAATTCCAGATTCGAGACCGTCTGTCGTTCATGCGATTTCTCCACTTGTCACTGGGGGATGCCGTTCCGGATGCCAAGACGATCTGGTTGTTTCGGGAGCAATTGACCGAAGGGGGTTTGATCGAAAAAGCGTTTCAGCAATTTGATAGCTTTCTTTGTGAGCAGGGATTTTCGGCCCGTAAAGGTCAAATCGTGGATGCCAGTATTGTCCCTGTTCCCCGACAAAGGAACACTCGCGAAGAGAATCGAAGGATCAAGGAGTGTGAGATTCCGGAGGCCTGGAGCGAGCAGAAGAAACGACAGAAAGATACCGATGCTCGCTGGACGCAGAAGAACGGTCAGAACCATTACGGTTATAAAAATCACATTGATGTGGACGTGAAACATAAACTGATTCGCAGTTATGAGGTCACGCCGGCTTCGGTCCATGACAGCCGGGTCTTTGAGACCCTTCTGGATGAAGACAACAGTAGTCGGGATGTTTGGGCGGACTTGGCCTATCGCTCGGAGGAAAAGCTCAATGAGCTGAAGCAACGGAGATACCGTGAACACCTTCAGCGAAAGGGATGCCGGCATAAAAAACTGACGGACCGAGAGATTCGGGGAAATCGGACGCGTTCCCGAATCCGGAGCCGGGTCGAACATGTGTTTGGAGTGCAAGCCAAGCGGGCTGGAAGGCTGCTCGTGCAAGTGATTGGTCTGGTGCGGGTGAAAACCAAGGTGGGGTTGAGGAATCTGGCTTACAATTTGGACTGATTCAGCGTTATGGTGGGGACGTGAGCACGATCGGTGAGTCCACTGAGCGAAACGGTCTGGCAGGATCGATAAAAGGCCATCAAGGTCATAGTTCAGAAAGGGTTGGTAAGATGAATTATGCATTTTTCTGCTTAACATGTTTATCAAATATGACGAACCGAAATCCTATACCTCAAAATTGAAATTATTAGAGGTTGCCTTAATATTTCTTGAGAAGAAAGAGGGGGCAGGCCACTTTTAGGGAGCCGAAATTCCAAGTGTCGAGTCTGACGGAATAAAACGGAGGGGAGTATGAATAATTTTCCCATTCTTTACGTCCAAATGATATAAGAATGTTATGTGGGGTTATTCTTTTTTTAGAGTTTTAAAACTCTAAAATGTGGTCACAATATTTAAAGGGGGTAAAATGAATGAAAAAGATTGCTTTGATGATTTTATTGTTGGTTTTGGCTTCGGGGTTGGTAGAGTGCCGCTGGTGGCATCGCCACGACGACCATCGCTTTGACTACCATCACCACGATGGCTCAAGATGAGAGGGCTATTAAATTCTCAGATATCTTTTAACCTATATGGCATCGGTGATGGATAAAGGAGGCAACAAAATGAAGAAGTTACTTTTTGGAACAATGCTTTTGGCGTTGGTAATTGTAGTTCCTATTCCAACGATGGCAGCGGTAGGTATTAACGTTAATATTTCTCTGCCACCACCCATCGTATTTCAGGCACCTCCAGATGTGATAGTGATGCCTGATACGGACGATGTTTACGTTGTTCCTGATATAGATGTGGACATGTTTTTCTGGAATGGTTGGTGGTGGCGTCTATGGGAAGGTCGTTGGTATCGCTCACAGTATTTTGACCGGGGTTGGGGTTATTACAATGTTCCAAGTTTTTATTTTGATGTAGACCCAGGTTGGAGAGGATACTACAGAGACCATAACTGGTACGGGCACCGGTGGAACTATGAACGGATTCCTAACCGAGGACTTCAACAGAACTGGAAGAACTGGCATAATGATCGACATTGGGAAAGGCAAGGGACTTGGGGCGTCCAGAGCTATCAACCTCGACCACAACAACAGAGACAGGAACTAAGACAACAAAGGCAACAGCAATATCAACAGAGGCCTGAGGTTCAGAAACAAAGACAACCTCAGGTTCAGCAGCCAAGACGACAACCTCAGGAGAAAGTTCAGCAACAACAACACTCTCAGCCTCAAGGAAAACCTGAAGGAGGGGAGGTAGAACATGGAAAGTAGGATGACAAAAAGTTTAAAAAAGTTGCCCTATATAATATCTGTCGGTTAGAACAAGAAAACCATAATCGCCGACATTCAGGATTATTTTGGAATGAAGAGTAGTAGGATGTAGAAAGAATAATCAAGGGGGATACAGGGTTCGCTCTATTTACTTCTAAGAACACCTTTGGTAACCTTAAAAAGAACTGCTGATCTCAAGCACGTCCCAATTCAAACTTTTTTGGACAAGAAGGGAGGGGTGCTATGAAGGCTTCATTGAATTCAAAGAAGGTTCACGTCGGGGTGGCAGTCTTGGCGTTTTCTCTTCTTCTCGTTTCTCTAGCATGGTCAGGCAAGGCCGTATGCCCGGACGTGTCGGCCCGCGGGTATATCAACGTATTAACCATTAATCTGTTGTTTTCAGAGATCGAAGACCGAGAACTCAGGCTGAAAAGGATCGCCGATTTTGTGACTCAGGAAACCCAGCAAGGAAATCCTGTCGATATCATTTTGCTCCAGGAGGTCGTCGGAGGCACCCTTGAGGGGACCGAGAACAGCAGTCTGGATCTTAAAGGACTCCTTGCCACTAAAAAGATCCCCTATAATCTTAGGTTTACGATGGTGAACGGACTGCACGGGATTTTGTCGGTAGGAAACTCGATCCTGAGTCGTTGCGAGATTAAGTCCACTCTTACGAAGACGCTTCCCTTTGAGTCAGAAGAAGTGTTTGAAGGGGTAGACATTCCCTTGAAGCGAAAAGTGATCATGGTCAGGATAGACGTGCCGGGATTTGGGAGGGTCAATGTCTATGATACCCACCTCTGTTCCGGCTGCTCCGGATCTGAACGGTTACAGCAGGCAAAGGTCCTTATGAAGTTCGTCCAGTCCACGGAAAATCTTATTTCCGGAGAAAATCCCATTATTCTGGGTGGCGATTTCAATACCGACTTGAACATCCCGGGCAACCCACCGGTGTACAACCTCGTCACCAGCAATGGCTTTGTTGACACCTATGCGGCTTTCAACGGATGTTCTGTTTGTTGTACGCCTCCGAGCGACGTTGTCGGCTGCACCTTCGCCGTCCCCGGGGATCCTTTTGCATTCGATCTGATCACGCATCAAACCGAATCGCCCCAAAGGATTGATTATATCTTTGCCAAAAGTTTCAATGCAGTCCTCGGGAGCGAAGTTGTCTTCAAAGGCCATTCTCTATGGGTTTCGGACCACTCAGGGGTACTCAGCCAGATAAGTCTTCCCTAATGACAAACAATGGCCTGCTTCGGAAAGACGAAGTGCGCAAGAGAGAGGGCTTCTATACATGACGACATAAGTCCTATCGAGTTTGTCATTTCGAGCTTGACCCGGAATCCCCCGCCTGCCGGGCGGGCAGGAGTACTTTCCTGGATTCCTGCTTTCGCAGCAATGACGGCCTTTGCGGTGATTAAGGCGCTGTGTATACCATCAAAATCGGTACTTTGGATTCTTCGGATTGAAATCGGCGTCCATTAGCCCTGTGTTGAGATCGAGGTTTTCCTACCCATAGCTCTCGACGAGCTGATCATCCCAATCATAAATCTGAATCTTGATCGGAACCTTCTTCTCTTTGTCCAGATTTACAATAACACGGTAGCCGTAATAACCCTTTGTCCTATCCCTCTCGAAAAGGACCTCCACCTTCCGGGTCTTCCGGCGGTAAACCGTTTCCTCCCCGTGTTCTAAAAGCTTAAACTCACCCGCTTTCATCCTCCTGCGAAGGTTTTCGCCAATGATCTTTATCAGGTGACCAATCCCGGTGTCGGTAACCGGATGGCGGTTACCCTTCATGGCCATGAAACCTCCTGGATTAAGATTCAGCGTAACGATCCCTGTTATCCCACCTTCATGGACCTTGATCTGGTTTTCATTCCAGCCTTCCACATAGAGCACTTCCCGCCCTTTATACGGATCTTTGATCCACTTCATATACATTTTAAAGGGCTTCTTGAACTTGAGGAGTATGGTCTCCTCTTCAAGAAGCTTTCCGTTGACCCGTTCCTGTTTGTGAAAGATGGCCGTGTAACTGCCCAATTTATCATAAGTTAAGGATCGACACAGAAAGGGGGTGAAGAATATATGTGCAAGACCTGCGGTTGTACTCCTTGTAAGTGTGGAGCAAAAATTGTCAACGGAGTCTGTGAGGGATGCAAAAAAACCTTTTGACGCTTGTACTTGCAAACCCAAATCGAAATAGTCCGTCCAAGACAAAACAGGTGCGCGGGATTAGCGTTGGGCCTCTAAATTCGATAACGGTGTTCGAATCTAATTGGGACAATCATATAATGTAATCATTTTGTTACGTTAATTCGCGGCCCTTTATTTTTTGTCGTATTATTTTCATCCCCAGCACTATCCCCAGCGCTCAATTCTCAATGCAGTCTATTTCATCCGGTTGCAGTTTTCTCAATTGCCTATCAATACTGGCAAGAGGATTTAAATACTCTCTGATTTATCCTACCCCCTGCCCTTCCCTCTCTCCATACCCTCTATCTTCCTTAACGTTGCGTAAAAAATCTGAAATCAGTAGTTTAAGCTTCAAGCAGCTTTTTTCAAAGCCTCAAGAAACTGTGTCAAATCTTCTTTGACGGCGGCATTTGGATTCATTGTAAGAGTTA
>JBEKDJ010000225.1:0-16033 GCA_050014415.1 Thermodesulfobacteriota bacterium | reverse complement strand
ATATATGATTAATAGCTCCCAATATTCAAAGGGGATGAGGGAATCTCATTTGGTTTGAGGTGGAATTTTGATCAAGGAATTGCGGTTAGACCGGTTCACACTGAAGAGTCAAAGAATTTCAGGAGAGAATTCTGAAAATCTGACTGGCATCATGGGATCCTTGTTGAAAATCTAGCCCCAAATACGGTCTTTTCTTTTATAAAATAGGTAATTTACCCTATTTACGACTCAGACTGTTTTTAGTAGATTTTAGGTAGATCGCGATAAGGCCCCAGCCATCTTATTCAGTAGGGACTAATTTCTCTGACTGACAATTCTAGAAAGATTAAAAAGTAAGCTCTTGGCCAAGGGCCTGATGGAAGTTTGGGCCCATTTCGCTAAAGCCTTCACCCCCCTGAAGGTTTAATAAAAAGGCCAAGAGCTTTTCTTATGCTAAAGCCGAATTTTTAGAAAGGGGTAATGAAATGGTGCTAAGATCATCATGCTTTGAAAGGTTTTTTGCCCTCTTTTTTTTCATTTTGATTCCTCTTTCTTCCCAAGCTCAGTCAGAGATAACGTATGTGAATATGGATCAGCTGGCTGATGAAGCAATCCAGAACAACCCGGAGATTTTGGCTGCTAAGAAGAAGTGGGAGGTCTTCAAAGAGAAGGTCCCTCAAGCCTATGCTCTTGAGGACCCCATGTTCGGTTTCGGAATCATCAACCTTCCCACTAGCTTCAATTTCCATCAAGAAGATATGACGATGAAGGAGTTTTCTATCTCACAGAAGCTTCCTTTTCCCGGGAAAAGGCCGTTGATGAAGGAGATGGCGGAGAAAGAGGCAGAGTCTGTTTTCACCGAGATTCAAGGGAAGGTACATCAAATCATTAGAGACGTGAAGACCGCTTATTATGATCTGTCTCACGTCTATCGCACCACAGGAGTCACCCAAAGGAACAAGGAAATCCTTGAGAGTTTTGCCAAGATCGCTGAGACCCGCTATGCCGTTGGGGAGGGGATACAGCAGGATGTGCTCAAGGCTCATGTGGAAGTCTCCAAGATGGTGGACGAATTGATCATGCTCGGCCAGAGAAAAAGGGCTCTTGAGGCAAAACTGAATGCTCTCCTCAATCGGCCTCCAGGGAGTCCAATGGGCGAACCGGAAGAGGTCACATCTAGGAGATTTCCATTCACGATCGATGAGCTTCAGAAGATGGCACTCGAGATGAGCCCAGCATTGAAAGGGATGAAGAAGATGATCGAAGCAAAGGAGAAGACCTATGCCCTGGCCAAAAGGGATTATTATCCCGATTTTAATTTCCGATTTGCCTATGGCCAGAGAGATAACGCACTGGACATGAAACGCCGGGACATGCTGACAGGAATGATGGAAATCAACATTCCCATCTTCTACAAATCAAAACAGGACCGAAAAGTGGGAGAGACAATGGCGGACATCCAGGCTGCAGAGGCACAATACCAGGCGATGAAGAATGAGATCCTTTTCATGATTGCCGACATGGGTTCGATGATTCAGAGAACGGAGAGGCAACTGGAGCTATATAAAACGGGGATCCTTCCTCAGGCAAGTCTTCAAGTCGACTCGGCCATGAGTACGTACAGGGTGAATAGGGCCGATTTCATGACCTTACTGGATAGCCAGATGACGCTCTATAAGTATCAGTTAGAATATCATCTGGCATTGACCGAGTATGAAAAAAATGTGGCAGGGTTAGGGGCGGTTGTTGGAAAACGTTTCTCTCAAAAGGAGGAAGCAAAATGAAAGGAAGAACCTGGCTCATCCTGTTGATAGCCCTTTCCTGGCTAGCCGCCGGTTGTGGAAAAGGAAAGGAGACGGCAGCCCATAGAGAAGGTATGAAACCCGAGGCAAAGGCCACTTCGACCGAGGCCACAAAAAAGCCTAATGAAATGGAGATGGAGATGAAGGGCATAACTATGGAGTCGATCCAGAAGGAAGGGAAGATACAAGAGGTGACTCCAGGAACGGTTCAGATCTCTCCGGAACGGCAACAACTGATCGGAGTCAAGATTGGAGCAGCGGAGATGAGGTCTCTCGAGAAGGTGATCCGGACTGTCGGAAGGGTTGATTACGATGAGAAAAGGATCGTTACGGTCTCACCCAAGATTGGGGGATGGATCGAAGACCTCTATGTCGATTTCACAGGCAGGTTTGTCAAACAAGGAGACGCTCTTCTCACACTCTACAGCCCGGAACTGGTTTCAACACAGGAGGAGTATCTCCTCGCCCTTCGGGCGAAGAAGTCTTTAGTAAAGAGTCCTTTTCCTGAAGTTGCCCGGAGTGGAGACTCTCTGGCAGACTCTGCCAAACGGCGCCTAAAACTCTGGGATATCAGTGACGATCAGATCAAAACCCTGGAAGAGAGCGGCGAGGCTAAAAAGACCCTTACCCTCTATTCCCCTTTCACAGGATTTGTCCTGGAAAAAACGGCCTATAAAGGGATGAATGTGATGCCTGGGATGTCTTTGTACAAACTGGCCGACCTCTCGGTTGTCTGGCTCTATGCGGACATTTACGAATACGAGCTTCCCTTCATCCGATTGGGACAACAAGCTTTCATTCAGTTAACCTATCTTCCAGGAGAGACCTTTACAGGGAAGGCGATCTATATCTATCCTTCTCTGAATCCGGAGACACGAACGGCAAAGGTCAGGTTCGAAATTCCTAATCCTCAAGAAAGGCTCAAGCCGGAAATGTACGCCAATGTGGAGATCAAGGTTCACCTGGGACAGAAGCTCGCTGTGCCGGAAGGTGCAATCATCGACACGGGCATACGACAACTGGCCATTATCGACAAAGGGAATGGCTATTTTGAGCCGCGGGAAGTAAAGGTGGGGTCGAAGGTGGATAACTATTATGAGGTGATCAAAGGGCTCAAAGCCGGGGAACGCGTGGTGACAAGCGCTAGTTTCCTCATTGACTCCGAATCAAAGCTAAAAGAAGCAATGGGAGGCATGGCCGGCATGCCTGGAATGTAGCATGGAGGAGATGAAAAATAGAAATTGAGAATTGGTTTCGGATTTAGGGGTTTTCAATCCGCAATATGAGGTGGAGGTTTTCTCATGATTAATAAGCTTATTGAGGCATGTGCCCGCAATAAGTTCGTCGTTTTTCTTTTCATCGGAATGGCCGTTTTGTGGGGATTATACTCCATGAAGAATATCAGACTCGATGCCATTCCCGATCTTTCCGATACACAAGTGATCATCTACTCGAAATGGGACCGAAGCCCCGATATCATGGAGGATCAAGTCACCTACCCGATTGTCTCGGCTCTTCTGGGTGTGCCAAAGGTGAAGGATATCCGGGGCATCTCTGATTTCGGCTTTTCCTATGTCTATATCATCTTTGAGGATGGTACAGATATCTACTGGGCCCGGTCTCGGACACTCGAGTATTTGAGCAACATCCTGCCTCGCCTTCCTCAAGGGGTGAATGTCGAGCTTGCCCGGGATGAAACGGCCATCGGATGGGTCTTTGAGTATGCCCTTGTTGATAAGACGGGGAATAACGACCTTTCCCAACTTCGTTCCTTTCAGGACTGGCATCTGAGGTATGCACTGCAAGCGGTGCCCGGGGTTGCTGAGGTTGCACCGATTGGCGGTTTTGTCAAGCAATATCAGGTAAACATCGATCCGAATAAGCTCTCAGCCTATAACGTCTCCATTGATCGAGTTATTGCGGCGGTGCGTGCGGGAAATAATGATGTGGGTGGAAGATTGGTTGAGTTCACAGGACTTGAATACATGGTTCGGGGCCGAGGCTACATTAAGAAGGTCTCGGATGTCGAAAACATCGTGGTAGGCGTTAGGTCCAGGAGCGGCACTCCAATTCTGGTGAAGGATCTTGGTATGGTTACATTAGGTCCCGATATGAGGCGGGGAATCGCCGAACTCAATGGCGAAGGAGAAGTTGTCGGCGGTATCGTCATCATGCGTTATGGAGAAAACGCCCTAAAGGTGATCGAACGCGTTCGAGCAAAAATTGATGAGCTGAAGCCTTCGCTTCCGACTGGTGTTGAGATTGTGACCACCTATGATCGCGCCGATTTAATCGAGCGGGCCATCGAGACCCTCAAGGGCACACTGACGGAGGAACTCATCATCGTCAGTATCGTCATCATGATCTTCCTCTGGCACATCCCATCTGCCCTCGTCCCTATTATTACGATTCCCATTACTATCATCCTCTCATTTATACCGATGTACTCGATGGGACTCACGGCAAACATCATGAGCCTCGGCGGAATTGCCATTGCGATTGGTGCGATGGTGGATGCGGCTATTGTGGTCGTCGAGCAGACGCATAAAAAGTTGGAGCGCTGGGACGCTGAGGGCCGCCCTGGAAGTTATAAGGACGTAGTGATCGGTGCGGTCAAGGAGGTGGGCGGCCCAAGCTTTTTTGCTCTTCTTGTCATCGCCGTCTCATTTATGCCCGTCTTTACCTTGGCAGGGATAGAGGGCCGTCTCTTTAAGCCCCTGGCTTTCACCAAGAATTTTTCCATGGCCATTGCAGCCGTTCTTGCCATCACACTCGATCCAGCCATCCGTTTGCTTTTCACCCACATGGATCCTTATCAGTTCAGACCGAAGTGGCTACGTCGCATCGTCAATGCGGTTCTGGTTGGAAAGATTCACAGTGAAGAAAAGCACCCGATCAGCCGGCCTCTGATGAGGATCTATCATCCTGTTTGTGAGTTCGTGTTGAGATTCAAATGGATAACGGTGATCATCGCGTTGCTCATCGTGATCGCCACGGTCCCTCTCTATATGAGACTCGGTAAGGAGTTTATGCCACCTCTTTTTGAAGGATCACTGCTCTATATGCCGATGACATTACCCGGCATTTCTGTTACAGAGGCTGGAAAATTGCTTCAGGTTCAAGACAAAGTGTTAAAGACCTTCCCTGAAGTTGACCTTGTCTTTGGGAAGGCGGGCCGCGCAGAAACTGCGACCGATCCAGCGCCATTCTCCATGATGGAAACGGTCATCCTTCTCAAACCAGAGTCGGAATGGCCTAAAGTGCCTCAATGGTATTCTTCATGGGCACCTCAATGGCTGCAAAAAATCCTCCGTAGGTTTTGGCCTGACCACAAGAGTCCAGATGAACTGAAGTATGGTCCTGGGGGACTCAATGAGACGATGAAGTTACCAGGAGTTGCCAACGACTGGACAATGCCCATCAAAGCTCGCATCGACATGCTTTCAACCGGTGTGAAGTCAGACGTGGGGATAAAGATAATGGGCGCGGATTTGCAAAAAATTCAGGAAATCGGCGAACACATTGAAATGGTTCTGAAGAATGTTCCGGATACAAAAAACGCTTTTGCTGAGAGGACCGCTGGTGGGTATTTTCTCGATTTTACACTCAAGAGGGAACAGCTAGCTCGCTATGGACTGACGGTTGATCAGGTCAATAATATTGTCATGTCGGCGATTGGCGGGGAGAACGTGACGACGACTATTGAGGGACGGGAGCGGTATCCGGTCAATGTCCGCTATTTCAGAGAACTCCGGGACGATATTGAGAAGCTCAGAAGAGTCTTTGTGCCTGTCCAGGCAGGAGGGGCAGCGACAGGAGGCGGAATGGGAGGGATGGGTGGATCGACTTCGTCTGGGGCAGGAGGATCAGGGGTTGTACACATTCCTATTACGGAGTTGGCTGAGATCTCTCTCAAGACGGGTCCTTCCATGATCCGGGACGAGAATGGTCGGCTCACTGGTTTTGTCACCGTAAATTTCGATACCTCGAAACGCGATATCGGTAGCTATGTTGCAGATGCCAAGAAAGCCATTCGGGAGAACGTGAAATTGCCACCCGGGTACCAGTTGGTCTGGAGCGGTCAGTTTGAGCTCATGGAAAGTGTCAATAAACGACTGACCGTCGTCGTGCCGATCACCCTCTTTCTCGTGTTCTTACTCTTATTTTTCAATACCCGATCAGTCACCAAGACAATGATCATTCTCCTAGCGCTCCCATTTTCTGCAGTCGGTGCTCTTTGGTTTCTACATCTCCTTGGATACTACATGAGTGCCGCTGTCTGGGTTGGTTTGATTGCATTGATGGGTGTGGACGCAGAGACGGGAATGTTCATGCTCCTCTATCTGGATCTCGCCTATCAGGAGGCCCAGGCCCAAGGCAGGATGAGGAGCTGGGATGACCTGAGGAGGGCGATCTTGGAAGGAGCGGTCAAGCGGCTTCGCCCCAAAATGATGACCGTGGGTGTCATGTTCATGGGTCTCATTCCAATCATGTGGTCAACCGGTGCCGGAGCGGATGTGATGAAGCGGATTGCTGCGCCAATGATCGGCGGTATCTTCACGTCCTTCATCATGGAGCTAGGTGTCTATCCTGCAATCTACGCCATCTGGAAATGGAACTTTGGGCTGAAGAAACAATTAGGGCATGCAGGTGTCAGCCCAGTGTAACCAAAATCTCATCCTCCCCTATATCCCTTCCCGTCAAAGTGGGCGAGGAGAATAAGCTCCCTTTCTCCACACTGGGAACAAGAAATTGCCCCCTCTCCCACGAGGGAGAAGGGGGGAAGAGATAGATCTGAAGAGATGGAAGCATTTCCCCAGTGGATCATAATTTCCATTGTCGTCATCGTGCTATCAAAGGCAGCGGTGCTGTTGGCGAAACGATTTGGGTTGCCCACTGCTACAGCCCAGCTATTGCTAGGAATTCTTCTGGGTCCATCCTTGCTGAATCTATTACGTTCACCCATCCTGTTGGGCACCTGGGGTAGTCCCTCTCCTGGTCCGCTCCACAATCTTCTGAAGATCCTTGCAGAGATTGGGTTGATTCAACTGATGTTTCTTGCAGGTTTGCAAACGGATTGGCACGAGCTGAAAAAGATGCTCAAGCCAGTTTTTTTAGTAGGCGCATCGGGATTTGTGCTCACGGCCATCGCTGTTGTGATCATCACACATTCCTTTGTTGATCGCTGGGCAGAGGCTTTAGCAGTGGGTGCGATCATGACCCCATCGGGCTTTGGCATTTCTGTTTTTAACTTAAACGAAATGAGATTTCTCGGATCGCCGTCTGCAAGCGTGGTATTGGGTTCAGGCGTCTTGGGCGGAGTGCTCGCGATTCTGTTGATGATTGGAAGTCAGGCCATGAATTACTCGGCGGCCTATGGTGGTTTCAAAATGATCATTGCGGTTTCATGGTTTTTGGGGAAGTTAATCATGTTTTTTGCCATCGCATACTTTTTGACTTCCCGATTTCTAAGACTCACTGCGAAAGCCAACTTTCAAAAAAGACCCAACCAGATGCTCATCGGCTATCTGCTTTTAGTCGCTTCTTTGTATGCCTGGGCTGCGATGCATTTTGGAAGTTTCGCGGCGGTTTGCGTTGCCTCTCTTGGAGGCGCGCTGCTTGGGACGTCTCACCCTGGTATGAAAGGAAAAATCGAGGGAGGGCTTGGGTCTATCTTGGCATCGATTCCCGTTGGAGTTTTCTTCGTGGTGTTTGGAATGGAGATGAATCTCACGGGGTCCGAGAGGTACATGATTTTCTTGATTGTGCTCATTGCGGCAGTGATCGGAACGAAGCTGATTGGATGCCGAATCGCTACAAATCAAGTGATTGAAACGTCGTATGATCGGAGCTGGATCATGTTTGGAGCTTTGTCCCAGGGCGAAATGGGAATGCTCATTGCGACCTACCTATTTTCGCGCGGGGTTGTGAACCCCGTATCTTTCGTTGTGAACCCCGTATCTTTCAATGTTGCAATGATTGTGGTAGTGGGGTTGACGATGCTCACGCCGGTATTGATGAAGGTTGCCCTCGTGGAAGGAAGAAGAAGTAAGACAATTGCAGTGCTCTCAATTACGGAAAGGCAATAGACCTTAATAATGCATTGAAAAGGCAGTTGGGTATGCTTCCAAACTTTTACCAAGCGAGTCTTTTGCATGCTTTGGAGCATGCACGGTTTTGGGAGATTTTCCCAAAAAAGCGCCCCATTTAGGTTATAATTGATTAATTAGAGTCTGTTTATAAATTGCCTCTTTAATTAGAATCGTCATTCCGGCGAAAGCCGGAATCCAGTCCTTTCAAGACCTTCTGGATGCCGGATCAAGTCCGGCATGACAGAAAGGGCTGTTTATGGACAGACACTATAATTAAAGGAGGTGAGAAAAATGAAAGAGATCTTTTCAATTCTGGTCATTCTCCTTCTTGCTTTGCCTCTTCAAGCTGGCACCCTTTATAAGTGGGTGGATAAAGAAGGGGTGGTGAACTTCACGGATGACCTGAGTAAGGTTCCTCCTTCCTATCGTGATCGAGTCGAAGTAGAAGAAAGGAAAGATGTCCAGGAAGAAATGAGTCCGGTGCCTCCCCTGGCCGCAACTCCTGACAATGAAGAGGAGGAGATCAGAGCGGATATTTATGGCCGAGATGAGGCCTGGTGGCGGGATAAGGTACGCCCATGGAAGGAAAAATTGAAGGAGGCGACTGAAAATTATGAAGCCGCGCAGAAGAAATTGGCGGAAAAGACAGATCAAGTGAGTCAGACAAAATTCTTTGGTAGAAGCAGATCTCAAACCAAATGGGACATTATGGAGCTGAATCGATTAAATGAAGAGAAGAACAAATATGAGGACCAGATCGCTGAGGCGAATGAAATGTTGAGGAAGCTCTCGAAGGAGGCAGAGGAATCAAAGGCCAATCCGGATTGGCTTAAGTAAAACTTCGAATTCAGGGATCAGAATTGAGGAATTGCGGAATATTCAAAACAAATTTCTAAATTCTGAATTCACAATCAAATAGCCATTTCAAAAAGGAGGTCATCGTCATGAGGAAGTGGGTAGGGGGTTTGGTGATATCAGTCTTGAGTTTGTTTGTTCTTTCTCCACTCTGCATGGCCCAGCACATGCACGGAGGCATGCAGATGGGTGAGTCCATGAAGATGGATACCAAAGAGGTTCTCGTTGAGGGCGTCAAGGTGGCCTTTCAGATCATGGCAAACCAAGAGCATCAGAAGATGCTCAAGGACATGAAGATGAAGGAGGACGTGGAGTCCGGTACCACCCACAACATCACAGTGACTTTGGAGGATGAAAAGACGCAGAAGGCGATCACCGATGCTCAGATCAACATGAAAATGGTTGATCCGGCGGGAAAAGATCAGATCAAACCTCTGAAGTATGAAGAGATGATGAAGAGTTACGATGCCTATTTCAATCTCCCCGAGAAGGGAAAATATCAGGTGATGGTCCTTTTTAAGATAGGGGACAGAAAGAGAACGGCTGGGATATATTATGAAATAAAGTAGGACGGCACATACCAATTTGCAAATTGCAGATTGAGAAATCTGAAATCTGAAATCTAGAAATCTGAAATTGAAATGATGGAATCCAGAGATTCAAAAGAAGAATTGAAGCGCATTGATCTTCCCATCACAGGAATGTCTTGTGCGAGTTGCGCGGCGAAGATTGAGAAAGGTCTATCGAGCCTGGAGGGGGTGTCCAAAGCCACTGTCAACTTTGCTGCCGAGAAGGCCACGGTCGTTTTTCATCCTGCTCAAATAGATCTTTCCCATGTGATTGAGAGGGTGAGGGATCTGGGTTACGGGGCAAGGCCGGAGAAAGTGATTCTCCCCGTTCAGGGGATGACGTGTGCCTCTTGTGTGAGTAAAGTGGAGAAGGCACTGGATGCGGTAAACGGAGTCGTTCGTGCGAGCGTCAACTTCGCTACCGAAAGGGCCACCGTCGAATACATTCCCGGCGCGGTAACGGTCTGGGATCTCAAGAAGGCGGTCCAAGAAGCAGGCTATCACGTTCTTGAAGTGGAAGAGGAAGATATTGTTGAGAAGGAGAGACTCGCCAGGGAGGCAGACCTTTCCCGATTGAAATGGAAATTGGTCACGGGTGTTTTTCTCCTTGTCCCTATCCTCATTCTCATGTATGGGCCCCACCTCTTTGAGAAGTTGGGCAGCTTTCCGAGAGAGATTAATTTCTTCATTCAATTCTTGTTAGCTACTCCTGTCCAATTCTGGGCAGGATGGCAGTTTTATGTAGGGTTCTGGAAGGCGACCAAACATAAGACAAGTGATATGAACACGCTTATTGCTGTGGGTACCTCTGCGGCTTATCTCTATAGCCTCATCGTCACCTTTGCGCCTCACCTGATTATGGTCAAAGGCTTCATGATGGATGTCTATTTTGATACCTCTGCGGCCATCATCGTCCTCATTCTTCTTGGAAGATATCTGGAGGCAAGGGCAAAAGGGAGAACCTCGGAGGCCATTAAGAAGCTGATCGGCCTTCAACCGAAGACAGCGAGGATCATCCGAAAGGATCATGAGATGGATATTCCGGTGGGAGAGGTGATCCCGGGTGATATGGTCATCGTTCGGCCTGGGGAGAAGATTCCGGTAGATGGTATTGTAAGAGACGGCTACTCCTCTGTTGATGAGTCAATGGTGACAGGGGAGTCGTTGCCGGTGGAAAAGAGAGCGGGCGATGCCGTCATTGGTGCGACCATCAATAAGACTGGGGCATTTAGATTCGAAGCCGTCAAGGTTGGAAGGGATACGGTCCTGGCCCAGATCATTCGGTTGGTACAAGAGGCACAGGGCTCAAAACTGCCGATCGCTCGCATGGTTGATGTGATCGCCAGTTACTTCGTTCCCGTTGTGATTTCGATCGCCATCGTTACCTTCTTCGTTTGGTATTTCTTCGGCCCACCCCCGGCGATGACTTATGCCTTTCTTAACTTTGTTGCCGTCCTTATCATTGCTTGCCCTTGTGCGTTGGGATTGGCGACCCCTACTTCCATTATGGTGGGAACGGGTAAGGGCGCTGAACATGGGATTCTCATTCGGGGAGCAGAGGCATTAGAGACTGCTCACCAATTGAATACCATCGTCCTGGACAAAACGGGGACATTGACCCGAGGAGAGCCCTCTGTGACGGACGTCATCGCGTCTGACAAGTTTGCCATGAAAGAAATCTTGATCTTGGCAGCCTCAGCCGAGAAAGGATCAGAACATCCTTTGGGGGAGGCGATCGTCAATAAAGCGAAAGAGGAGAAGTTGAATCTCCTGAATCCAGCGGATTTCCAGGCCATGGCAGGTCATGGCATCGAGGCTACGATTGATTCAAGAAAGATCCTCCTTGGGAATGTGAGGTTGATGGAAGAGAGAGGGGTGGTTCTGAATGGATGGGTTGATAGGGCTGAACAGCTTTCCAATAAAGGGAAGACGCCGATGTTTTTGGCGGTGAATGGTGAAATGGGGGGGATCATTGCTGTTGCGGATACATTGAAGGAAAACTCGAAGAAGGCTGTGGAGGCCCTTCACCGAATGGGATTGGAAGTTGCCATGCTCACGGGCGATAATCAGCGAACGGCCAAGGCGATCGCCGATCAAATTGGGATCGACCGGGTGCTGGCAGAAGTCCTTCCTGAGATGAAGGCAGCGGAGATCAAGCGGCTTCAGGAGGAGGGGAAGAAGGTTGGAATGGTGGGCGACGGCATTAACGATGCACCTGCCTTAGCCCAGGCCGATGTGGGAATTGCGATTGGAACGGGAACCGATGTGGCGATGGAGTCCTCTGATATTACGTTGATCAGCGGGGATCTGAGAGGGGTTGTGACTGCCATTGCTTTAAGCAAGGCGACTATCCGGAATATCAAACAGAACCTCTTCTGGGCTTTCGCTTACAATACGATTCTCATCCCTGTAGCTGCAGGAGTCCTCTTCCCATTTTTTCACATCCTCCTCAACCCCATCCTCGCAGCCGGGGCAATGGCCTTTTCATCTGTGACAGTGGTATCAAATGCTCTGAGACTTCGTAGATTTGCCCCACCCATGAGTTAGACATGAAATAGCGCGACCGTGCCTACATGCCAGAGTGCCTGCCTTCGCCGGCCTGCTCGCCGGACCTGTCCGCCGTAATAGAATGACTATGGAGGGCGAACGAGTTCTTTGGTAGGCGAGAGCGGCTTCACGCAGTCAGGTGTTTCGGCACGCAGGGGCCGGGTGATCGTGATAAACCCACCCAGACCCATTACCTAACGAAGGAGGTCCACAATGGAAAAATGGTTTGCAGACAACACCTTGTCAATTGGAAATAGTCCGGTGGTGAAGATTAACAGAATGGCGAAAGGACTCAAGGCCACCATACTGGCCAAGATCGAAGGTCGTAACCCCGCCTATTCAGTGAAGTGCCGAATTGGCGCGAATATGATCTGGACAGCAGAGAAACAGGGTTTACTCAAGCCTGGGATGGAGATCATTGAACCCACAAGCGGAAACACCGGCATTGCCTTGGCCTTTGTGGCTGCCGCAAGGGGATATAAACTGAGTGTCACCATGCCTGAGACGATGTCGATGGAACGGCGCAAGGTACTTGCTATTTTCGGGGCGACCATCATTCTCACACCGGGAGTAAAGGGAATGAAGGGTGCCATTGAGCAGGCTGAGCGTATTGCAGCGTCGAATCCCAATTACTTTATGCCCCAGCAGTTTAAGAATACCGCAAACCCGGAAATCCATTTCAAAACCACAGGTCCTGAGATCTGGGAACAGACGAACGGCGGGATAGATGTACTCGTTTCTGGTGTAGGCACGGGAGGCACGATTTCAGGTGTATCGCGATATATTAAGGGAGAAAAAAAGAAGAAGATGATAAGTGTTGCTGTTGAACCCGCTGAAAGTCCTGTCATTACACAGCATCTTGCGAAACAAGAACTCACACCAGGTCCGCACAAGATTCAGGGAATTGGTGCTGGTTTCATTCCAGATACGCTAGACTTGTCTATGGTGGATCGTGTAGAACAAGTCACGAGCGAGGAAGCCATAGCATATGCCAGGCGGCTCGCACGCGAGGAAGGTATTCTTTCGGGCGCTAGTTGTGGTGCAGCAATTGCCGTTGCGCTAAGACTTGCAAGGAACCGTGAATTCGTAGAGAAAACAATCGTGGCCATACTACCCGATTCTGGTGAAAGGTATCTGAGCGGTCCGCTTTTTGAAGGGGTCTTCGACGAGGGTGGTCTTCCCAGGATATAGTATAGGAGAATTGAAATTGCCTCTTTAATTAGAATCGTCATTCCGGCGAAAGCCGGAATCCAGTCCTTTCAAGACCTTCTGGATGCCGGATCAAGTCCGGCATGACAGAAAAGGCTGTTTATGGACAGACACTAAATAATTCAGCCTTTGATGATTGATCTTTCAGGGCTGACAGCCTTGAATAACCGGTCAGTATTGAAAGGGGGATGATGAAATGGTTCAGGAAAAAACACCAAAACGGCTGTGGATTGTCATCTTCATCCTTCTCTTCTCTCTTTTCGGCACGGAACATGCCTTCTCTGTTACGGAGGACGAAAAAAACAACATTGCCGTCTATGAGAAAGTGGCTGATGGAGTGGTCAACGTCACCAGTACTGCTGTGCAGATGGATTTCTTCTTCAACGCGTTTCCGACCCAAGGATCAGGCTCTGGCTCCATCATCGATACGAAAGGGCATATATTGACCAATCAGCACGTGGTGGCCAATGCCCAAAAGCTGGAGGTGACTCTGGCAAATGAGTCGAGGTATCCCGCCAAACTGATTGGATCCGATCCGGATAGTGATTTGGCAGTGATCAAGATCGATGCTCCGAAGGAGAAGTTGAAGATCATTCCAATGGGGGATTCGAAGAATTTGAAGATTGGTCAGAAGGTTCTTGCCATTGGGAATCCGTTCGGGTTGGAGAGGACGTTGACAACCGGGATCATCAGTTCCCTCGGACGAACCATCCGCTCCGAATTGGGGACAATGATGGAAGACATCATCCAGACCGATGCGGCCATCAATCCAGGAAACTCAGGCGGTCCCCTTTTGAACTCTGAAGGAGAGATGATCGGGATCAACAGTGCCATCATCAGCCCTTCCGGTGGAAGCGTGGGGATTGGATTCGCAATCCCCGTCAACATGGCAAAACGGCTGGTGCCGGAATTGATAGCGAAAGGGTATGTGACCCATCCATGGATTGGAGCAACCATCATGTCCCTCTTCCCGGAGGTTGCCAAGTATTTAAAGTTGCCGGTGGAACGAGGTGCATTGATTGCAGAGGTGGTCAAGGGCGGGCCAGCAGATAAAGCGGATCTGAAGGGGGGAAACCGCAAGGTACAGGTTGGCAACACCGTGCTGATCGTGGGAGGAGACATTGTAGTGAAGGCGGATCAACAGGATGTGAAAACCAACGATGACCTGATCCGGTATATTCGTGAGAAGAAACCGGGGGACACGATTCTTTTGAAGGTCTTAAGAAAAGAGGGATTTGATGAAGTAAAGGTGAAACTGGAGGAGAGACCGAGACGGAGGTAGTCAAATGGAAGCGATGTGGACTCAATGGAATTGGCATGATTACGGGATGGGACCAGGGATGATGTGGGGGTGGTGGGGAATCGGATGGATCTTCATGATCCTGTTCTGGGGATTTGTTATCTTGTGTCTGATTTTACTCGTTCGATGGCTTATCGGAATGGGAAAGACGTCAAGGCCTGAGGAAACTCCCCTCGATATCTTGAAGAAACGCTATGCCCGGGGGGAAATTAACAAAGAAGAATTTGAACAGAAGAAGAAGGACCTCCAATAGCCTGGAGATTGCTTCTCTTCATGAATCTTCAAGCTCTCCGATCATCCAGTCCTAAAATACAGTCTCATTCGTTGCAGAATACGTGTTTCACCCTATTTACTGCTGTTTTGGGCCGTTTTAATCTATCACGAAAGAACTCTTTTCTTCGAATTTTGGATTCTAAATGGGGTTAGAAGAGGTGAAGATGATAGCCCAGTCATTTTTGTTTTTCCTCCTTTCCGTTCTGGTTCTTAGTTGTGCCCCAGCCATCTCACCGAAGCTGATGGCCAAGGTGGATTCGTCTTTGACTTTCGGGAAGGTCCTTCAAGATCCGGATGCTTGTAAAGGCAAGACCGTACTCTGGGGTGGGAAGGTCATTCAGGTCCTCCCTCAAGATGAAACGACGTTCATTGAGATCTTACAAATGCCCCTGGGGTGGAGAGGAAAACCCGAAGAAGCATACGCTTCGGAAGGAAAATTCTTAATTTCAATCACCGAATCTCTAGACTTTTCTCAATTCGATAGGGGAAAGAAGATCACGGTGGCAGGTGAGATTCAAGGGACTGCTCAACAGGAGAAAATAGAATCTCTTAGTGAAGGAGATTACCGATATCCTGTTATTTCGACCGAAGAGATCCACCTTTGGAAGGACTATCTCTATCCTTACTCAGACCCCCAGCCTTATCCGGGCCGATATTGGTACGATCCCACCCAAAGAGGGCTGCGTTTTTGATTCCATTGAGGCGCTTGTTCTGGAAACAAATTGAAATTCACGTAGTATCGTTGCGAATCCAATCCTGCGAAATGAAGCCATCCTGACGGATTGGGTCAGCACTAGGCTCCTCGCCATGACTCCTTTGTTCAACCGTTCACCATGAATACCTCCCACCCGTCGCTCCCAACCATAATCAATGGACTTCTGCCCAATTTCTGCCTGAATGGATGGAGACCTTGAGAGGGACAGAGAGGCTCGTCACCGTCACCATCTCCTTCTGGATCATTGGAAGGGCTCTTGGAATCTCCTCTTCAGGAATCTCAAAGACCAATTCGTCGTGAACCTGCATGATCATTTTAGTGGAGAGGCCGAGTTCCTCTATCCGGTTCTGAATGTGGATCATTGCCACCTTGATGATATCTGCCGCTGTCCCTTGGAGGGGAGTGTTGACCGCCATCCTCTCAGAGGCTTGTCGAATTGGGGTGTTGGGAGAGTGGATGTCAGGAAGATAACGCCGTCGGTGGAAAAGGGTGGTCACATAACCTTTCTCTCTTGCCTCCTCCAAACTCTTTTCGATATAGATTTGAACCCCAGTATATCTCTTGAAATACTCATCAATGTACGACTGAGCGATCTTTGGCTCTGTCCCCAATTGTTGTGAGAGACCGTAGGCGCTCATGCCATAGATGATGCCAAAGTTGATCACCTTCGCCTCCCTTCTCATTGAGGGTGT
>JBEKDJ010000224.1:0-7864 GCA_050014415.1 Thermodesulfobacteriota bacterium | reverse complement strand
CGGCTTGGAGGATTGCGGTGGAATCCTGGCTCCGATCCAGGGGATATATCAGGGTCCACATCAACCAAAAGTGTCACCCAATTTTACCCCCTTTTTTAGCTCATGAATAGGTAGTGTGTACACTTCTGTCCGTAGCGGTGACAGCGGCCGATGCGTTGTTCGATACGCTGAGGATTCCAGGGCAGGTCATAGTTTACGACGAGGGAACAGAACTGGAGGTTGATACCTTCCCCACCCGCTTCCGTGGCGATCATGATCTGGCCTTGCTCACGAAAGTAGTCCACGAGGGCAGAGCGCATGTCCGCGGTGCGGGAACCGGTGACACGGTCGGTGCCCTCATGATGGTGCCGCCAGTCCGCGTATATCTGGCGTGATTTCTCATCATTGTTCGAACCGTTGAAGAGAACGATACCGTCGGCGTAAGGGCTGTCGGCCAGGACCCGGACCAAATACTCCTGGGTGCGCCGGGATTCCGTAAAGACGAGGGCCTTGCGCGCGGCACCCAGCCGGTCGGCCTCGGTGAAGGCGCGATCCAGTGCAGTAAGCAGGGCATCGCCTTTGGCATTGTGTGTGATGGAGACGGCGAGGTTGCGGAAATCTTCGAGATCGGCAATTTCCTGAGCAAGAGCGGCACGGTCGGCATCGGAAAGGGATTGTGGCTCGGGTGTGTCCTCCGTCCATTCTTCGGCCGTTTCATCGAGCGCTTCATAGTCTTCATCCAACTCCGCTTCGAGCGACTGAGCGGGTGGCTGTTTCCTGAGGCGGGATTGAAGGCGTTGGCTAAGCGAGTTGAGCGCACCTGCGATGGCAAAAGTGGATGAAGCAAGTAGCTTGCGGAGCACCAGAGTCATGAGTGAACGCTGGCTGCTCGGCAGCGCCTGCAGGTTGTCGCGCCGGAGGTATTCGGAAACAAGGTGATAAAGTCGATCCTCGCTTTCTTCCGGGGTGAACGGTTGTACTAAGGGATGACGACGGGTAAAAGGCACGTAGGCCGTGACCTGTCGTCTCAGGGTGCGATGGCACATAGGTTTGAGCCGGGCTTTAAGGGTATCGAAGACCTGTTTGTCGTTGAGATAGGCGAACTGCTCGCGGAAGCTTTTGAGATCACCAAAGGCGTATTCGTCGATAAAGCTGGTCAGGCCAAAGAGCTCCAGCAGCGAATTTTGGAGCGGTGTAGCAGTGAGTAGCAGCTTGGGTGTGTCTTTAAGCGCCTGCTTGAGCGTGTTCGCAATGACGTTGGACGGCTTGTACACGTTGCGCAGCCGGTGGGCTTCATCGATTACGACCAGGTCCCAACGAGTCACGCTTACATCGGCGGCTTTGTTGCGGGCAAACTGGTAGGAGCAGATAATGACGGTGTCATTGACTTCAAAGGGCCGGAGGTTTCCCCGCTTGATGGCGTCATTGTAGGAACGCGTTTCCAGAATCGCGCAGGGCAGAAAGAATTTCTCCTGCAATTCCTGATGCCACTGTTTTCGAAGGTTGGACGGGGTAATGACCAGAACCCGGCGTTTCCGTTCCGCCCACTTCTGCGAAAGGACCAGTCCCGCCTCGATGGTCTTGCCCAAACCAACCTCATCGGCCAACAACGCCCCCCTCGAAAGGGGTGAACGAAAGGCAAATAAGGCGGCTTCAATTTGATGTGGATTAAGATCCACCTGCGCATCAACCAGTGCACCAGCGAGCTTCTCGGCGCTGTCGGAGGGGCACCGTTTGGTCAACTCGTGAGCGAAGTATATAGCGTGATAGTCAGTTAGTTGCATTTAGCTTATCCAGATTCTTCCTGAAGAATTTTCTGTGCAGCCTTAGAGTTCTCGGAGGGCGATCGCATGGCTTGCAACCCCTCCCTATATTCCTGTCCTTAGAAAAATGTGAATCACCCCCGAAAGTCGACATAACTATACCAAAAACACAAAATTATAGCAATTTTCAAAATGGTTTGTATCGTAAAACTGTATCGTAAAACTTGACACAAATTCTTTAAAATGGTACGAATATTTCAAAAGGTGATGGAGTTCACCCAATAACCGCCGTTGAGGCTGATAACTCCTGCATTGGGGGATTTTCCCTGGCAGGAGTAAAAAGCAAAACTCCTGCAGGGAGAGCCTGAAGGAGTTTTTTTATGGGATTAGCACTAAGAAATGCAACCCTCGATCCCTTCTCGGAAACCTTTGAACCTTTACTGCGCCGAATACAGGAGATCTGCGATCAGTTTCATATCGTCTCCTTGAACCGTCAGATCGAAGCCTGCGAAAATCTTCTTCAACAAGATCAACTGATTGATGTAGCTATCCTGGGGCAATTTAAGTCCGGGAAAAGTTCTTTCCTCAATAGCCTGATCGGAAAACCCATACTTCCGGTCGGGGTTATCCCCGTTACCACAACGATCACCCGTGTCCAATATGGGAAAAGAGAAAGAGCCGTTGTCCGGCATTTTGACGGGCAGCACACCGAGGTGGACATTGGAGCGATTGAAGAATTTACCTCGGAGGCCAAAAATCCTGCCAACCAGAAGAATGTAGAAGTGGTTGACCTCGAACTTCCCTTACTGGAAAAATATACCGGACTGCGGCTGGTGGACACCCCAGGCTTGGGGAGTATCTTTAAGTACCACATAGAGACCTCTGAAAACTGGCTCCCGGAGGTGGGTACAGCTTTGCTCGCCATCAGTTCAGATCGTCCCTTAGCGGCAAATGACTTGCAGCTCATCCGGGAATTGCGGAGGCAGACACCCAAAATTGTTCTCCTCCTTACCAAGGCCGACCTCCTGTCCCCGGAGCAGCAAAAAGAAGTCGTCCATTTTTTTCTGACCGCACTCCAACGGGAACTCCACGAGGAATTTCCCATTTTTCTTTACTCCACTCGCCTGGACACCGAACAATGGAAACAAAGGCTGGAAAACGAGGTCTTTCGACCCCTCTCCATCAATCGGGAAGACGAATTTAACAAGATCCTGCAGTACAAGGTCCAGTCCCTCGGAAGAGGCTGCCTGAGCTACCTGGAGATTGCCTTAAAAACATCCCTGCAGGCGGATCTCGACCGCGAGCAACTCCGGAAACAGATTCTGGATGAGAAGGTAAATTACGAACTGATTCGCCAGGAAATTGCTCTGATTGCCCGGGAAAATTCCTTACAAACTCGGGAGCTCATCCAGAATTATCTGGAAAAATTCCATGAGCCACAACTCAAAAAAAAGCTTGTGGAAATACTGCAAAAAGAAATGCCCTCCTGGAAAGGGAACATCGGGAAACTGACTCAAAGATATGAAGAGTGGCTGAAGGAGACCCTGGCGGAAGAGCTTGATCATATTTCCAAGACGGAGTATAAGCATTTTTTAGGCACGCTCAAAAAGGCCCATGCCAGCCTCTCCCGCTCCCTGGAGGCTTTCCGGGGTCTGTTAAACCAGAATATTGAAAGAGTCCTCGGGCTGAGGCTTGCCGAAGCGGATTGGAAGATCGAAGTGGCCGAACCCCATCAACCGGACATAAGGATAGGTCGGACTTTTAGCTTTCATTTTGGTCTGATCTGGTTTTTAATTCCCATGTTCATCTTTCGCCCGCTCTTTGAGAGGCATTACCTAAACGAGGTCCCCAACGAGGTGTTTGTAAACCTCTCCCGCCTGGCCGCCCAGTGGGAGGATCGGATTAACAAGGCTACCGACCGGATGAAGAAACAGGCCCTGAAGTATGTCCAGGATGAACTGGCCACGATCGAGTCCCTTCTATCCAGGGCTCAGGGTCAAACGGAAGAGATTCGGCGGACGATAGAAGAGTTAAAGGAAATAATAGAATAAATTGGTCCGGCAATGAGGTTCGCCTTTAACCGTCCCTTTTTTTTAATGGTTCGACACTGGTAACTTCTACTTCAAAATTGAATCGGATTTGGGGTAGAAGTTCTAATATTCTACCCCACTCGAAAAACTTAACGAGTGGCTGAATAGAAAAAAGCCCTTATTAATCTTAGTAAAGGCTTTTTTTAAGAAAAAGATTGTATTCTAATGAAGCAAATTGATTTGCGAAGTTAATGAGAAGACCTTGGCAAAGGGATATGGACATCCCCATGGGATGAGCTCATTGCGGCCTTTGAATCTCAAGACTACAGTAAAGTCGACGAAGAGACCCCCTTATTCCTCATTTTTCCTTGACAATTCAAAAGCAGGTTATATTATGTATTCAATATTGCCTTAAAAAATCAAAAGTTATAAACAGGAATTTCAAGATGCTAAAAGTAGGTCCTGTTGGGGATTACCCTACAGAAGCGGGATGCTTTTTGCGCGGGAATGATTATTCCCCAGTGGCGGTAGTGGTTCTCCTAAACGCTCCCTACGGTACACTCCCTCCTGAAGTGCAGAGTATCCCTCCGGAAATCGAAAAGTTGGTTAGAGTGGCGATTGAGACAGGAGCCGCTTTGGCCGGGACCTTGCAGACCGAAAACATCGGCATCGAGAAGATCATTTGCAATATTGTTGGCAATGCCAACATCCGTTATCTTGTTCTTTGTGGTGAGGAGGTGAACGGCCATAATACGGGCACCGCGCTCAAGGCCCTGATAAAAGAAGGAATCAATGACAAGAGGACCATCGTCGGATCCCAAGCGAAGACACCCTACCTTTTCAATATCCCTCTTGAAGCCATCAAGAGATTTAGAGAGCAGACCACCTTGGTGGATCTGACAGAGAAGATGAACCCAGAGATAATAGCAAAGGCGGTTTGGTCCTGCTATCAGGAGAACCCAACTCATTTCCAAGGTTTCACTCTCTGCGATCCAGGGGCTTTTGCAGAAACCGGGCTTTCTTGCCGCCTCACTTGGAGGGTCAAGCATCCGGAGGAAATTGAGAGCTGGGAAATTGATAAAGAATTTATGATGAAAATTGAAGAACCCTTGGAGAAGGTAGATGGTGAAACGATGAAAGGAAATGAGCAAATTCTATCTTTGACGAAGCGCCTCCTGAAGGTTACAGAAGAGTTGGCAGCGATTGCCAGGCTCTGCATCGAGGGACTGGAGAGGCCTGAAGAAGTCTTAAAGGAAAAAAGGTTGGAAGAGGAAAAAATAAAACCAGCCATACCTACTAAAGAGGAGCCTGTAACAGAAGAGGTGTTATATTTTGCCAATCAATTGAGAGGTTATAGGGGAGTTTTAGCGGCGTTTAAAGCCCTCGACCGAGATATCTGTCACGATGGATGTAGCTTGCCAGCCGCTGTGATCTCGGCAGGCAAAAGACTGAAAAATCTAAAAGCCTCCCTGGATAAGTCATCTCTCCCCGAGAACAAGAAGGAGAAACTCCGGAGGGAATTGGATGAATTTGAGGGAGTCCTTCAAGGCCTTCCCCAGGATACGAGTCAACCCTGCCAGAAAAGCGTGGGAAATTGCACGATCGGTTCTGGATGTTTTGCCAATGCATCACTGGACCTACTGAAACTTGTCACTGAGCCAGCATTACCACCAAATGTATAAGTGGAGGTTGGAAAATGGTAACGCATTTTAAAAATCAATTAAGAGGCTATGATGTGGTTTTGGCAACTCTTGGCGCCTTTTCTGAGGATATCTGCCGGAATTGTATAGGCCTTTCAGGGGCTCAAACAAAAGTTATCAAAGGACTGAAGAAGCTAAGAATGGACTTAGAGAAGTCCTCGATTCCAGAGGTGGGAAAAAAGAAGATTTTCATTTGTGTTGAATCTTTTTTTAAGGCGGCTGAAGGTTTGAAATTGGCCGAAGAGGTCAGCTGTCAAAAGACAGCGGGGCAATGCAAGATTGGGCCGGGTTGTTTTCCATTGGGAGCCTTGGAGCTATTGAATCAGGTCACCGAGCCCACTGTTCTACCTGAGAAGGATGTGAGCAAAATGGCAAAATTAATTTGCGCGGTCTGTGGCACTGAAGAACCGGTCCCCGTTGTACACTGAGGGCCAGGAATCTCCGGTCCGGAGATAGATAAACTTTATTGTCCATGCCTCCCAGAGGGTCACACAGAAAAGATAGACATGCCAAAACACTGTGATAAACTAATGAAGTATATCAAATGACAAAGGGGAGGGCCATGGTGGAAAAAGAGATTGGGAAAAGAGATAATTATTTATACCATACCAACATGCCCTTTTTGTAAGGCGGCCAAAGAGGGGGT
Organism: Thermodesulfobacteriota bacterium; assembly: GCA_050014415.1. Classification (GTDB taxonomy): domain Bacteria; phylum Desulfobacterota; class BSN033; order BSN033; family UBA1163; genus JBEKDJ01. Next base: position 1,746 of record JBEKDJ010000224.1, on the reverse strand, counting down.
TGTCCTCCATACGAATGTGGTTGCAGGTCATGAAGTGGAGACCATCGTGGATTATGCCAAGGATCACCATTTTGATTTAGTGGTGATTGGATTCATGGGCCATTCAAAAATCTATGGCCGGATCTGGGGAAGCACCTCCCAAAATATTGCCCGGTTGGTTCCGTGCACTGTCATGGTGGTTAAGTAAGAGGGAAAAGGAGGGGGGGCAGCTTTTAGAAACGTGCTGTTTTGAGATTGGTGTGAGAGCTATTTGAAAAGACTGAATACGAAGATGGAAAGTATTCCACCAGAGAGAAGAATATAAGGAAGGTCAATCTTTTTAAGGAGGTCGAAGAAAGCCACTCCTGCGAAAATGATACTTGGAATATCCAGCCGTAATCGGCTATTACCGCCTGCTTGATTTGTCCAGTCATGGCAGGACCACCATAGGCGGTCGCTCCCAGTTTTAGAAACCTTTTGAAAAGAAGGCTCAAAGGAAGCATTCGTCCTGAATGGGGAAACAAAGTCGGGTTAGATTCTTCCAACAAGAAGAAACTTTTTCAGCCCTTTCTTATCCAATTTGGATAGGCCCAGTTCCTCAACTCCTCGGCCAGTTTTCCAGTAATTGGTGCGGTTAATGACAGAGGCGAGTTGGATTACAGCGTCATGAGTAGGGGTAGCGATTCCAATGAGGTCTCCCAATGTGGAGATGAGGACCATTCCGTAAGGAACATCTTCTGTCACATACCGATCTTTTAAATGTTCGGGTCCTTTCATCTTGATTCCTGCATAGATCCCATCCTTTCCAAAAGCAGCATCCATGCTCGTATTAAGGATTCGGTACCGGCATTCTTCCTCGGTTTCGCCCAGATTGTAGTTTCTGAATTCGAGGTTGTCCCAGTGGTAAAGTCTATACCCCAAAGCTTTGCAAATGGAGAGTCTCTCCTCATTCAGAGACTCAAAGGTTCTGGCTACAGATGGGGTCATCCCCTCAGAATAGAGATAAAATTCACCTTTTGAGTGTTCAATGTGGGTAGCACTGAGCAGAGTAGCTGCTGGGTGGACAATGGGGTTCGGATTATTGATGGCTGCCTCCAAGACATCCTTTGCGGGCGTCATAACGGGATAGAATTGTCTTAATTTATGGATCACATCATTTGTTTTCTTGGATGGGAAGACTCCAGTTGGGAGGATGACTGCATTAATAAGCACGGAGACATGACCAGGCCCTTTGAGTCGGGCCCCGTAAGGGAGGGTGCAGCTTTCAGCGAAGGTGATTTCTCGTTTCACTTTTTTCTGTCTAAAGATATTGACGAATTCAAGACTTCCTCCTGAGCCAGGCATGAGGACGATGATCTGTCCATCCTGAACAAAGGGGGCGCAAACTTCAGCCATGACCTTATGTCCGAAGGCAGGAGTGATTACAAAGATAACCTCAGCATCCTTAATGGCCTGCTGGATATCAATGGTGGCGAGGTCCAACTTCGCTGTCCCATCGATCGAGACTCCCTCGATGCGAATCTCTCTTGTCCGAAGGACTTTTTCAAAAGATTCTGCAAACTGGGGAAGCTCGAAGAGGCTCACCTTAAATCCTGAAAGTGATAGATTCGCGGCTACTGCATGGCCGCCGTTCCCTCCCCCCAAAACAGCTACTGTATCTTTCTCCATAAGAATGTGCCTCCATCGCCCTCTTAATTTCCAAAATACTCCATCTTCATTGAAAAAACAAGGTGGTTCAATCCGGATGGGATATGATCCTGACTCCAA
>JBEKDJ010000223.1:0-8209 GCA_050014415.1 Thermodesulfobacteriota bacterium | reverse complement strand
GTGCCGCATACGCTGCCTCTAAATGGGCCGTCATTGGATTGGTCCAGTCCCTCGCCCTGGAATTGTCTCCCTACAAAATCAATGTCAATGCGATCAACCCGGGCTTCTTCGCCACCAATCTCAGGGACGCGGATGCAGTGAGCAAAAGTAAGAAGGCGGGTATCACCGTGGAAGAATTCAGGGCGGATGAATATAAGAAGTTGACGACGATGGTTCCGCTCGGACGGATGGGAAAAGTGGAGGACATAGCGAATCTCATCTTTTTCCTGGTTTCCGACCAATCTGATTACATGACGGGACAGGCCATCAATATTACGGGATCTCATGAAACGGATAGCAGTTGACATCGGTGGAACCTTCACGGATATTGTCTACATTGATGAGACTACCATGCAGATCTTAGTAGACAAAGTCCGAAGCACTCCTTGGGACATCGGTCAAGCAGTCATGGACGCCATCAAGAAGATTCAGGTTGATCTGTCCGAAGTTGATCTATTCATACATGGAACAACAGCCGGTATTAATACGATTGTACAAAAAAAGGGCTCTAAAATGGGCCTGATCAGTACTCAGGGTTTCACCGATGTATTGGAAATGGCCAGAGGTAACAAGAAAGAATTATACGACTATATGTGGAAAAAACCGAAACCGCTTGTCCCCAGATATCTGCGGTTGGGCGTACATGAACGGACTACCCATTCGGGAGAAATAATAGAAAAGCTCGACGAGAAAGAAGTGAAAGAAATCATAAAGAAACTGAAAGAGAATGGAATCGAAGCCATTGCAGTTTGCCTGCTCCATTCTTACGCTAATCCGGAAAACGAGCGAAGGTTGGGAGAAATCGTTAAGGCCGTTTGGCCGGAAGTGACGCTCGCACTTAGCCACCAGGTGGCCAGAGAGATTAGAGAGTATGAACGGACGAGTACCACCGTCATTAATGCGTATATTGAAAAGGCTGTCGTTCATTATCTCGGCCGATTAAACGGGAACTTGAAAGAGGCGGGATTCGTTGGACAGCTATTGGTCTTAGGTCCCAGCGGAGTTCTTGGTATTGAAGCAGTCAACGAGAAAGCCATCTATACCCTAGCGTCTGGACCGATCGGCGGCGCTGCTGGTGCCGCCCACTTAGCAGGACTCTGCGGGATTAAAGATTTGGTGACGATGGATGTCGGCGGTACGAGTTTTGATGTATCCGTGGTGAAGGATGGCGTGAACGTAGAAAAACACCAGACTGAAATCATGGGATATCCGGTACTGATGGCAGGGATGGATATTCGCCCGATCGGTGCCGGGGGTGGTAGCATCGCGCGGGTGGACGCTGCTGGATTACTTACGGTTGGACCAGAGAGTGCCGGAGCGAATCCTGGTCCAATGGCCTATGGAATGGGAGGGAGGGAGCCAACGGTAACGGATGCAGCTCTTGTGAACGGCTTGATAGACCCAGACTACTTTCTTGGTGGCGAGGTTCTTCTAAATTTGGATTTAGCAAAAAGGGGAGTCAGTGATATTGCAAACAAATTAGGGTTAAGCTTGCATGAAGCTGCTGATGGCATTCTTTCCGTTGCCAGAAACAACATGACCACTGCAACGATGGAAATACTTGTGGGCCAGGGCTTCGACCCAAGGGATTTTGCTTTGATGTCCTATGGAGGTGCCGGAGGGATATTTGCGACAAGCTTAGCCAAGGATATGTCCATCTCGCGAGTCATTGTCCCGCCCGAACCTGGAGTTTTTTCAGCACGGGGGATTTTGGCGATGAACCTTGTTCACACATATGCCCAGGCCTATATTCGAGCAATGAATGAGCTTGATATTGGAGAACTGGAGGACATCTACGAAGATATGGAAAATGGCGCCCTCAAGATACTTACAGCAGAAGGCATATCCAGAGATGCCATCGAATTTATGCGTTCTCTGGATATTTGCTTCGAGGGTCAACGTTACTACGTTGAGACAGCAGTTCCCATGGGGAAATTGTTGAATCATGAAAAGATAAAGAGAGAAATCAGAAGGTCCTTTGAACAACTCTATGAAATGAGGTATGGTCATTTGATCAATGCTCCTTTAAGAACGATTAATACTCGGTTGAAAGCAATGGGTAAAATCAAGGAGATATCCGTATCAGAAATTAGGCAAGGCAAAGAAATTCATCGGAAGGCTATGAAGAGAGGGAGGGAAGTCTATCTCGATGGCAATCTAATGGAAACTCAGATTTATGAAAGAGCCGAACTTCTTTGTGGAAATAGTATTCCTGGACCTGCCATTATAGAAGAACCCTTTCACACCACAGTGGTGATGCCAGGTCAGAAGTTAGAAGTGGATAAGTTAGGCAATTTAATCATCTCTTCAGGAGGTGCCTAAATGCCGAGGTCCGACCCCATTACATTTGCTGTTGTTCGAAACAAGTTAATCTCGATAGCAAATGGAATGCAGGAGACAGGATTTAGGACGGGTGTCACTACATTTATGTATGAAATCATGGATTGCTCTTTTGCGATTCTTGATGCCGAAGCAGATGTCATTGCACAATCGTCCCAAGGTATTCTTCTTTTTTTGGGTAGTTTGGGACCTTCTGTCAAGAATTGTCTAGAGGTTGTCGGTAAGGAGAATATCGAACCCGGAGATGTCATTGTGTCGACGCTCCCAGATATTACAGGCTCGCATACATCGGACGCCGTGCTGTTTGCGCCTATTTTCTTTGAGGATAAGATATTTGGTTTTGCCGCTACGAAAGCACACTGGTTAGACCTGGGAGCAAAAAATACCTATCCGGTAGATGCCGTTAATATTTTTGAGGAAGGCCTCCGCCTCCCTCCTCTAAAGATTTATAAGAGGGGTACACTGCAGTCAGAAGTCTGGGAGATTATTAGATGGAATTCAAGAGCGCCTGAACAAGTATGGGGAGACATGCAAGCCCAAATTGCTGGCTGCCATTTTGCAGAGAAGCAAATCAGAGAACTATTATCTAAATACGGAATGGAGACAGTCGATGCGATTATTCGGGAGATGTATGAATACAGTGAGCGTATCACTCGGCTTGCGATCGAAAATATTCCTGACGGCGTATGGAGTGCAGAAGATTATATCGATAATAATGGAATCGATCTCGATAAACCCATCTTTATAAAAGTGACTGTAACCATTAATGGAAGTGATATGACGATAGATCTTTCTGGATCAGATCCAGGACAACGAGGTCCGATGAACGGGTTATGGGTGACCACCCTCTCTGCTGCGAGGTCGGCAATGAAGGCATTGACGAACCCAACACTACCCGCAAATGAAGGATTCAATAGACCTGTTAAGGTCATCGCTCCGCAGGGTTGCGTCTATCATGCCAATCCTGGAGTTCCCTCGTTTCTATGTGGGAACGTAGCACAGACGATACTGGAACTCGTAAATAGAGCACTGTATAAGGTTCTTCCGGAGAGAATCCCTGCCTGTTCCGGAGGGGATGTCGTCGGAAATGGTTTTTTTGGAATCGATCCCAAAACTGGAAATTACTGGGGGACGATCACTCCCAGTATTATTGGACAAGGAGCCGATTCTCTTTTTGATGGCGATAGTTATGTTATGTTTCAAGCTGCTGGAGCGAGCCAGAATATCCCGAGCGAGATATTAGAATCAACCTTTCCTCTGTTTGTAGAAAAAGTCGAACTTGTACAAGACAGTGGGGGTGCAGGAAAACAGAGAGGGGGTTTGGGTTCAAGTCTTCAAATTCGACTTGTTGCACCCGCTATGTTTTACAGCTTTATCGAAAAGGGGAAAACTCCGCATTGGGGTTTTGATGGCGGGGAAGCAGGCCTCAGAAATTATGCTACGATTCAATCAACCGAGAAAGGGGAATTTGAGATACTCAAGACCTCTGGTGTGGAATTAGCAGAAGGGGATAGAGTGATCGTGACCGCTGGTGGAGGAGGAGGATATGGGGCCCCATTAGAAAGAGATATTGAAGCAGTGCGTTGGGACGTTATCAACGGCTATGTTTCGGCTGAGCATGCCAGACTGGATTATGGAGTCGTCATCGCCTCGGATGGCTTCAAAATTGATGAAGAAGCTACAGAGCAATTGAGGGATAGTCTTCGGGGTAAGAAGTCGGAGAAACCAATAACCGTACAGAAGGAGGGCTAGACAATGGCAGGTGAATTTGAAGGCAAAGTAGCCTTGGTGACAGGGGCCAGCTCAGGAATGGGTAGATCAACAGCCTATGCCTTTGCCGCAAGAGGGGCAAAGGTGGTGGTTGCCGATGTCGATGCGAAGGGCGGTGAAGCAACGGTAAGCCGCATCAGGGAAGGTGGCGGAGAAGCAATCTTCGTGAAAACCGACGTGTCGAAATCCGAAGAGGTTCAGGCCCTCATCCACAGGACAGTCAAGACCTACGGCAAATTGGATTACGCATACAACAATGCGGGGGTGAACAGGGGGATCGGTGTCCCCACAGCGGATTACAAAGAGGAGGACTGGGACTTCGTGCAATCCATCAACCTGAAGGGCGTATGGCTCTGCATGAAGTACGAGATACAACAGATGCTGAAACAGGGCGGGAAGGCCGCCATCGTCAACACGGCATCGGTTTCGGGATTGTCGCCGCATCCTGCTGATCCGGCATATGTAAGCAGCAAGTTCGGATGTGTTGGTTTAACCAAGACGGCAGCTCTGGAATACGCCAAAACCGGCATAAGAATCAACTGCGTGTGTCCTGGTCCTATTAAGACAGGTTTGTTTGACAGGGTGGAGGAGGCTATTCCAGGAGCGAGCGAAGCGGCAAAAGGCCTGGTTCCCATGGGACGGGTGGGCCAGCCGGAAGAGGTGGCAGAGGCAGTCGTCTGGTTATGTTCAGACGCGGCGTCATTTGTTACGGCGCTGGCAATGTCAATTGACGGGGGTCAAGCGGCAAGCTAGCGTGATACGTATTGCACCGGCCAATAGATATTATGCATTGAAGATGATCTCATGGAGGATCTGGTGAGTGGATACATCGAACGGGAGCTGCATTCTCTAAGTGCTGGGCGATTCGACAGATCCCGGTACTGTTATGCTGAGAGAGATCATGGGTATTTGAAGCTCCCATAAGGGCTAAGCAAGCCCTAGCTGCGTCAACAAGAAGGAGGGCTAAAAAGTGAAAGGTGAATTTGAAGGGAAGGTAGCTCTGGTAACAGGTGCAAGCATGGGAATTGGGAGGGCGTCAGCCTTGGCCTTTGCCCGAAGAGGGGCAAAGGTGGTAGGTGCCGATGTGGATGTGAAGGGCGGTGAAGAGACGGCAAGACTCATCAGGAATGCCGGCGGGGAAGCCATCTTCGTTAGAACCGATGTGGCGAGTGCCGCCGAGGTTGAGGCCCTGGTCAAGGAGACAGTGAAGGTTTACGGCAAGTTGGATTATGCCCACAATAATGCCGCCATCAACAGGGGTATAGGGGGGATGACAGGTGACTATAGAGAAGACGACTGGGATGCACAATTGGACGTGAATCTTAAAGGTGTTTTTCTATGCATGAAGTACGAGATCCCGGAGATGCTCAAGATAGGTAAAGGGACAGCCATCGTTAACACATCCTCAATTTCAGGATTGTCGGGCCATCCAGCCGATCCTGGGTATGTGGGGAGCAAGTTCGGGGTGGTGGGGATAACAAAATCCACGGCCATGCAGTATGCAAGGATGAGCCTACGAATCAACTGCGTATGCCCCGGCCCCATACGGACGAGCCTGTATGACAGGGTAGTGGCAGCTATTCCAGGAGTCGAGGAAGCAACGCTGGAGAGGAACCCAATGGGACGGATAGGTGAGCCGGAGGAGGTCGCCGAGGCAGTTGTCTGGTTATGCTCGGATGCTGCATCCTATATCACAGGCGTGCCCTTGCCGGTGGACGGCGGCCTGGCAGCGGTTTAGGAGATAGCCCAGCGGCCAGCATTCCGCATCAGGAATTTACACCCGAAAGGCATATCGGATTCTAAATCATAAAGACAGGAGGTTTTAATTATGAAGGCTCGATACGGTTATATGGGAAAAATGTTGTTTGTTGATTTGAGCGGGAGAAAGGTCCATGAAGAGGACCTTTCAGAGGACCTTGCGAGGGGGTATATCGGCGGTTACGGTATTGGCGCGAGGATTCTTATGGAGCGGATGAAGCCCGGTGCAGACCCTTTAGGGCCAGAAAATATTTTTGGGGTCGGGACAGGTCCCCTCACACTTTCCGGAACGATCTCCACGTGCCGCTATACGACAATGGGTAAGTCCCCTTTGACGGGATACTGGGGCGATGCCAATAGCGGAGGAAATTTTGCAAACGCCCTTAAGGCGTCGGGTTACGATTTTGTTTTTTTTGAAGGCAAGGCCGAACATCCTGTTTATCTCCACATTAAGGATGGTAAAGCAGAGATAAAGGATGCCCGCCATCTATGGGGCAAGGACACTATCAAGACAGAGGAGATGATCAGGCAGGATAACGGCGATCCCAACCTTAAAATAGCTTGTATCGGCACAGCGGGGGAAAAGCGTTCCCGGATCGCAGCCGTCATGAACGACGGCGGGAGAGCTGCTGCCAGATCGGGTCTGGGCGGGGTCATGGGATCAAAGAACTTGAAAGCGATTGCCTGCGGGGGTATTCAGAAGCCTGAGCTCTTTGATAAGACAAAGGTGGAGAACTTCGTAAAGGAGCTGGGGAAAGAGATGAAGACGAATCCCTCTGGTATGTACCAGGTTCTGAGCCGGTTTGGAACACCGGGTGCTGTGGTCATGCATCTCGCGCAGCATGCGACTCCGATCAAGAACTGGGGGGGGAACAACATCGAGGATTTCCCCGAGGCCAAGTGGGCACCGGTCGGCTGGGAAGGCATGGAGAAGTATGTGACGAAGAAGTACGCATGCACCGGCTGCCCCATTGCCTGCGGGCATTGGATGAAGATCGGTAGCGGGAAATATAAGGTGGAAAAGGGTCATAAGCCGGAATACGAGACGCTGGCTATGTTTGGCCCAAATTGCTTGAACGACAATATGGAATCCATTATCTATGCCAATGAGCTTTGCAACCTCTACGGATTTGACACGATTTCGGCCGGAGGAGTAGTTGCGTTTGCCATCGAGTGTTATGAAAACGGCATTCTCACCAAGAAAGACACCGATGGACTGGAGCTGACCTGGGGCAATGCAGATGCGATCATCTCCCTGTTGAATAAGATGGGCAGGCGGGAGGGGATTGGCGATCTCTTAGTAGAAGGAGCAAAGGTGGCGGCGGCAAAGATCGGAAGGGGAGCAGAGCAATTCGCCATGCATGTGGGGGGGGAGCTCGTTCCCGCGCACGATCCCAGAGAGGCCCCTGGTTGGGGGGCGACCTATGTATCGGATCCTACTCCAGGAAGGCATACCCGTGGGGGAACACAGTTTGCAGAGGGCGAAATGGGCGCTCCGCAGTGGATTTGTAATATGTTGGGGGTTCCTGTGAAGTTGGAAAAGTACAATCCCAAAGATAAGGGCAAGTTCCATGCTGTGCTGGGAGGATGGCAGCATCTGGTCAACACCTCGGGTGCTTGTCTGTTTGCTACGGATGGTTTGAATTTCCCTTGGTCAGGATTGATGAAAGCGATCACAGGCTGGGAATTGACTGCCGAGGAGATCATTAAGACGGGACAGCGTATTTCTACGGTGCTTCATGCCTTCAATCTCAGGGAGGGATTTAAACCCGGTGATTTTAAGATGCCAGCGAGAATATCAGGGATTCCCCCGCTCAAGGTTGGGTTACTGAAAGATATCGCCATCGATTTCGAAGGATTGAAAAGACAATATTATGAAGCGATGGGTTTTGATACCAACACCGGAGAGATCCGGAAGGACAGAATTAAAGCTCTCGGATTACAGGACATCTTGTCGTGAAAGGAGTGCAAGCTCAGAGAAGGCTGCGGACGATGAGAAAATGAGGAAGGTACCGTTTTCCAGGTCCGCCCAGACAATTGTGACGCAGCCCTATGTTCACAGTGAGTATATGAGAATACACACTGTTACCCGGTCTACAAATCAAGACTGGATGGAAAAGCACAAGTAGACCTAAACAGGGAGAACGGGCGATTCATTTCCATCCCGGGGACAAGCTGAAGCACTTAGGAAATTGTGTAGAAGGAGGAGACACGGATGACGACATGGAACGAATACGTTGAAATCAATGGGAGAGTTCCTGAGTGGCCGTACCCTATACGGTACGAGAAGGAGACTGAGATT
>JBEKDJ010000222.1:0-7897 GCA_050014415.1 Thermodesulfobacteriota bacterium | reverse complement strand
AAGGTCAATGATCGCGGTTATATTTCATTGTCCGAACTCCATCCTTTTGAATTTAATAGAATAGCAAATAAGGAAAAACCGTTTGGTTTCGCATTTGAGAGGGATAAAATTATAGATAACTACCCTATCGTAAAACCTTTTATTGTTTCTGGAAAAAACAGACTTATAAAAAAGTTTTTGAAATTGATGTCCTCCAGTGAGGACATAAAGAAGGCTTTTCAAATCGACCCTGGACCTACACGAAAGAGAAGTCCATTTAGCTATACTGACATGATGGAATTGCGCAGTCTAATAAATATACCATTAACTGATTGTATTTTCTTTTCCAGAAATCAAGATGTTTCGGAAGCGGTCAGAAAAAGCCTCCATCGACATGCTATATTTCTTTTGCCCTATCAGCCAAGGTGGCTAAGTAATTACTTTGTTATGGTTCAAAAATGGCATTTTCGAGAAACCAGAAATTATGTTGAATTTTACGATACAAACAGTGTTGGAATAAAGACAAAAGAACTGCTTGCAAAGTTAAAGAATGTAAAAGAGGAGAGCAGGGGGCAAGTTATTTAAGAAACTCGGAACCAGCGCTCAAAGGCATTTTGAAAGAAAAAACGGGAGGGTTCTATTGGTTGATTGTCCGCAGCGGCAGGTAACAGAGCGCTTGAGGTAAACACCCTAAGGCTTCACCCTACCGAAGCACTCGAACCGTTATCTGAAAACACAACTTATTTTTAAGGAAAATGAGTGCGATGAAACAAGCTTTTGTTATTATGCAAATCGGGAACCCTGACTTAGACAATGTTTTTCGGGAGGTCTTTGTCCCTGCGGCAAAGAATTCTGGTCTTGATCCGAAACGGGTCGACAAACATAACGAGGGTCGCTTGTTAAAAAGCGAGATAGTTAATTTTATTGAAGACTCGGATATTATCATTGCTGACCTTACCAATGAACGCCCTAATTGTTATCTTGAAATTGGATATGCTATGGGTTTAGACAAATTTAGAAATTTAATATTGACGGCCCGCGAAGACCATAATCAAGAGAGTCCAAATCATAAAAAGGGGGGTCCCAAAATACATTTCGATTTAAGCGGTTATGATATCTTGTTTTGGGACCCAACCAAACTTAAGGGGTTCAAAGAGGAATTAGAAAAACGCATCAAGAGGCGTTTATCAACGTTACCATCTTATTCAACATCAACACCAATTGTTTCTCCGTGGGATGATGGCTGGATAGATAGGAACAGGGAGATAGCATTGCTTGGGCTGAAGGAATGCGGCAAAACAGGCTTCATGGAACTGAAGATGACATTGCCCGATCAGAAATTAAGTGCTTCCCAGGTCGAGCTGGTACAAGTTGCTGATGCGGCTCAGATTCATACATTTGGGTGGCCAATAGGAGTAGTTCTTCACAACAGAGAGGAGTTTCGTCCAAAGCCTAAAGCTGATGGTATTGTCGCTGAAATCAATGTTGAAGACAGAAGCACCGTTGAGGCAAGAAAATATGATTATTGGACAATCAGAAAAGATGGCTCATTCTATTTACTGAAAAGCCTTTTTGAAGACTCAAGGAAGCCTAACTCTATTTTTTTCAACACAAGGATAGTCAGAATAACTGAAGCTCTTCTTTATGCTGTCCGTCTTTACACAGGTTTAAAAGTGCAGCCCGATTCCCGTCTTTTAATCGGTTTTCGTCATGGTGGCCTTAAAGGCCGCAATATTAGCGCGACGTCCAGTAGGGAACTTGGTATACACGGCAAAGCTATCGAAGATGAAGTTTATACCGAGCTTGAGACAGCGATGGAAAGAATTGAGCCTGACCTTGTCAATCTTGTTCAAAAACTTACGACCCCTCTTTTTGTAATTTTTGATTTCTTCCAAATAGATAAATCTATACTTGAGGAAATTGTTAACAAGTTTGTTGATGGAAGGGTTACCTAATATAATTGCGCGCTCAGAGAACAGAGTGCCTGAGGTTAACGCCCAAACGCTACGCTCTTCTTATGCACTCGAAACGTTATCTCCCAATGACTGATTTTCGATTCCGTAGACTTGAACGCTTTAAGACTGGTGGTAGTCGGGACAAGATGCAGTTGTCTATTCCTCTGCCGACAACTGAAACCGGCAAGGTTTTGAGATACTGTCCTAACGACCAGTGTGTGCCTAGGCGTTTCCAACTTGGCGGCCTCCCGGATCAACGATCGATCTCGTCTGAACACGCCCACCTGATCAGACGACAGCCTGGAGTCAATAGCATAACATGCCCTTATTGTGGAAACGACTCTTCAGATGATACTTACAATGCCCCGGAAGATATAAAAGCTGCACAGAATACAATCGGATGGGCGGTCGAGCAGGACGTAGGTGACTGGCTCGAAGACTTTGCCCATGATTTCAACCGAAACGCTGGCAAGGGCGGTTTGATTTCGATTAGCATGGAAACAAAACGTTCCAACAGACCTGCTCCATGCCCTTGGCGCCAGGATTTGCTCAGAGACCTCACCTGCAACATTTGTCATCGGCGGTATGGGGTCTATGCAATTGGGTTCTTCTGTCCTGATTGCGGCGCAAGAAACCTCTCCGTCCACTTCCAACGAGAAGTCGAACTCATCGCTGGGCAGATTGATTTGGCCGAGGGGTTGCCAACGCCTGAAAAACGAGAGCTTTCATATCGAATCCTCGGTAATGCATACGAAGACGTCGTGACTGCATTTGAGGCATATTTGAAAAGTATCTTTCGCTTCGCTGCCCCTAAACGTCTGAACTTTCAGCAGATGGAAGCCGCAAGTAAGGAGGCCCGAGGCAATCCGTTTCAGAACATCGAGCGTTCCAGAAAGTTGTTCGCTTACCTCGGACTTGACCCATTCTCGTGTCTCGACTCCGAAGAATTGAAAGCTCTTGAACTAAACATCGAAAAACGTCATGTGATAGGTCACAACCTTGGTCTCGCTGACGAAAAGTATGTGGACGTGGCGCAAGAAGGAAGTCTCGGAGAAACGGTTACGCTTCTTGCAGACGAAGTTGAACGGTTCGCAATTCTCTGTGATCGAATCGTGGGACATCTGGAGTCTGGTCTGCCGGAGTTTCTGCCACCGAGTGCTCCACAACGTATTAGCTAATCAAGGTGCGTTACTGTACATAACAGCAGCAACAATGACGTTTACTCATTTGGTAAGATGTTGAACATAAAGAGTTCACTCAACGCCCAACCCTTTTAATAGAAAGCGTGGTGTGTGGCGTTGCATCGTTGCCGCACACGTTATCCGATAATGGCAGCGCCGAAAAAGGCAAATAACTGAGTTTCAAATTCAATGAATTTGTACTATATTGATGTAGTTAGTTTTCTGCAGCGGCAGGCAAGAAGACCATAAAAAAGAAAATCATGGCAATCAACCTCGACAAACCCAATCTCTGGAAGGAAGACATCATAAAATCCGTTGATATGTATAACGACTGGTTTCTTAAGTTCGCACCTAAGGCATTTCGAAAAACACGCATTCAGACTACCAAAGACGTTGAGGCCACACTGAAGGCAACGGATAACCTCAAAAATGTCGCCCCGGCTGTCTTACGACGATACCCGGAGGCATTGTCTACCCTTCGGATGTCCACATGTCCTCCCCTTGCAGTTGATCGTCTAATCGGCCTTGCAGGTGTTCCGAGTAGCCTTGTTAAGAGGATGGAGAACGAAAAGAAACTGCCGGTGGTACTCAAAGGAGCAGCACTTGACATAGAACTACGAAAGATAGGGAATATCATCGAGCGTATGGCAGACCCTGACATTTTCACATGGTTAAGCCGCGCTGAGCCAGTCACTAAAGCCGAGGTACGTCGGGCCGCGACTATTGTTGCGGATCGTCTGTGCGGCTCAGTTGCAAACCCCATAATTCGAAATGCTCAGGAAAAACGGCAGCTAGCTGCACTAAAGAATTGGCTTGAGGCCCGACAGTATCGACAAGTCGCTACTGGTGACGTAATTAAGTTCGACAGCATGCCGCTTGGATCGTTTTCCTTTCGTATGAACGTACCGGTCAAACTTCAAGGAGGACGCCAGGTAAATATCCCTGTTGATGCCGTCGTTATGCCCAAGACCGCGACAAAAGGAGAACTCCCGATATTCTTTGAGGCTAAGTCGGCAGGAGATTACACGAACGTGAACAAACGCCGCAAAGAAGAAGCAGCGAAAGTGACCCAGTTACGCTATACTTACGGGAACGGGGTCCGGTTCAACCTATTTCTATGCGGTTATTTCGATAGCGGTTATCTCGGCTACGAGGCCGCCGAGGGTATTGACTGGGTGTGGGAGCATCGTATTGATGATCTGGCCAAGTTTGGCTTGTGAGGCGATGAGACAACTACCTCAAGAACAAGAACGATTAAATTTACAAAGCCGTTTAGACGCTATGAAGTCGCAGGCTGAGCGGAATCGGTTAGGGCAGTTTGCCACTCCTACGTCGCTTGCACGCGACATCCTTCAGTTCGGCATAGCTCTGCTGGGCGTAGAGAACCGTATCCGTTTCCTTGACCCGGCGATAGGAACAGGTTCCTTTTTTTCAGCACTTCTTCAAACGGTACCTGAAAGCCGCATAGATGCTGCCAAGGGCTTCGAGTTGGACGCGCACTATGGAGGGCCAGCCCGTGATTTTTGGCGGGGCACTACCCTCAATCTTGAGATAGCCGACTTTACGCAGATAAAACCACCGAGGGAAGAAGCCCATCGGTTTAACCTGCTCATATGCAATCCCCCGTATGTACGTCACCACCATATAGTGAACGGCGAAAAGTCCCGGCTACACGGTGAGACAAAGGCTGCTTGTGGGATCAACATTTCGGGCCTTGCGGGTTTGTACTGCTACTTCCTTGGCCTCTCACATGCCTGGATGCAAAAAGGTGGGATTGCGGGTTGGTTGATACCGAGTGAGTTCATGGACGTCAACTATGGGAAGGCGGTCAAGCGATACCTCCTAAACAATGTAACGCTTCTTCGTATTCATCGGTTCGACCCCCAGGAAGTGCAGTTTGGCGATGCGCTCGTATCGTCGGCGGTTGTTTGGTTCCGTAACGATCTGCCTTCGGCGAGTCACAATGTTGATTTTACCTTTGGTGGATCTTTGCTTAGGCCTAAGATTTCCCGGGCTGTCCCCATCTCCGTACTTCATGGGGCGGCAAAATGGACTAGCCTTCCCATTTCGGACGAGCAGGAGGCGGCCGTTTGCCATCGACTGGCAGACCTGTTCAAAATAAAGCGGGGGGTCGCGACGGGTGGCAACAAGTTCTTTATTGTCACGAAAGAACAAATAGAAACCGGCGGTCTTCCACGCGAGGCTTTCCGCCCTATCCTGCCAAGTCCACGCCATGTGGCTGTTAATGAAATCGAAGCCGATAAAGACGGTGTACCGGTACTGGATCATCAGTTATTTCTGTTGGACTGCCGGGTGTCTGAGGAGGAAGTTATCGCACGATACCCTAATCTTTGGTCTTACTTAGAAAAGTGCAAACACATCCTATCGGAGCGCTACCTTTGTCGCTCCCGCAAGGTATGGTATTTTCAGGAAGAGCGACCTCCAGCGCCTATCCTATGCACATATATCGGGCGCAGCGACGCCAAGAACGGTCGACCCTTCCGGTTCATCCTGAATCACTCTAAAGCCACAGCCGCAAATGTCTACTTGCTCTTATATCCAAAATCAGTGCTTGCTCGCGCAATCGACAGGGATCAATCGATTCTGCGCAGAGTTTGGGAAGCGCTCAACAATCTATCCCCGAAAGCAATTCTCAGAGAAGGTCGAGTTTACGGCGGCGGACTTCACAAGCTTGAACCGAATGAACTGGGTAATGTTGACGCAACGCCTATTATAAAAGCGATACCTGAATTGAAAGACCTGCCAAAATCGATACAACCAAGTCTATTCGATCTCGAAGCGGTACAGCGAAATGTCAGTTGACAAGCCACTCACCCCATGCCCCCGCACCGGCAGATAACACCGGCCAAAAGATCAATATTCAAATACTGCTTTGCCGGATTCCTTTTGGTCAACGTTGAATGAAATTTCGGGCATGAAAAGGATTAAGATATCTTGAAAACAGAGCCGTCCCCCTCTTATGCCGAAACCATGCTCATCAGTATTTCCCGAGCCATCATGTGTGGTCTTTTGGCAGCTCTTCTCTTTGCTTTCAGCCATGCTGCATATCCACAAGAGCGGGTATCCATAACCGTGAACGTTGCCGCCTCCCTAGACGGTCTTCCGAAGGAACAAATCTTCGCTCTCAGGAAATCAGAGGTCGAAAAGCATGCAGAACTCGGGATATTCCCTAAAAACTATGAGCCGAGCAGCCGCGTTTTCGGGCAGATGCAAGACAGGGGCGGATGGGTAAAGGATGTGCGGTTCTTTATCAACAATCCATATCTGCTCGTGCTCAACAGTTCCCATCCATATGTAAACGTCTTAACTCCATACTGTGATGTGCCTGCAGTTACCTATTCTGAAAAGAAGATAAGCGAGTCATATCAAGGAGAAGCAGCGAAAAAATGGTTTTATTATATCTATGACTATTACAAACAAAACAACCAAATAATACGCCTGTGGTTTGCAAATGCTTACGATGCCGGATTCCGTTTTGCCCATATCGATAAGAAAAGGTCGCTGAACGTGGATCTCACGTGGAAGAACTCGCAGGATTCGCTTGTCAACGGTGTATATTCGGGGAGTGAGTTTTTCCATGTTGGTCATCTCGCCAAGAACAATATAAGCCCCCGTGATGAAAGAGCGACCATAAGGCTCGTGACGCGTGACACAAAGACTGTGATCTATATCAAACTCTGGAAGAATAAACCCGCCTCCCGTGATGCCACAGAGGATTTTGCGTACATTATAAGAATGGAGCCATAAAATGAAGATTGCTATAGGGAAGGATAGGATGGCCGCCAAAATTCTGCTTGTCTGCTTTCTGATGCTTTGCGGATGTAACTCGTTGTATATGAAACGTGACCATGACCCTGTGACGAGACAAGCCGCTGACAAGCTCCACACAGAAGGACTGATGCTCTTTGATGAAGGAAAATATAACGATGCCCTTGAGGTTTGGTTCCGTGAGATTATTCTTGACCCGACGCGACCAAAGCCTTACAACAACATTGGAATAGCCTATCGGAAGCTCGGGAAGCCGGATATTGCGATTCCATATCACAGGAAGGCGATCTCTGTTGACCCGTCATTCGGCCACTCCTATTACAGCCTAGGTCTTATTTACTATGACAAACAGGATTACAAGACAGCCTTGGACCTGTTTCTCAAAGCCATACAGAACAAATATGACGATGCAGACGTTTATTACAGCTTGGGCCAGTCATACAAGAATCTGAAGGAATACAGCGAGGCCCTTGCAGCTTACGAAGCTGCAGTAAAGAAATACTTCAACTATCCTGGAGTTCACTATCAGATCGGTCTGATTCACGCATTGCAGGGTAATACTGACCTTGCATGCATGGAGCTAAAACGAGAACAATCCTTGAGTACCTGCTATCGAATTCCTGCAACAATCAAGCTCCTCGAAATGGATGCAGAGCAGTCCCCTGACAATGCTGACATACTCTTTGAGCTGGGGAAACTCTATGCTGAAATGCCGGACGATAAAAAGGCATTCGATGTATTTAAAAAGATTTTCGCCCACAATCCCTACTATCCTGAGGCACACTTCAGGCTCGGCAGAATCTACTTCCGGCAGGGAAATCTGCTGGAGGCAGAGGAAGAATACATAAAGGAACTCGAGGTCAATCCTGGGAACGCATCAGCGCAGGAGGCATTGAAGAGCTTGCGCGAACAGTTGCTGAGAAAATAGAGATGCCGCTTATTCCTTATACAGGGTGTGGTGGCTGATAAGCTTACAAAATGGAACGGAACCAC
>JBEKDJ010000221.1:0-7905 GCA_050014415.1 Thermodesulfobacteriota bacterium | reverse complement strand
CCGGGCTGCAGATTGATACCCAGGCTGGCCGCTTCCAACGGGCCCCTTCCAGTAAAATACCGGGCAGGATCATACCCAAAGATCGAAAGGTTGGCGATTTCACTGCCAGGATTAAAGCCCTCAGGAACTGTCCTGACCAGTCCGACTTCCCCATGCTTCGCCATCCAATCCATGTGAGGTGTTTTCGCTACCATCAATGGCGTCTTTCCTTTGAGATCCTCAACCGGGTAATCGGCCATCCCATCTCCGACAATGACCACATACTTCATCCTACTGGGCTTTCCTTTCCATTCTCAAAACCTTAAATATACCAAAAACTTGCAAATGTCAAATGAAAATCGAAAACTGAAAGCAAAAGATGTGCCAATTTTTGACACGAAGAAGAGGTATATGGTGAGTGTTGATTTATGATAGGCCTTTTTTAAAGCACCAGGGCGTATTTTCCCTATGGAATCCACGCCTCACCATCATCCTTTCCTGTGAGACGCGATGACATAGGGGATTAATACAGATACTGTGGCATAGGCCACTTAAGCGGCCCTCTAACGGCTGGCAGGTGAGCAAAGTGCCCTTTAGGGGCATTTGGGCTAACCGTGTGGCGCATATATGACGTTGCCCCAAAGGGGGAATGTAGCGAGGCACGAGCCACCGGAGGGAGCGAAGCATATATGCGCTCTTATACGCTATAGATCGCGGATAACTCTATCTTCACTTAATTCTGATACCCCCGTCACATTCGATGACGGTGCCGGTCATAAAACCATTTTCCAAAAGAAGCAGTATCGCTTGTGCAATATCTTCCGGTTGCCCAACGCGCCCTACCGGCGTGCTTGCTGCTATCTGGGCAAACGCAGCCTCCCGTTGTTCCTTGGGCCATACATCCCACCACGGAGTGTCGATAACACCTGGCGAAACCGCATTGACACGGGTGGGTTTCAATTCCAAAGCCAACGTCGGAATCATGGCTTCTAGTGCACCGTTGACAGCCGCAAGACCGCTCGTGCCCGGATAGGATGTCCGGGCCGAGGAGGCAGTGACAAACACAATTGAACCACCGGTCCGAAGTGTCTGTAAACTGGCCTGAACGGCCATAAAATACGCAAAAAATTTCGCTTCAAACGCTTGCTTTAGTACATCGATACTCAGGCTTTTGAATGGTCCTCCTCCAACTTTTCCACTCACCGCCAACACCAAATGGTCAAATGTCCCCACGTTCTTGTAGAAATCGTTCAAAGCGTCAAGTGACATTGCATCAACAAGCGCCCCTTCAACCGTATTGTGCAATTTTGAGGTTGCCCGCTTTATTTTCTCCGGATCTCTTCCGGTGACCACCACAACTGCTCCAGCAGATGCAACAGCCTTTGCTGTTGCGAAACCAATTCCCGATGTTCCTCCCATAATGACGACTTTCTGGTCTTTTAGGCTCATAAGTTATGCCTCCTAAATTTCATCTATTGACATATGACATATTTAAAACCAACACTCGCGAGCCACTGCGCATAACTGCCTACAGCAATACTCTCTGTCCATCTCGGGTGGCGTCCCCGGTCCTGCACCGCCAGCGATTCCTCTACCCACCCCTTGTAACTCTCCTTCGAAGAGCCATTGTAGCCACCGTCGTTGGTCCCGGACAAATTGGAAGTTCCCTGCCCTTGTTGGGACAGGACTTCCCGGCAAGGTATTGTCTTTCTTTAGTGCCCCTTGACCCCGCCTGCGGGGCACTCTCCGGTCAGCAGGAATTCCCTCTTGTGGCACCGATGGGTGATATGCCACACATAACCTGGAATGTAATGCCTGTTGGCCCTGGCCATCCTGAGAATTCTTAATCAGGGCAATTTAGGCCCCCAAATTGCAAATCTAAGGCCAAGAATAGCCCGTCTTTTTCGCAATTGACTCATAAATTCAACTATTTGTTTTGGTCCGACCACCATGGGCATGCACTTGTAACAAAGCCCAGCTTGGACGGAGAATCGCCGAATTGACCAGCGAGTTTTCGAGCGCGGCATGAATGCGCTCAACCGCCGCAGCGAAGGACGCAAAAAGCGGTTTGGGTCGAGGTTGGGCAGCATGTCCATCATCTTATGTGCTGCCCGACCGAGCCATGCGGCCGGTTGTTGTACGCTGTTTAGGTGCCCTTGTGTTCATTCATGTCTTTCTCTCGCGGTGCTTAACCGCCGAAGCCATGGATGGCGAAGGCGGAAATGAACTCTATCAACTATTGACATAATGATTAATAATGTATTCCAGATTGTTAACTTTGGATTCCATATCAATCTGCGCTTCCAATGAGAGTGTGGCATTTGGTGAAAATGCACTCAGCGCTTTGAAAATAGGCTGAAAGCGAATTTTACCTTTTCCGACAGGGAGGTGTTGGTCCGCTGTTCCATCATTATCATGAAGATGAACATGAAATAAGCGATGCCCCATTTTGCTAATCCAATCAGCAGGTAGCACGCTGGAAAAGAGGTTGCAATGGCCGATATCGAAACAGAGGCCAAGATAGGAACTTTTTACCTCATCGACAAGGGCTATCATTAAATTTGGATCCCTTTCAATATGGTTTTCTAAAGAAATCCGAATGCCTTTTGATTCCCATCTCTTGATCTCCTCTTTCCAAAAACGGACGGACTGCTTTAACCAAAGAAGATCAAACTCTGTTTCTTTTTCCAAATTGCTATAACCAGTATGCAAAATAACCGTGGTTGCTTTAAGTTCTGAAGTCATTGAATAGGTCATGTCCATTCGTTTATTAATAGCTTCATTTATGAGGACATCAATGTGGTTAAATCGCATTCCGGTGAAAGGTCCATGAACAGCAAGTGGCCCCTGGAATATTTTGATAACTTCACGATGCAACGTTAATCGGTAGTCCCATTCTTGTTGCGACTGAATGCCTTTCCGACCGAAACTCTGTAACTCTAAACCAGCTTTTAATGAAGAGATTCTCGAAAGAAACGGGCGTTGTTCGGGATCGCCTTGAAAACAGATTGAAAAAGGCATGAATTAAGCTCCAATTCTTAAGAATGGTTGGAAAAGTTTTATCCTTCGCCCGCCACGATGGCGGGCTTTCTTTGCACCGCGATTTCTTCAGATGCCTGGAAATAGTTTAGGCACCCAAATTGCGTCTAACGGCTGATGGGTGAGCGAAGTGCCTTTTAGGAGCATTTTGGGTTCAGGTGTTCAACCGTTTGTTTTGTGTGCTGTCTAGGGTCTGAAATTGGGCTTTGCTACTCTATCCTTGATACGAAATTTAATCCTCCTTTACACAAGCAGGTTTACGCTTCAGCAGTCCTTGCTTCCAATACCACACGATTGTCTTACGCAAACCCTCTTCTAAAGGCGTATATTTAATCCCAAGTTCCTTTACCGCTTTGGAGCCATCAACTTGCCAGCCATGTGAGGCGATTCGAAAAGTCTCCCGGGAAAGAACCGGAGGGCGCTTCGTTAAACGAGAAACCATCTCTCCGAAAGAGGCATACATCCCTACAAAAAAGGTGGGAATTGTAGATGGAGTCTTGGTGCCTGACAACTGACAGAGTAGCTCGCTCCAATCCTTCAATGTAACGATGTTCCCGCAGAGAATGTAACGTTCGCCAACCCGGCCCTTTTTCGCCGCCAGTACGTGTCCTGCCCCTACGTCGTCCAGATAGACAAGACTGTTTAATCCCTTAAATATCCCAGGCATGCGACCATTGAGGAGGTCAATAGTAGCACGTCCTGTAGGTTTGAAATCCCCTGGCCCATAGACGCCAGCGGGGTTAACCATGATAATAGGCAGGCCTTTGTCCAGGTATGACATGGCAACCTGTTCAGCTTCAAACTTGGCCCGCTCGTACTTGGAAAGGAAATAGCCGCGATGTTGAGTTGCCTCCGTCCCAACTTCCCCCCTCCGTTCGCCGATAGTGACAGCTGTGCTCGTATAGATGATCTTGCTAATACTAGATGCCAGAGCCGCCTCCAATGCATTTCGTGTCCCTTCGCATTCTGTTTGCATCAATGTCTGCTCGTCAAGACCCCAGAGATCATAGAGAGCAGCTGCATGGTAGAGTGTGTCACATCCTTGCAATGCTGTTTCAATGCTTGGTTTATCGAGAATATCACCGTAGACAATCTCAACCCCCTGGACTGTAAGATGCTCCGTTTTGCTTGTCCGGCGCGCAAGAACACGCACCTGGTCCCCTCGCTTTATCAATTCACGGACAATCGCACCGCCGACAAAACCTGTTCCCCCTGTTACTAGAGCTTTCATCTTAATTTCTCCTTTTGCCTAATCCATTGGAAATGGCGTCTAAGGTTTTAGATTGGCAAAGTCCCGAAAAAGCCGGGATTTCCTGAAGGATGTAGACGCCAATCTTGTGTTATCTGCCCGTGCGGGAGTAATATTCTTTCCAGTCACAGATTCAACTTGTCCCGTGTCAAGCGCTGACCTCCTGCTTTTAACTTGGCTCTGCATTCCTTTTGAGCGGTCTCCTATTCTCCTTCGTGAGGAATAGGATTATTAGCGCTTATGCCCCAGAAGGGATTGTATCTAAGTTCTCCCAGCGCATACCATGCGGTCGCACCCACGTGGAGACGGTTAAAGAGTGAAAAACCCTCAATCCCTGTTCTAACCCCATCATGACAGGAGGCTACGATCCCCTTCCCATTCGCATTAGGTGCGAGGCGTTGAACCTGACGGAGGTTCTTGAGAAAAAAATCAGCTTCTTTATTTTCGCCCCTAATCCTTTTGCCAATGACCGTATGGGCTGCACCCTCCCACCATATGCCGTCCCGGTCATCGTTAAAATCTATGGCAGTAGCGAGTTTTCCTCTAAAGCAAGGTTCTGAGACCTGGCAATTGTTTTGAACCCAGTCAACACCCGCTCCATATTTGTCCACTTCGCCTAAGACCATGAACCCCCAAGTATTTACATCCTCCGGAGCAAAATCGCAGTTATGGGCTGCCCCATCATCCTTTGTTCCGGTGGCAAAGTGGCTTGAATCACAGCCCTCCCACATGGCTCGCACAAAGTTTTTCGCGTGCAAGGCTCTCTCCCGCCACATGCTTTTCTCCGGCTCCGTTGTTAGATCGGAGAGTGTCATGAAAGCAACGTAGAGGTCGAGATTATGCTCAGTCGACTTCCAAGTCACCTGCGTAGGTGCTGGCCCTCCACAACCTGGCTCCCAACCTTTAAAACCACCTGTATAGCCACCATCACCCCTCGCATCTCGTGCGTTGACCTCGATCCAGGCACCTAACCGCTTGGCCGCATCCAGATACTCGATTTTGCCAAGAGATTTGTATGCTCTGAGAAGCCCAATGATCACCCATGCCATGTTACCTGTATCAGTTCCAACCTGATTGACATCCTCAAACCATTTTTTCTGTTGAGTATCCCACCAGCCGGGGAGCCGAGCAGGCCCCTCCCGATTATTCGGTGTCCACCCCGGAGGTAAGATTAGGTCCCCTCCTTGGTATGCATTACGCAGCCGCCCGTCAGTGTAGAACCGATCGTGGTCTTGGGCGTAAACGAAGGCATCGGCTAATAACCTCGCCCTGTGCAGGTCATTTCCGCTCCCACGGGACAGATACGCTAAAAGAGCCACAACGTTATCATAGGTAAAAGCCACATTCTTCAAGATTGTGTCAAAGTTGTCTCCCGGTGGGATCGAAAGCGTTTTGTAGCTAACAAGAAACCTGAGATCATTAGACCTATTTTTGTTATATTGAATGTCATCAAGATAGAAGATGACCCGTTAGGATTCTTTGTTGCGTCTGCAACCCACCCAAATCCCCCGACGACATATCGGAGGTCCTCACCCATCAGGTCAATGGTGTATTTCTTCCATTTCTTTGTAAGTGTTATCGCATGCCCCGTTGTGGGGACCCTGGCCAGCGAGTCAGGATAAGGCTGTATTGGGTCCCCGGTATAAATGTCTCTTCCTATGCCACCCATGAAGAATTCTATCTTTTCTCCACCTTTCTCACCACGGGCCCAAAAGGTGATCTTTGTGGCCCCTGTCAGATCAAAACCTGCGCCGGGATACTCCCCCCAATTACATCGAGGTTGAGTATCACAAGTGCCTAACACTCCGTTTTGAAAATACCATCCCCCCCAATACTCTGAATCAAGCGCTGAGAAAGTATTCTTTATGCACGTCGCTCCAGAGTGACAATTCGCTGTCCAACCGTCATCAAAAGTGACCCCCGCTAAGTCGCTGGGATCGTCCGGATTGCGGACAGTTGCACACCGAGCCGCAAAGTGGTTGCCGGCAGCTGCAAGGTCCGTGAAGACATCAAAGGATTGATTAAATTGATCCATCACACTGTTGAGGTAACTATAGGCATTTCCCTGGTCTGCGTGAGTATACATGGGCGCAATAAAGGAAAAACAAACGAGAGGCACAATGCATGAAAGATTCTTCCACTCTTTCATATTTTTCTCCTTTGCCCGCACTGAGCAGATAACGTTCCCAGCACAAATGAAGCGCATTAGCATTTGGGACCTATCCATTTGTGCTGTGTTAAGTGAAGTTGCCCGTAGCCAAACCTAATTTAGAAAAATATTTATCCTTAGACAGCAAAATCTCATGCCAGTCTTTTGCACCTGGTGGAGGCGGACAGATTTCTCTCCATTCAAGATATTTCTCCTCACTCTCACATTCCAAAAATAGAACAAACTCCTTTTTGCCTTTTGCAAAATAAATGTCTGTGCAAACTACCCCTCCAATCTGAGAAGCGGTTTTTCTTACATGTGCCAATAGATCCTTTAACTGGTCCCCATCTTTAATCTCATATTCTACATGTTTTAAGATTAGCATTTTGCACCCCCTTGATTGTTTTAATTTACCGTTCTCTTCAGCAACTCCCTCTTTGTAGCCAGCCATCCCAATGACTGTGATTGCTACAAGAAAAAGGAGATGACAAACCTTAAGAAAACTTACCATATAATACTCCTTCATTGGCTTCGGGCAACGGCTGGCGGGTAAGCGAAGTGCCCTTTATGGGCATTTTGGCTTCAGCCATTTACCCGTTTGTTACCCGAAGTGACGCTTCGCTAAGTATCCTGCCTGTCCCATACTCTATCAAAACTTTGCCTCAAACAAGGGAAGGAGACCACTAACCCGAATTGATCTTTCCTGATATTCAGCACCGCCTTGGGAAGGGACTCTCTGTTTGACAAAAAACCCCATTCTCTTGGAAGAAAATGGGGTTAAAACAGTCTCTCAATCATTTACCCACCCTCTGTTGGTTTCAAACCTATTAAATTTCGTCTCAATTGTCAAGAAGAAATGACAAGATTCTTGGATGGGTCTAGAAATCTTGATCACAACGATTAGGGGACGACTACACCGATTTACAGCCATTGAGAATAAAACCCGGCTATTATTTAAGGTGTGTTATCGGGGGGGCCCAGGGTGGTTTCCCAGAGTTCTCGGGAGGGTACTGGAAGGAACTTGAGTAGTCTCAGTTGCTATGAGACTTTCACTTTTGGAAAGACATTTTGTTTTAAATACTTGACAACGCGCTCCATTTCCTTTCGGATCTCGTCTTTCCCGCTATTAAATGCGGGCATCAAGTCTCCCCTTAATTCCTTCTCGTAAATTCCAACTATCGCAGCCTCCTGGACATACGACTCCGGAAGCTCGTCATCGAGCTCGATCCCGTTCATGATTGCCCAGGCCAATGTCCAGGCTCGGGCAACATTGGAGACATCGTATCCACCTCCGCCTAGCGCCACCCACCGAGGAGCCAGACTTTTGATTCGGCGGACGACTCTTTCAAATCCCGTCATGGAGAGGCGCAGATTCGTCAACGGGTCGTTATAGAACGTATCCACTCCTAACTGTGTAACAACCACGTCAGGCTGGAAGGCATGGATGAGCGGAGGGACGATCTCCTCGAATGCCCAAAAGTAGACCTCG
>JBEKDJ010000220.1:0-7935 GCA_050014415.1 Thermodesulfobacteriota bacterium | reverse complement strand
ATATGGATTCCAATGATGCTACAGCAGATCTCGGCGAATTCTGTTTCAAGGCCGACGGCCTCTGCATAATCAACTATTCCCTATTTTTTGCCAGCCTTCAATGGATCAGCGGGAGATTAGGGAAGTTTCCATCTCATCAAAGGTGAAAATTGATCTCACAACCTACAGTTGTATAGACGAAGTTCCAAAATCCGTCATCTCATGGTTGTTCTGCTCCGATGTTAGACGATGGAGGTCACCCAACACGCCTGCGTGCTGTAACGCCTGTCTACGCGAAGCCGCTCCGGGTCCTTCGCGAAGGCTTCGGCCCGCAGGCGGACGAAGGCAAACACTCCGGCGTGTAGGCGCGGTTGCGCGCCGGAGCGCTTCAACACGCAGGCACGGGCGTTGAGTTGGGGGCCCAGGGGTTCCACAAGAAATGGATTTGTCTCTTGACACTCGAGGATAATAACTTTATTTTTGCAGTGGGTGTTTGGTTTGAAGACAGATTTCATATTCTTGGAGTTTCCGTGATGCGAATCCTGGTGGTTGAAGATGACGTCAAGATTGCCTCTTTCATTGTCAAAGGTCTGAAGGCTGCAGGGTATGCTGCGGACCATGCCCCTGACGGCGAAGAAGGCCTGCATATGGCCTTGAACGAGCCCTATGATACCGCTATCATCGACATCATGCTGCCCAAACTGGATGGACTTTCACTCATCGAAAAGATGCGGAAGGAAAAGCTCCGCACGCCGGTTATCATCCTGAGTGCGAAGGGGTCTGTTGACGACAGGGTCAAAGGGCTTCAGAGAGGGAGCGATGATTATATCACCAAGCCCTTTGCTTTCTCTGAGCTTCTTGCTCGAGTTCAGGCGCTCATTCGGAGGGCAAGTGGGCTCTCTGAGCCAACACGCCTGGCCATAGGGGATTTATCCGTGAATCTCCTCACGAGAGAAGTGACGAGAGGAGGGAAGAGGATTGAGCTTCAGCCGATCGAATTTTCTCTGTTGGAGTATCTCATGCGAAGCGCAGGACGGGTCGTCTCAAAAACGATGATCATGGAACATGTGTGGAGCTACAATTTTGATCCCCAAACCAATGTCGTCGAGGCCAGAATCTGCAGGCTGAGAGAAAAGATCGACCGGGACTTCGACAAGAAGTTGATCCATACTGTCCGTGGAGTGGGATATGTCCTCAAGGAAACGGATTAACCTGAGAAACACTCTTGCCTTTCGGCTGACCCTTTGGTATGCAGGAATCTTCACCGTTTCATCCTGCGTTGCTTTCCTCCTTTTCTATACACTCATTACATCGCTCATCCGGGATCGGACCGATCAGGAACTCTTGGGCCAGGTCAGGCGGTTTTCCACCCTCCTTGGTGAAGAAGGGATCGGGGCAGTCAAAGATGCTGCCGTGATTGAGGCCCAAGCAGCAGGGGTTAAAAAGGTATTCTTTCGCCTTCTCTCCCTGGACGGTCAGGCCTTTTCCTCGTCCAACATAGCCTACTGGAAAGATATCGATGTTAATGAAACCGCCATAAAGGGATTGCTTCGCAGCGGCAGTCCTGTGTTTCAAACCATCGCTATTCGAGGCCGTCAGGAGGAAGTGCGCATTCTCTACGCCTTCCTCAGCCCCAGGATTATTCTGCAGGTAGGGGAGGCGATGGAGAGCTATTCTCGATTTCTTGATGCCTTCAAGGGGATCTTTATCACGACCATGACCTTTCTGATCTTTGTGGCTGCAGGGGTCGGTTGGTTCATGGCACGGCGGGCGGTCTCCGGCGTCGAAGCAGTCACACGGACGGCCCAGAAGATATCCGGAGGGACACTTGAGGAGCGGGTTCCCGTCAAAGCCAGGGGTGATGAAATCGATCAGCTCGCAACCACCTTCAATCAAATGCTCGACCGCATTCAGACCCTGCTCACAGAGATCAAGGAGATGAGCGACAATATCGCGCATGACCTTAGGAGTCCCATTACCCGGATCCGGGGCATTGCAGAAATAACCCTCACCACCGGCAAGTCCTTGAATGAATATGAGGCCATGGCAGCCAGCACGATTGAGGAGTGTGACCGCCTTCTTGACATGATCAATACGATGCTGATGATCTCGAAGACCGAGGCTGGCGTGGATAATCTTGCCAGAGAAGAGATCGATCTCACGGGAGTCATCCGGGAAGCGTGCGAGTTATTTGAGCCCACTGCTGAGGACAGCAGGGTAACCCTGAGCTGTCATGTACCAGATGGAATGTCTCTTGTCGGAGATACCCGGATGATTCAGAGGATGCTCTCCAATCTTCTGGACAATGCCATCAAATATACCCAATTAGGGGGTGGTGTAACCGTTTCCGTTTCGGAGAAAAATCACCAGATCATTGTCTCTGTCAAAGATACGGGAATCGGCATTTCTCCCGGAGATCTCCCACACATTTTTGAGCGATTTTACCGATGTGATCAGAGCCGATCCCAGACTGGCATTGGACTGGGACTTAGCCTGGCCAGGGCCATTGCACGGGCTCATGGCGGAGACATCACGGCGACGAGCAGCCCGAATCAGGGGAGTACATTTGTTGTCACACTGGAGAAGTCCCTTCCTTCAGAATCCTAAGAAACATCAAAGTGCTACTGGTTAGGGTCAGCCAACTATTAGGGTCCGTAAGGCACCTCCCAACATTACCAATTTGTAATCTTCTGGTCATCTTCCCGTAAACTTCAGGATTTATCATTTGGTCAAAAGCAAAGGCCGGGTCCGGTCAAGAATCGAACAACACAAGGATAAGCTTGTGGTTAAGGTCTGAAGCAAAGCTCAACCTATTCTCAGATGGGAGAATTAAGTTTTCGGACTTAACCATGTCAGGATCGAGAAACCAAAAAAGGAGGAAGAACCATGGAAAAGAAAAGACAGTTCAAAACCATTCTTATTGCTCTACTTCTCGTGGGATCCATACTTGGATTCGGGTATGGAATGTCAGCGGCTCTCAAGCCTCATGATCCACAGACCGCAGCGGTCTCACCTTTATCCGAGACCCCGATGGTTCCGGCAAACTTCAGTGACCTTGCCGAGAAAGTGCGTCCAGGGGTTGTCAATATCCAGGTGGTCAAGAAAGTAAAGAACGTGGACTTTGGATTCGGCAATTTTCCTGGAAATCCATTTGGGGAGAAGAACCCCTTCGGGGATTTTTTCGCGCCCTTTTCCGAGGGTAATCCGCCGAGAGGGTTTGAACAGCGGGGGATAGGGTCCGGGTTTGTCATGAGCCGTGAAGGATATATCTTAACGAATAACCATGTTGTCCAAGGTGCAGACCAGATCAAAGTGAAACTCGCAAATGGCAAAGAGTACGACGGTACCGTTGTAGGGGGGGATCCCAAGACAGATCTCGCTCTCATCAAGATTAAGGCCTCTTCAGACCTACAACCTCTGAACCTTGGCAATTCCGATGAACTCAAGGTTGGCAATTGGGTGGTAGCAGTCGGGAGTCCATTCGGATTGGAACAGACTGTGACCGCAGGCATTGTCAGTGCGAAAGAGAGGGTGATTGGATCCGGACCGTATGACAATTTCATCCAGACCGATGCCTCGATCAACCCAGGAAACAGTGGTGGACCGCTGATCAACATGAAAGGAGAGGTGGTAGGCATTAACACGGCCATCATCGCCTCAGGTCAGGGGATTGGATTTGCGATTCCGATTAACATGGCCAAAGAGATTGCTCCCCAACTCCAGGAGAAGGGACATGTCACCCGAGGATGGCTGGGCGTAAGCATTCAGGAGGTGACTCCGGAGCTGGCAAAGTCGTTTGGCTTGAAGGAAAAGAAGGGAGCTCTTGTTTCACAGGTGTTCGCGGGCAGCCCGGCTGAAAAGGCAGGAATCGAGCAGGGAGATGTCATCGTGGAGTTTGATGGTAAAGAAGTCGCCGATTCAAAGGATCTTCCCCGGATCGTTGCATCGACTACAGTGGGGAAAGCCGTAACGGTGAAGGTGTTGAGGGATGGGAAAGTCATGGATCGCCAGGTGAAACTGGGCGAGATGGAGGAGAAAGGCGTTGAAGTTTCAAAGGCCTCTCCACCGCACAAATCCCTCGGGATTGCAGTGCAGAATCTTACGCCTGAGATCGCGAAAGGACTCGGCCTGAAGAGAGAGACGGGAGTGGTGGTTACTCGCGTTGAACCGGGGAGTCCTGCAGCTGATGCAGGGATTCAGACGGGAGATGTGATTCAGGAGGTCAACCGGAAATCGGTCAAGAATGTGGAGGATTTTGTTCAGAAGGTTGAGAAGGCCAAGGGACAGGAGAATGTCCTTCTTCTCATCCAGAGAGGGCAGAACAACCTGTTTGCCGCCGTCACCCCGAAGTAATCTGGCGAGCGCCCGATCGAGCGAACGACAAGTATCGCTCGGCCGGGCGCCTTCTGTCCTGAGGATATCCATGATGAGTTTGATAGGGAGGTAAGAGGAAGATGAACAGGAAAATTATCATTAAGTCAAACGACTTCGATAGTGAAATTCTTTTTTTCCTCACAGAAATAGGAGCAGGCATTCAGATTAACTGGGACAGCGAATCGTTAGACCGGGTCAGGAATGCTGCTATTGGGGCCTTCGAAAGAATGGGTGTCGTGCTTGAGATCGATGACCCAATTCATTCCCCTTCTTGCAGAAGGGGGTTGGAATCTGAAACCATCCCTAAAGAGATCCTGATGAGGCTGAAGTGAGTGTCATCATGCTGCACTCTTGCCCATTGATAAGGATACTGTCGCTGTCACATACATAACTTCTTACGAGGCGAATATTTGATGATGTGTTAACAGTGCAGTCTTGTAAAACGACCTGGGCGATGGGCAAATTCTCGCTATAAAAAATAATGGTACTTTCACCCTGGACGGTCCAACTGGTAAACCGCCCGAGGTCCGTGCAATCAGATAAGACCACACCTGGGTAAAATGCCAACAATGAAAAACTGAGTAGAACGAATACAATCTTTCTCATCTTTGAATCTCCCTCTTAAGCCTTTCTTTTCCTAAATAGAAACATTACTCACGGAAACCCGGAGTTTTCCGTTTGATGAGATTAACATCGATCCCATCCCATTTTTCGTATCTTCACCTCATCTAATGGCGCTGGATGGCCAGGATAAGAGGATATTCCTATCTTAGGCCGATGGGGCCTATCGGGGCCTATCCCACAGCGCTTCACTCCTGTTTCTAACCTTATTGCAGGCAGAGATGTTCAGCGTGAGGTTTGTCCAGTCAGTCGCTTGTTATATAACATCAGGCAAATGTGGTTTGCAACGGTTTGGAGTCATACTCCATCGCTGGTTCAATGCAATACATAAGAACTGTGCCTTGCACCATAGAAGATATGGCTTTTTTGACCTTGAAGTGGTAAATATGAAATGATTCATTCCAGCAAAAGGGAAAAGGTTGATGAAGAAATTGAAACAGAGGGCAAAGTAAGTGGCATTCGATTTCCGGCGAGGAAATTGGATGAGAAATAAAGGAGGAGCCTGATGGGAAAGAAGAATGACGCAGAATTAATCGCAAAGAAAGCTAAGGATTATTTCGAACAGGGGTTCAACTGAGCGGAGTCGATCTCCTTGAGTTTCAAGGAGTATCTCGGGATTCAAGACTCCCTGCTTCCAAAATTGGCAACCGGTTTTGGCGGAGGGGTGGGAGGGAAAGGATCGCTCTGTGGAGCGTTCACCGGATCCGTGATGGCTATCGGCATGAAAATGGGAAGAACCGATCCTAAGGATCGAGAAAGGGTTTCCAAGGTTGGTGAGAAGTGCCGACAGTTCTGGGGCCAGTTCGAGAAGGAACTCGGGAGCACGGAGTGTTACGGTTTACTTGGTTATCATCTGGATATTCCGGAGGAGCGGCAACAGTGGCTAGATTCAGGTGGCAGGAAAAAGTGTTTGGGCATTGTCGAAAAGGCCGCCCAGATGCTCTGCGAGTTCATGAAAGAAATGTAATAAAATATTGATTTTCAAAGTGGATTGAGATAAATTATTCCAGACTCTGATTGTATGTACTGTTGGCGGGAAAGTGAATGGAATTCGTCTGGAGTGGGTGCAGAAGAAACAGAACTCGATATTGCACAGGGCCTCAATACCTACGATCTTAGGAAATGGATGGACAGGGAGCCATGGGCAATATCAACCCGTAGCTTTTTTTATTCCTGGCAGTCATGCTTTTCTCTAGGTTTCTAGGGAATGGTTTTGCGGGCGACGGTACGTTCAGATTTCAATCTCTTTCGGATGGAGGAAGTCGTTGATGGATCGGATATTCAGCGGGATTCAGCCCTCGGGTGAAATTCACATCGGCAACTATGTCGGTGCTATCCGCCATTGGGCTCAATTAGTCGATCACTATGAATGCATCTATTCTGTAGTGGATTATCATGCCATCACCATTGAATACGAAGTGGAATTGATGCAGAAGAGGGTCTTAGAGACAGCGACCACCCTTGTTGCTTGCGGATTAACTCCCGAGCGATGCAAGCTCTTCGTCCAGTCCCATGTCCCTGAACATACAGAACTGGCATGGATTTTTAACTGCATCACGCCGATGGGTGAATTGGAAAGGATGACTCAGTTTAAAGAGAAGGCAAAACAACATCGTCTCAATATCAATATAGGCTTATTGGACTATCCAGTGCTTCAGGCGGCGGATATTCTGATCTATAAGGCAGGCCATGTGCCAGTAGGAGAAGACCAGGTACAACATGTGGAGTTTTCAAGAGAGATTGCCAGAAAATTCAATGCCCGTTTCGGTGATACTTTCCCAGAGCCTAAGGTGCTTCTTTCCACTGCTCCACGGATCCTTGGAACAGATGGGCAAGCAAAGATGTCCAAATCGATGAACAATTCCATCGGACTCTTAGAGCCTCCAGAGGTCATCTGGGAGAAGTTGAGAACAGCAGCAACTTGTGAACATAGGCAGCGCCGAAGTGATCCAGGACATCCCGAGCACTGCAATATTTTTACCATGCACCAGGCGTTCTCCAAACCAGATCAGATTTCATTTGTTGAGCACAATTGTCGGACCGCGGGGATTGGGTGCATTGAATGCAAGGAGGTCCTTTTTAAGAATATGATCGAGGAGATCGGTCCCATTCAAAAGCGGGTTAAGGAGATCGATGAGAAACCCGGGTACATCGTTGATGTGTTAAAGTCCGGTGCGACCCGATGTAAGGCTATTGCTGTGGATGTGATGGATGAGGTGAGAGAAAAGATCGGAGTCAAATCAGACTGGTAACTACCCCTCTTCTTCACCCCTCGCGGATCCAAAGCTTGATATCTCCTCAACAAAAAGGCTAGACCCGTTAGCGTCTTTCTCCACAGGCTTTTCTTGATGGGGGAGCGCGGTAATAAAGTGTCTATTTTGGTACCCAAGATGGTAGCTTTGATTCAGGTATCAGACTACCAGTAAGGGTGAGCCCACCCTCCTTACCACTACGGGGGTCGAATTGGCTCTTCTTCCAACTGGTACCTCCCATCGTTTTAAATGTAGCGCTTTTCAAAATTTCACCTGACTCTTTTCCTGTTATCCGAGCGGTAAATTGTTCGTGGTGTTCACTATCCACAATAATACCCAAGCATAGAAAATCCAGATCCGTGCCACCCAAGTAATGAAGATCAACAATATATTGATTGAATTCTCCCCCTCCCTGATCGTACCCAGAACACCTTAACAATGGATCAGAGGGGTCTGTTGTATCCCAGGACGTAATTTTCAGAAAGACAGAAACCGTATTACCTTGAGTTTGAATAAAATAATCTCCCTCAGTGTCTTGGGTATTCCACTCTTTGACTTTACCAGTAAGCTTGAACCATTTTCCCACCCAACCCGATAAATCTTGTGCATGAGTTGTGCCGACAGCGAAGCACACCATAACGAATGCAACCATAAAACCGCATAACCATACCTTCTTTGGTTTCATATGATTACCTCCTTCTTTAAATGG
>JBEKDJ010000219.1:0-7940 GCA_050014415.1 Thermodesulfobacteriota bacterium | reverse complement strand
CAGCTTGAGGACCTTTAGGACCTTGAGTGACTTCACATTCAATTTCGTCCCCTTCGTTGAGGGATTTAAATCCTTCACTCTGAATGGCAGAAAAGTGAACGAATACGTCCTTTCCGTCTTCCGTTGTTATGAATCCATATCCCTTCTTCTCATTGAACCACTTAACCTTACCTTTCATTTGTAACCTCCAGTGATATATGATTCTGAATCAAAAGATTCTTTTTCTCTTCATCTCCCTATCCGCCACCCTCACTATCTTTAAGCTATGGCTTCTGCTTGCTCGACTGAAACAAGGAATTCCGCATATTGGTCATATCCCTCTAAAAAATTATTAAGCTCTTCCTTAGTAAAAAGGTAGACATTCATTACAGGATTTTCTTTAAAGGGAATAATCGTGGTTACCCGATACTTAGAGGCCTGGTAAATATCAAGTTCATCACTTCCAATCGCCTTCGATTCGATTAGCACCCGTCTTACATCCTTTCTTGGAGGAGCTTTTTCGCCCCATATTCATTTTTAATGTTTTGATTTCCTTTTGGATCTTGTCTTTAATCGATACGAGATAGTCATGTGCCTGCTGAAAAGGGTTTTTTCGAGGTTGTTTTCTTCCGTTAATCCTGAGAAAAAAGGGATGGGGGTTAGCTTCCACAATTTGGTCCAAGGCCCAGTCCTTCACCTCAAAGATGATGAGGCCCACCTCATCGGAATACAATAAAAAATCTGGTTCCTTACCATTGACTTCAGGAAGGTACCAGCAGAGGTAGTGGGCATCCGGCTTGGCCACCCCTTCGAGGAACTTGTAGAAGGTCTTTTCCCCCTCTGTTTCAAACTCCCCGATATCACAGGGCATCATCGTAGCCATCGCCACCCACCTAATGCATTAACCTATGCGCTTTCGTTT
Organism: Thermodesulfobacteriota bacterium; assembly: GCA_050014415.1. Classification (GTDB taxonomy): domain Bacteria; phylum Desulfobacterota; class BSN033; order BSN033; family UBA1163; genus JBEKDJ01. The sequence goes on along the minus strand of JBEKDJ010000219.1, from coordinate 7,039 downwards.
TTATGGATGAAACCGCCCTCTGTGGCATAGCTATTTCCGCATATGGCCTTGATAAGTTTGTCGATTTTAGCCTCATCTTTTTTTATCCTTTGAACAGCCCGAGACGGGTTCCAACCAAGAACCAATCGCAGTCTATCGCACTTGATAGGTTTATCACGAAGGTCTCGAAACCAATCTACACATATCCTATATTCTTCAGCCTTGTGCGGCCCGGTGTATACCAAAGGGTTCTGGTATGTAATGCCATCCCACGTGGACAATACTTTCCCAACAGCAACGACGCCTATACGACTTGCATACATTAGGCATATGTCTCCCGGTAAAAATCTCCCCAGCTGTTTTCCATAAGCAATAGTGCCTCCAGTGAACGCATACTCATAGTTTATCCACTTGTCATGGGGACTCTCGCCGCCAAGCGATTTAGCGTCTGTGTTGATGAAATAGTAGGCCATGTCTTTCGTCTTTCATATTTTCAATTTCTCAAGCCTAGCCCCAAAGCAACCTACATGATGCGTGAATCTATTTCAAGGAATCGGTTATCCTTCTTAAGATACGGATTGAGGCGCACTATCATTTCTCGAAGTCTCCACCAATTAGCAGTAACGTCCCATCTCCCTTGCATTTTCGCTCTAATCCAAGGAGTATTCTTGATAGTTGGATCGCTCTTTAGGGCCCCCAGCCGGAGCGGGTTTTGAAGTAGAGCTATTTGTCGAACATTTGCTCCCCACTTCCATCTTTTATCTTTTTTGGGGACAGAGGTAATCTCGTAGATATTTGCTATTGAGTGCAATAGATTCTGATCCACGCCCCACTTTCTAGCCTCCGCTTTAGTCCCTGCCCGCCACATTAGAAGAATATCACCAGGTCTTGATCGGCCCGCTACTGTCCACGACCAAAAATCCTTCCTTCGACGGGGGGCATCGTCAAGACCTCCCTGAAATTTCGGCCGCGTTGATTGAATCCAGACGCGACCACCAAAACCAATATACTGCCGAAGTTCTCGTACGTCTGCATACTTCTCGCACTCTGCCCAGTTATGATACCAGCAAACGACAAATCCTTTTCTAGGTCTAATCTTGTGAAGTTGTCGCAGGTGTGGTTTGAAATTTGCAGATTCATACTCAAATTCGATCCACGTCTTGCGAGTTCCACTCGGAGTCTTTTGGACTACCCAGCAGTCCGGGAAGCGATCTTGAATCCGTTCAAGGACTGGAAAACCCAGACGCCTATGCAGCTTTGCAAATAACATGATGACCCCTGCTTCGTTCTCAGGTGCGTGTCGAACTCCCTCAAAGTCTATTATTTCTGACCGCTCATCATCATCTCTCTTTCCCATAACATCATCTCCCTCTATTTAAAGCATAAACCTTACCCTACAGACCGTTTGATTAGTAGGACTATACCCGGATACCTAAAACCATCTTTCCCGTTTAGAGTACGCTTTTCGGCCGGGAAGGACCAAGCTAATGTGGTATTCCTTATTTTTCTAAGGTCCTTTGTAAAGGTCTGAAGAATTTCGTCCGCATATGGAATGTTAGTCTCGTGCAAACGCGGTGTTACAAATACTATCCCCAAACACTCCCCATAAGGAGGTAACCTCAATGCCTCGGATTGCGCATTCTCCATAGCTTTCGCTACAATCCTCAAGGCATTGCCAGATTTTCGACCTATGATCGGCCAGCACTGCTTCGCTTCGGCAACAAAATTAGACTTGCCAATGCCGAACATAATGTCGCCTCGCCCTTTACCCGCCTTAAGATTCCCTCGCTTTGTGATTCTCCACTTATCGGTCGTGAATTCTTCAAAGGCCCACCCCTTGCATTTCCACACCGCTCCAGCAAAAAGACTTAACAGAGCTCGCTCGTTATACCACCAAGGAGCATCATTCTTGTAATCCCAGAAATCAGGAGTCATTAGTTTCTGCCACTCAGATAAAACCCGCTTCAACAATTTGAGCGAACCAGGAATGGTTCTTTTGAATTCTTTATGCATTCTGAGATTCCCCTTCGTAGCTACGGAGTACTGCGATTATCACCAAAATTCGTTTCAAAGGAATCCCCAGTTAATTGATTAGATTGAGCATGGCCAACTTTTTTATGGATGACCCCAGGAGTTTTCCCTAATCAGAATATCAAAAATGGTAACGATTACTTATAGCTTTTCGGTGACAAGCCTCTCCAAAGGTCACGTATTGGCCGCATAGCTGTAAAGACATCTAAGATTTTCGTTTCTTCCAATTGCGGGCTGCATTCGGTGAGATTAAAAGCTCTTGCTAAATATACGTCGCCCCATGATTTTGGATAGGGCTTAGTCAGAAATTTATATATTTTTTCTTGCCTGATAGGTTTAAATCCCCCTCTCCAGTAAACATTCCCATCATGAATGACATAATATTGGCTGTCGGTCCGTCCCCCGTCAAACTCAATCCAAAAATAGAGCTCGCTGTTCAAAGATTTGGCACAGTCAAAAATAAGAGGCCAGGCCTGGTTTATGGAAGATAGAAATCTGTGCCAATCCCAACTTTTTTGAAGTTCCCACCTTTCGAGGCGCTCACTTCTTGCTTTAGCTTTCTTCTGAGCCAATTTATGGTCCTCTATACCTTTTTCAACAGATGCACCTACATAGAGGTTAGGCCCTCTTTTACCATCAATTTTAAGGAAATAAGAGGCAACCGTACTAGGAAGTTTTGCCTTCTCATACCACCACAAAGTATCTCGATAGTTTTGTTGAGGCCACGAGCGCACAGCAAATTTTTCCCCATAATCGTTCGCAAGGATGTCTCTAATTCTGAGGGAAACCCTGCCTTTCTCTTCAAATTCATCCAATTTCATACATCCATGTAGCAACCACTCTCGTTTAATCATGCTCATTTTACTCCCCCTGATTTGAAAATTTTGGCAATGAACCTCTTCGTTTTCAATAATTTCTATATTAAGCCTGATTTCCATTCAAAGCTTTGAGTTAAGCAACCAGGCCCCTAAGAGATATTTCTCCCCAAACAATATCATCTAAATTTGGTATTGCTAATTCTCTAAATTTTTCTTATTCCACAATCCGGGTCGCCATTTCGCATTTGATTGGACCAACTTTTTATGGATGACCCCATCTTTTTGGAATGTCAAAAGTCAAGCCTCACCGCAGAGACCATTTCTTGAGAGGTGCCCTTTAATGGGTGCCCCCCTTTTTTGACTATTCTTTTCTTGACCTTGCCCAGTTGCAGTATCTATGTGTCAGTCGGGCGTTTTCAGGTATTGTTTTACCTCCAGTCCAGTATTGCTCTATATGGTCTACTGCTGAGTCGTCAATTTTATGGATTTTCTGGCCGCAGATGGTGCATGTGGGATCGTTGTTGTATAGTTCCTCTTTTATCTTTAAAGAAAAACACCGTGGTTCTTTTTGCTTAATACCGATAATGTCTTGAAGTGCTAGTCTCCATTTATCAAACCGTTTTGTTACTGCTTGAATGGAGCTGGTTGATAGTTCTATCGAGTCTATGAATTCTTTGTCGTCAGTCATAAGATGTATGAGTGCTTCTCTTATAGCATCCAGGTTTTGGTAAACTTTGTTTTTGTCTTCTTGCGCGAATGACCACATCAAGATGTCATAAAGAGAGGCGTTAAACTTTTTAGATTCCCAGTAGCCGTTCCGGTCTTTTTCATTCCCTCGGTAGAACCTTTTAAAGGCGTGATTGCCATCTTTATCCACTAAAAATGACCTGATTATTGTTATGGTGTTCTTGAAGGCGCTTCTCAACTCAGCGGCATCGTTTTCTGAGATGTTCTGGTACTTTTCCATGTCGTTGTTCAAGAATGTCCTCATCGGGGGTTTGTATTTAAGATACGTAGTGTGATGGAATCCTGCAAAACGCAGAACCAGTTCGACATCTCTCATCCTTTTATCGAAAGTTTTCAATCCTAGCAGGTACATGAAGTCCTTGTCTTTGGAAAGCTCGTTTAACAACTTGTTGTATGGGCCCCTGTATATGCAGTTTCTTAGTTCCGGGTCGTTCAGAGAGACTGCTCCAGTATTAAGCCTTTCAAATATCTCAAATCTCAGATTTTTATCAGACTCTTTCTTGAAGGTAATAGTCCTAATCTTACAGGAAAGAATTCTGTCTTGTAGGTCTTCATCTATCCCTTTAAAGATTTCCCCGTTAAGGTTGGCGAAGACTCTTAGCCCAGTCAGCTTGAAATCTTTATCGTCATCTAGAAACTTTCCATTGATAAATGAAAAAAATGCTGTCAGGCGCTGCTGGCCATCGATCACGTATTCCTTGCCATCATCCCCCTCGGATAGGTATACTATCGGCAAAGGTATGTCCAAGAGCGCAGACTCGATTAATCTGCTGGACTTCTTTGCATCCCAGACGAAATGCCGCTGGAAGTCTGGCTGAAGCACCAGCTTACCTTTAGTCCACTTCTTATGAAGGGAGTCGATTTCCGGGTCTCCTTTATCCGTGAAAATCTTTCTTTCTTTTGGTGTTACTTCAATCTTTTCTATTTCCTCTTCAAGCGGTTCTTCGAATTCGAGCTCATCTGTTTCTAATGCTCGATCATTCATTTTATCCCTCCTATTCGTACACACTTCGGAAAGCCTCTTCTCGCCCTTTTCCCCTATTGCTAATTCTTCTCTCCGCCTTTCCCGAGAAACATTAAAAATGAAATCATACGTACCCCAGCTTAGCTCCCGGTCTTTAAAACCAAAATTGGACACAATTTTTTGATGGACTTCTTTAAACTCTTCATTGACCTTTAAAACTTCCCTTGTTATCTCCGCTAAGTCTGCAAACTCACGATATTTCTCTCCTGGTCCTTTGCCGGATGTATCTAAATCATATCTTATCTGCTTGGCGAATTTTTTATAATCACTGCTTTTAACATAAAAATATTTGTCAGGTTTATAAGAGGCCAAGAAAAAGCTAAGAAAGCGATAATCAAGATATGACTGTTTATACCTGCCGATTGGAGGAAATTTCTTTTCGAAATTGTAAATAAAATCATCAATTCTCCGCATTATATTTTCTTTTCCCTCAAGAAGTTTTTGAAATTCTTTCTGAACAAATTCTTCATCTGTTTCAATATAATGCAGAAGCATTCCCTTTGGAAAATATTGGCCTGACTGCACTAAGTTCCCGGCGTCTTTTAATGCCCGTTCGATCATTGAAGGCCAATTTTTGCTTTTAAAATTAAATTCTTTCTGAAAAGTAGCAACGGCCTGAAATTTATAACCCTCATCTTTTTGGTAAAAAGTCAAATCTTTCAAGACATGTTCTACATAGCTGCCTACGTAATCGGCGATATTCTCTTGAATGTGTTCTATATCTTTCATAAAGTTATCCCCTTTAGAAATAAGAGAGTCCTCCCAGCTCAGATAGTGCCTCACAAAGACATCTGGCGTTCGTTTTCCTTATTCAAGAAGAAGATCGTATCCAGAACTATCGATCTCAGACCTTAACACTTCAACAGTCTTACCATATCGAAACCAAGCTTCTTGGAGTAACTCAGAAATAAAAGCATGTTCAACAAGTTGCTCATAGAAGTTTGACTTCAAATACCTTGCTGATAAATCTTGTGCCGCTTTCATTTCCGACCTTTAAGAAAAGCTAACTTGTCAATACTGTAGATCAGACACCGTGCATCCAACTTTTTTATGGATGATACCGTTTTATACGAGGTCTATTTCTCAGATAATTTAACTACCAAGGCTTTATTTTACCTTTTTACCAATGCCTGCCCCGAGGTCTCTACAAGAAAGCGATTCCTGATTCGTATAGAAACTTGGCTACTTCTCCCCTCCTCAGAAGGTGGTGACAGAACTGGTTGTCGTACGTTTTCAGGCAAGCATAGCAGGCAGTGTTTTCATCGCATGACTGACAGTGGGCAGTGAGGTGGTACGTTTCTTTCAAAACAGCATTAAGGTTGTCACCTATGCGCCGCACATAACCTGCTCCTCCAGGAATACTGTCAAAGAGTACAATCGCTGGGGGAAGATATCGTTCGCCGTAAGGATAAAGGCATCCGTCAATGTCGTCGCGCTCAATGCCAAGGACCTCGCTAGATCCCTGAAGGAGAGCGTAAAGAAGAGACCACCACAACGACCTTTCCGGATCGTGACGATGATCGGCGATGAAACGCAGTTCGAGGACATCGGATAAGAACTCATGCCCCAGGTGCCGTGACTCAAGGATACCATTGCATGGTTTGTCGAATGCGTTTTGATGATCTCGAGTTCTATTCCTTGGTCTAAGAGGGGTGGGTTCGGCGTACCCACATGACTGGCAAATGAGAAAACCTCTATTAGCAATACCGCTATTCACCACAACAAGTTCCCCTTGCCGAGAGAAACGATACGTCAGGAAGGGCTGCCGGTCACCGAGGCTATCCTCAGGGAAAGAGCGAAAGTCCATGTCGGACATACCTGTATGTTCTGAAAAGAAGACTCGGGAGGAATATAGCCGCTGCGGGCGACTACGACTGACCCTCTCCGGGTCCTTGTTGCTAAAAAAGCCGAACTCAGGCTTCACCAAAAGACCGGACCGTAATCCTCGTCCTCTCATTGCTCCACCGCAAGCTTGACACGTAGCTGGTAAGTCTCCGTGACGAATGCTCTTATGGAATCGTCCGCATTGTGGACAGACTGAGTACGCAAATTCCAAAGGATCACGACCAGGGAGGCGGCGTATGCCAGTACTTGTCCAGACTTGGTGTCCCGCTACCACCTCTCCTCCTGGTGCATACTCCGATATCGCGATCTTTAGGTCACGTTGGAGCTCCAACTCCTGAGCTACATCACTGGATGGCTTCAGGCGCAACTCCACGACATCGACGGGAAATCCATATTTCGGCAGCACATTCCGCGAGGCCAAAAAACCCAGAATGTCCCGGCGACGAATGTTATTTGCCTGACGTTTAAGGGCAGATGCCCTTTGATAATTCCGTGCGGTGCTTGCTTCCTCCTCGAGTCGTTCGTACGCAGCGAGATCGGTCAAGACTTCCAAAGTAGACTCCCCTAAAACACCACTGTAGCCTCCATCGTTGTC
>JBEKDJ010000218.1:0-7943 GCA_050014415.1 Thermodesulfobacteriota bacterium | reverse complement strand
GCCTCGCCCGGACCTAGACGGCTTCAGGGACATCAAGTGGGGAACCGAGATATCTACGTTGAAAGACATGGAGAAAGTTGAACAAGACAAATCTTCTAATAATGACTTGATCTGGTATACAAGAAAAGGGGATACCTTAGCAATAGGTGAGGCAAAGCTCGAAAACATGTTTTATTCATTTTGGATGGGCGACTTCGAGAGTGTATGGATTGACTATAAGGGTGAGGAGAACTTTGAAGCTCTGAAAAAAGAGTTATTTGAACAATTTGGAAAAGCTCATGAGTTTGAGGGAAGTGTAAGAAAGATGGGTAAAAGGGCGGGAAGAGAAGGATCTACGGCAGAACATACTGGGGCATTATATGCTTGGTGGGGCAAAAACACGGATATGTGGTTGTCATATTCCAAGGATCGCCATAAGGGGACTCTCAGCATCAATTCCACAAAGATTAGGGACGAGAGAAGAGACTATGAAAAACAAAAGGAAAAAGAAAGAAGGTTAAAGGAAAGGGGATTCTAAGGCATGAAGATTACCCTTCTTATTTAGTGACGTACTAAAATCCGAACCTGGGGCTGAAGAGGTCATCCGCCTGGAAATTTCTGTCGAATTGATCATCAAACTTGTCGAAATTTATTATTAGTCGAAATCAAACAAGAAAACAATTTACTGCTTTGGAAAGATCGACAAAGCATTCCGGTTTGAAACTGAGCCTTAAGGCCTCGTTCTTTGCAAGCGCCAACTTTGTATGACTGTCAAAGGTCTGAAAGCTTTGAATATTTCGGGAAGATCAGGTTCTTGAATTCTTTTGAAAATGGATTGGCACAGGAATTGCCATCAAATGAAACAGATAAGAGGAAGTAAGGTCGACGAAAAAGGCAATGATTGCATCAGGGCTGGTAGTTGTGATGCTTTTGGGTGCCATATGTGTTTATGCACAATATGTCAATCTGACCTGATCAATGAATCATAACAAGCATGGATTTCAAAGATGAAGAGAAGATCCAAAAGTATACAAATTCTTCTGGTTACAGCAATTTCTCTCTTTCTTCTGGCACTTCCGGCTTCTCACCGTTGTACCAACTTCTCAAAAACTAAATTCGTTTCTTTTGACCTGAGTATTGAGAATCCCGATAAAAAAGATGAGCTTCTTGGTAATGAGAACGAATTGAAGGTATTCGGTCCAGCCGCCTTTTTCACTATATTCCTTCCTGGCATTAATCTCTTCGAACAGTCTTCCCGTTTGTTTTCCCGTGCACTTTCCCTCCGTCAAAGAAACTTCGTTCTTCGTTGTTGAGAAAACGCGATGGGTTCATTTCTTTCTTAGCCTTTATCTCGGACGCTTCACTCCAAAGAATCTCTCGGGTTATGTGCAATGCCAATTCTGATTTTTACAGAGGAGGCCATTAATGAGAACGAAACTTCATAATCCCTGGAAACGACGAGCAGACCAGCTCAAAATGGAGACCTACGCCATTTACCACAGGCATCCCCGAGTTCCTTGGTATGCCAAGATTCTCATTGTTTGCGTCCTGGGATATGCCTTCAGTCCCATAGACAAGTTCCTAAGTTCCATTCCTATTATAGGGTATCTGGATCATCTTGTCTTGGTTCCACTGGGCGTTGTATTGGCATTCAGAAAGATGATCCCGTCCGGGGTCTTGACTGATTGTCGGAAAATAGCCATGAATCGAAAGAAAACTACAAACTGGATTGATCGTTCCATCATCATTTTCATCTGGTTTCTGTTTATATCATTGGCAATGGTTTCCACAATGTGGGTTATGAAGGATTGGAATGGAGTACTCAGGTGGTGGTTCGGATGGTTCATGCGAATGGCAGAATTGCGGAATCTCATGCCTGCACGTGGTGGAGTTTAAAGGAAGTTTTGGTGGGCAACCCTTGCTTATCCACAGAGGGTGAACTTGTAAATGAAGAAGAACTTATTTCCAGGTGTAAACCAATGTGTTAGGTGGCAGTCCAAACCCTTTTTGATAACTTCGGGGCTGATACTTCTGCTCTTCATTGGAGTTATCGATTACACAACAGGTGCGGAACTGAGTATCTCTATCTTCTATTTGCTACCGATTTCTCTTGTAGCCTGGTTTATGAATAGAAGGGGGGGAGTTTTTTTATCTATCGTCAGTTCTGCCGTCCAATTGGGAACTGATCTTCTGGCAGGACACGCTTATTCACATCCGATTATCGTTTATTGGAATAATGCCGTGCAATTGGGTTTCTTTCTCATCATTGTTTTTATTTTGTCAGCGTTAAAAACCAAATATAAAAAGACAATAAAACTAAATGCCGACCTCCAAAACGCGGTTGTTAGTCTCAAAAGAACGCAGGATGAGTTAGAGCGGAAGGCACAGGAACTGGTCCGCTCCAACTCGGAATTAGAGCAATTCGCATATGTGGCTGCCCATGACCTCAAGGGGCCTTTAATTGTAGCGGGAGGCAACATCAATTGTCTGCGACGTCTCTGCAAAGACAAGCTTGATGGCGAAGCCGAGAGATTCATCGGACGCACTTTAGATGGGATTACCAGGATGGAAGCCCTTATCAATGCCCTTTTGGCTTATTCAAGAGTAGGGAGAAAAGCGAAGGAATTCAAGCTGACCGACTGCAATGAGATCGTTGAGCAAGCTGTCACTAATCTCCAATTAGAGATTAAAACGAGCGGTGCTATTTTGACTCATGACCAACTTCCCACCGTGTTGGCAGATGATATACAAATTATGCAGCTTTTCCAGAACTTGATTGGCAATGGCATTAAATTCCGAAACGAAGAGCCTCCCCTCGTTCATGTATCAGCAGAAAGGAAGGAAGCAAAGTGGGTCTTCTCCGTCCGGGACAATGGCATAGGCATTGACCCCAAAGATGTAGAGCGCATCTTCGATATCTTTCAGAGACTCCACGACAGGTCTGAATATCCGGGTAACGGTATCGGTTTAGCCATCTGTAAAAAGATTGTAGTAAGCCATGGGGGGCGAATCTGGGTAGAGTCTCAATCCGGAAAGGGAGCGACATTCAAATTTACCATTCCAATAATGTAAGGACCACTGAGTAGAATAGATCTGGGTGAGTAAGCGGATGGGAGAGAAGACCGTCATCAAATAAATATCACAGGGGGGAAATAGCGATGTATGGGAAAAGGTGTGGAAATCTCATCGGGATCTTCCTCCTCATCGTTACAGGAGGTTTATTCGCTGGACCGGGTTACTCCGAAGATATAAAGATTGGGTCTGTCGATATGCAGAAGGCGGCCAATGAGTGTAATGCAAGGAAGGAGGCCAGCGTCATCCCCAAATTGTGTGAGAACCATGTTGACAGGTCAATTTCGTATTAGAGAGGTATAGCGTTGGAGACTGAAACGCGATGCGCATTTTGCCGAAACTCTGGAAGTCCATACGTGAACCATGGGCTTGGTCATTGTGAATTTGATAGCACTTATTCAATTTGTGATGGAGAGATCAAGAATTGTGCAAAGCTCAACATCCTCAGGCGATATCTCATGGAAAGAACCTGGATGAAAGCAACGATAGAAAGGAAGAAGGCTCCTCGTAATCAATACAGGGTTAGACAAAATGATTAACCGGAGGGATTAGTAAACGTACGGGCTTATGAAGAGGTTACAACTCCTGCTGGTACTTTTAAGGCTTTAAAAATTCAAGCAGGGAGAGAAACTTTTTGGTATGCTCCATCCATAGGATGGGTAGTGAAAGAACAAATTGGGCCTCATGGTAAGGACGGATGGCTTCTTGAATTAATGGAATACATATCCCGCACAGAATTGTGGAGCGGTTTGATTGCACCCCTATTACAGAGCATTTTTTCCACGGCCTTCCCTAAAGAAGTCTTTTCTGAGGCCCAAGGTGATTAAGAAGAGTGACGTTTCGGTCCGGAGAGAGTGGTTCGAGGCAAAAAGAATAAAATTCATCTCATTCCAGCCGAAGAGGGTTGGGTGACAATGGCAAAAGGTAAGGAGAAGTCAATTTCTATTGGTTCTGAAATAACTTTCTCTGTTTTTACAACTTTCAGAGAAAGATCTGCGCATAATCACCGAGTCTGATCAGTCATCCTTGGAGTTTGGTTTGTTCCTTCTGGGGCTAGTGTCAATAAAGCGGTCCGATTGAAACTAACCCTTTCCAAAGATGGAAGCCATTATTTTAACCATAGGATTGGAGGCCGTAGCGATGAAACGGAAAAGATCTGCAGATAGCGAAACGGAGGCTGTGACATTGGAACCCCTTCCGTCTCGGTCACTTTTCGGAGAGATACCAGAGCAGATTCGCCTTTCCAGGTCTGATTACAATAAAGATGAAATTGACGAACCCGTTGAGGATTTTGAACTTGAAGGAGAAGAACTGGTAAGCGAAGAAGAGGGAGAAATAGAGCGTGAACAGTTCTTGCAGGAAAAAGCTCCTTTTTATCCGGAGGACATAACGTGGAAATACTTGAAAGGCCTTGAAAAGGTTTCACTCCTCACACCCACTCAGGAAGTTGCCCTAGCAAAAAAGATTAAACAGGGGGAGCACCAGATAAAGCTCCTCAAGACAAGGACCAGCCATCTCAAAACACGGGCGAAGAAGAGCTTGAATAAATCAAAACCCAGCCCTACTGAGACAAAAGAAAGAACTCTCCTTTACGAAAAGGCATTGGAAGAGTATCAACAGGCTATTCTTGAAACTCAAGAGGCGAAGAACGAGCTTATTCAGGCAAATCTGCGGCTGGTCATCAGCATCGCAAAGCGATATGCTAACAGGGGAACCCCCTTTCTGGATCTGATTCAAGAAGGGAACATCGGCCTGATGCAGGCTTTGGTGAGATTTGATTATAGGAAAGGGTACAAGTTCAGCACCTATGCTTCATGGTGGATTAGAGCAGCGATTCTGAGGGCCTTTGCAGAAAAGTCGAGAACTATCCGCATTCCGAATTACCTATTCGAGATTAAAGGGAAATTTCGGAGTTCCCTCAAATCTCTGATGAAGAAACTGGGGCGGGAGCCGAGCTCGGAAGAGTTGTGCAAGGACACAGGTATCCCTCTTCAGGACGTCGAGAAGATTCTCAATCTCGGAGCGGAACCGATCTCGCTTAATATGCCCATCGGCGAAGAAAGCAGCACCCTTGGAGACTTGATTGCAGATGAACAGAGCGTTTCCCCAAGCGACCTACTGCTCGAGAAGGATCTGATCTATCATACCCGCAAGCTGCTGTCTAGCCTTTCCCCAAGGGAAGAGAAGATTCTCCGCCTTCGGTTTGGAATCGAGAGCAACGGAGAATACACCCTCGGGGAGATCGGAAGACAATTCGGGCTGAGTCGGGAGAGAATTCGGCAGATTGAAGCAAAGGCTATCGACCGATTACGCGATCCTAACAAATATAAAGAGATTGGAGAGTATTTTGAATAGTCTCGGCGAAAGGCTTGGTTCCCGCGAAAGGAACGATCTTGATTTCCTAAGACTGAAAGGAATCGGATACCTGCTTACATAGGGCTTCCGGAGGGTCTGCAATTCAATTCTTCGATGAGGAGGCTGTGATGAAATGTCATCGATGTAATGGTTTCATGGTTTATGAACGCTTCTATGGTGAGGAGGGGGCATTTGCAGCATGGAGGTGCGTTGTTTGTGGAGAGATTATTGACCATGTAATCTTAAAGAATCGATATGGACAGAAACAGGAAAAGACTGCTTGAAGCAACGACAATCTAAATGGATGTGTAGATTTCGGAAGCCTCAATTGACTTTCACCATCTACTCATGAAGACTAATTCCACAGATCAGAACTAAAAGGAATGGTAAGAGGATTCTGATTTTAAGGGCTTTACCTAAGAAGCCCTATGAAAAAATCATAAGGATAATTTCGAGAAGGAAAGGTTTCTCCCATCTCAGGTATGGTATGAGAGGGCAAAGTGTCAAGAGGTCACGTACCTCTTCATCTCACGGCATGTCTCTTGGGTGGAGGCTTGGTTTAAACACTGCGGTCATCATCACACTTGTGATAGGAGTGTTAACGTTTTTCCAGCAATGGCATGAAATAGGTCAGGATTTGAAAGACCGTGACAGACTCTTAGGAGAATCGTTAATCCCTTTAGCTTCAGACCTTGAGAGTGCCAAGAGTCTTGAAGAAGTTCATGTTAAACTTACTAGCTTCCAGCAGGGCCTTAACCGCCGAGGCCACAGTGATTACCACATCGATCTCTATGATGAGCAAGGGCGTTTAATTGTTTCATCTATTTCCAGGCAGAACAGTGATCCACCCAGTTGGACCCTGCATGCGAATGTACCGGTTCATTCTACATTGCTGCCACGTGCAAGAGGTAACCTTAGGGTTTGGGAGGATGGATCGAGGTTTAAAGCTGAAGTGAAACAGCGGTGGGTTCTCTGGTTACTGGACATTGGGGTTACGGTTCTCTGTATCCTCATTTCTCTCCAGATTACTTATCAATACCTTATTGCCCGTCCTCTCAGACATCTCATGAAAAGCATTCATCATATGGAGATGGGGTACTGGGAGGGACTTGAAATTCCTCAAGGAGCTTGGGAGATGCAATGGCTTGCCTACCGCTTTCAGAATCTAGGTTCGAAGCTTGAAGAGACGATGAAGCGCCTCGTCGATGCCCAGCGGCTCGCACTTCTCGACTTGCACCCTAATCCTCATATTCGCCAAGAAGCCATTGCAATGAATAATACAGCATCCAATGACACCCCGACTTCCTCCAAAGCGATTGACTCTTCAGAAAATCAAATATCCCAACGCGCAATGAGGCTCCATTATCTGATGGAAAAGTGCTGTTTTCTCGAATCCCAAACCCCTGTAGATCCGACTGCGCAGATATCAGCCCGGGAGGTTTGGGAGCAAGATGTTATGGAGGCCGAACGACTATGTGAAATCGGCCTTAAATGCAGGCTTGAGAACGCGGCATTTCGGATTCTAAATCCGGATGCTTATGAACAATTGAGCCGGGAGTTGGCAGCAATAACTGCCTTGAGGAGGGGGTGGGTCAAGGAACGGAGGAAAGAAATACGTAAGGTGTTGGAAAAACATCAATTATCATGCCGTGAGATCGAACACCGTATTAAACCAATCGGTAGCGTTTGGCGTAAGATCCAGGCAAAGGGACTCACGCTAGAGCAAATCCATGACATATTCGCATTTCGCATCATTGTGCGTGAGGAGCATGACTGTTACCTAACCTTGGATGCCATCCACCAATATTATAAACCCAAGCTATTGCGTTTCAAGGACTATATTGCAGATCCAAAAGCAAATGGATACCAAAGCATCCATACCTCTGTCCAAGATACAAGCAATTTTGTCTTTGAGGTACAGATCCGGACAGAAAAAATGCATAGACAGGCAGAGGGAGGGAGGGCAGCCCATTGGTACTACAAGGGAGGGTAAGTTAAGCACGATGCCTCAACATGGTTAAGTAGAAAATGGAGTCGTCTAAAAGCGGTGCTCGGTCTAGGTTCATCCCCATGAACATTATGGCGGAAATCAACAAGATACTGTCGGAGGTGGCACGATCTTCTCTCGCCAGGTAGACCCATTTCTACAATGAAAACGCCTTCTCAGGCCATGCTGAATTAAGCGATAGCGTACGTGATCGAAGTGAAACAAGGCTGTTCACCTTGTTCGGATGCTGTTAAGGTCGTTTCGCTATTGAGCAGAAAGGAGTTAGAAATTGTATGACTAACAAAAAATTCGCTATGGAACATGATAAGAAGATTGCCCTTGTCGCGCACGACAATAAGAAACGAGATCTGGTGGAATGGGCTAAATATAACCGCGATCTCTTGGCACACCACAAAGTGTATGCTACAGGCACCACTGGTCAGATACTGGAACGCGAACTTGGTTTCGAGATCACGAAACTCCAAAGCGGACCATTGGGCGGTGATCAGCAAATCGGTGCAAAGATTGCCGATCAAGAGATCGATTTTCT
>JBEKDJ010000217.1:0-7948 GCA_050014415.1 Thermodesulfobacteriota bacterium | reverse complement strand
TGGGGTGGCCTCCGGCTTTGGATATTTTGTTGTTTTGTCAAACACATTTTATCCAATCTGGTGGCCATTCCACAATGATTTGAGCGCATTTTTGCTAATATTTTATGCAACTATCAGGTAAACTAAGAGGGGAGCGCGAGGGCAGTGAAGGACACCAAAGGGAAGTCCCGGAGGTCAGGAGCGATCCGGTCCGAGCCAGGAGGCAACCCACCACCCGGCAATCACCTTGGGGAGACGGTCACGGAGCAAGGGAAGGAAAGACAGAGAAGGTGATGGAACGGGTTTATGACTGGGGACGACTGCGGATGGCGTGGAAACAGGTGGAGAAGAACGCCGGAGCAGCCGGCATAGACAAGATGACGGTGGAGGCATTCAAGAAGAGGGAGGGAATTCTTCTTCGAGAGATTCAAGAAAAGCTACAAGCCGGAATCTACCGATTCCAACCGGCCCGAAGAGTACTCATAGAGAAGGAAGGCACCCAAAAGAAGAGGAAGTTGGGGATTCCCACGGTGATGGATCGGATTGTGAGTCAAAGTGCCCACTTGGTTTTAGAGGGTATTTTTGATTCGGGATTTACAACGTCCAATTTTGGATTTCGGCGAGGCAAGAGTCAGCACAGGGCCATCAAGCATGTTCAACAGGCGGTCGAGGAAGGAAGAGAATGGTGTGTATCGATTGACCTGGAGAGCTTCTTTGATGAGATTCCCCATGGGCTTATTCTTCGTTTAATTCGTCGCAAGATCCAGGACGAGCGGTTCGTAACACTGATAGCGCGGGCGTTGAAGGCTGGAGTAATCGTAGAAGGTCAATACGAGAAAACGGTCAAAGGATGTCCGCAAGGTTCTCCGATGTCCCCGATATTATCGAATATCGTGCTCAATGAATTGGATCAGGAGTTGGAAAGGCGGGGGCACCGATATGGTCGCTGGGCTGACGATTTCGTCGTTTTGGTGAAATCGGAAAGAGCAGGGACCCGAGTGATGGAAAGCATCACCCGGTATTTGGAAGGGGGGCTTGGGCTACCGGTGAACAAAGAGAAAAGCAAGGTAGCCCCCATGAAGGAAGTGGAGTTTCTGGGCTTTCAGATTCTGCGGGGCAAACTTCGAGTGAGTAATCAGGCGCGAGAGAAGTTCAAGCGAAAGGTAAGGGAGATGACGAGGCGGAACAATCCGCTGTCGGTGAGCCAGGTTATCCAGGCATTAAATGTGTATTTAGCTGGATGGGTGGCTTATTATCGTATCCAGGAGTTTCGGCAGTTATTTCGTCATCTGGATGAGTGGATTCGAAGTCGTCTTCGCTCGATCCAACTGAAGAAGTGGAAGAACCCTGTCAAATTTCAACGGATCATGATACGGGCAGAATACAAACCGGCGGAAGCCAGGAAGACGTGGGTCAAGATGGCCCGCTGGCAGTCGGTGGAACGAAAAGAAGTTCTCTTTACCTTGAATCTTGGATGGTTCAAACGTCAAGGGCTGAGGTTTCTGAACGATTACACGAACCGAGCTCTTGAACTATCATTCACCTACTAATCGAAGAGCGGCTTACCTGGTCGGTACGAGCCGTTCCGTTGGGAGGGGGTGGCCATCACGGCCACTTCCTACCAGATTCCTCTAAGCTTCTCCCTCCCTGAGACATTAACACCAAGCTGTCCACAATCACCGAAGGGGCGAAACCCCGATTGCTCCCAGGGGATGGTAGATACCGCTCCGTAAGCTCTCTTAACCCAATCCCGTGATTGAATTCCCCCATCAATGCCAGACCTCCGTGAGCCGTTAGTCTCTCCTTCGTCGTTTTTATCTTGAATGGGAAGGTGGTTTGCTGTATCATCACTATCAACCTCCTTTTGGTCTTTTGGTTTCACTTCACAGGTGATATTCTACATCACCGAAACCTCTTGCCAAAAAAGAGTTTTTTTATTTTTTTGGATCCCTATATCTTTTTTAGGACATATATATAAATGTATAACAATTTTTTCCATTACATAATATTTTTCTTGACAAAATTTTCATGATATTGTAAATGATCAACTGGTTGGTTAAATCATTGGTGTCTCTGAGTATCAGCCAAGGATCTGAATCGCGGCGATATCGTTTCGTCGTCAATCGTGTTGATAAGGAGTATAGTCATGCAGCTAAAGTGGAAGGTTTTCGTTAGTGAGCCGATCGATTATAGAGGACTAACACATAAAGTATTGGAGAACGCTGGTTGTGAAGTGATAATAGGACGGCCTACCTGGAAATATCCGAGTTGGAAATACTCGGATGATGAGCTCATAGAAGCGTGCCAGGACGTAGATGCGGTGATGGGTGCTTCTCGAGATAGTTATACGAGAAAGTTTATGGAATCGGTGCAGAGACTTAGGGTGATCGGCAAATATGGAATAGGAGTAGAGAAGATAGACATTGAAGCAGCAACGGATAATGGTATTCTTGTCGCCAACACTCCGGTTCCAGAAAATGTGCATTCTGTTGCAGAGCATGCGATTACCTTGATGCTAGCCTTGTGTAAGAAGTTGCGTTATGCGACCGATTACGCGAGACAGGGTTATTGGAGAGATCAGAACGTGGAGACACGTGAGCTATTCGGGAAAACTATCGGTATTGTGGGGTTGGGAAGAATTGGGCGAGCTCAAATAGCGAGGCTGAGCGGATGGGGCGTTAAGTTCTTGGCATACGATCCCTATGTACGAGAGGATGATTGTCGCCAAGCTGGGGCAAGTCCCGTTAGCCTACGAGAGCTTTTCGAGGAATCAGACATTGTTTCCGTAAATGTCGTAATAACAAAAGAAACGCGAAAATTAATAGGGAAGGATTTTCTGAAATCAATGAAGAAAACGGCTTTCATCGTAAATACGTCTAGAGGTGAAGTGATCGACGAAAAGGCATTAACAGAGGCTTTGCAAAAGGGATGGATCGCCGGCGCCGGATTAGATGTGACCGACCCCGAACCACCATCCTCTGATAACCCCTTACTTAACATGGAAAACGTAATAATCACTCCTCACATAGCAGGCTGGACTGGCGAATCTACGAATAGAATCACAAACACGGCTGCTAACAATGTGTTGAGTGCTTTGAAGGGAGAAATTCCGGAGTTTTTGGTGAATACCGATGCCGTGTCCAAATGGAAAGAACGGATCAGAAGAATTGAGGAAACTTGGAGATCTAATCTTTCTTGACGCGGAAAAGGGGATCGAACATGGATGTCCGGGAAGTGGTTGAATCAAGTGCATCCAAGAAAATCTCACAGATAATCGTAAAGCTGCTCGACACGTGCTCCGATGAAACCCTCAGTCAGTTGACGCTCCTTGCCGAAAAACTCACCGACGAGGAGGAAGTTCTGACAGCTATACGAGGAATCAGAGCGATGCTCAGAGATCCCGAACACCCCATACACAAGCTGTTCAAAAGGGTCTCGAACTACTTGCCCTATGATAGCAAGGTAAAGTTATTCCATTCCCTCTTCAACAATGCCTGGTTCACGGGATGGCAGAAGAAGACGAAGACCCTCGAGACATACGGTTTCTGGCCTCCCTTTGCATGATACTGAGTCCCACCTTCAACTGCAATCTCCGCTGCAAGGGCTGCTACACCCTCGGTTATGGGATGAGGCACGAATTGCCCTGCGAGATAATGGATAAGGTACTGAAAGAGTGCCAACAACTGGGCATATTCATCGTCACCATCCTCGGCGGCGAGCCTCTCGTCTACGCACACCTTTTCATAATGCTGGAAGAGCATCCCAACATCACCTTTCAAGTTTACACGAACGGCACCCTCGTCAACCGGGAAGTGGCGAAACGTTTCAGGTAGCTCCATACGATAGTGGTGATAAGCAACGAAGGGTACGAGCTCGAGACGGACCAGTGGAGGAGGGGTAAGGGGTCTACAAGTAGATACTGAAAGCCCTTGACCTTTTGACCGAGGAACGAGTGATTGTCGGTTCCTCCGCCACGGTGACGAGCAAGAATGCGGAGGTCGTTTCCTCTGACGAGTTCGTAGACAGAATGATTCAGCTTGGGTTCCTTTATACAGATGTACTTTCTCTATATGCCCGAACAGCCAGAGCGATTTTCCCTTCCTCGTCACACCGGAACAACGTGACCGCCTCGTCTACTAAGCGCTTCATCTCATCGATGATTTCTGCGGGGCAGTTAAGGCAACTCTGTTTCCTGGCGGCCACCTCGATCAGTTTTCGAAGTTCGTACGATTCGAGGATATCCTTGAGGGTGACTTCAGAGATAACCCATCCGCTTTTCCGCCTATTCACCACCAGCCCATCCCTGGCACAGGACTACGATGGCCTCCCTCACTGGCGAACGACTGACGCCCATGGATGCCGCGAGCTCGCATTCGATCAGCCTTTTTCATGGCTTGAGCTTTCCATGGATAATCAAATTCTCCAGGAGGTTGTATGCCTGAATCTGGTAATTGGTTTTCTTGAGACTCCATTCCAAACCGACCAGGCCTCCCCTTCCCCTTTTCGTTTTATCCCTACAGCATGCAGCATGCTGTCTACTGCGTGCATAATGTAATAGAAACGGGAATCGTTGTCCAGGATTTTGTTAATCCGTCCCGGTAACTGAAGGGTTACTCCGTTGCCTCCATCCCAGAAGAACCTCGGGATTGACTGCGAGTTTAGGCAGCTCTCCCTCCAATGTGCTCAACACGTTCTTCGTTCCCATCGTCGTCATCCTGTCCAGTGTTCCTCTGTCCAGCGTGCTATGCGCGGAGTGATTATCACGTTTCTATGTGAGTGTCGCCTCCAACAGTGCCCCTTGTACGGACACTTGCCTTTCCTAGCGCTTGCCCGCCTTTTTCAATGAAAGGCTTCGCGATCTCCAAGACCCTTCTAAATCTCATGAGATCTATGACAGTGGAAAGAGTGGGGTCATGCACCGTTCCACATCTATCGTCGGCCGGGCGCCTTCAAGTCGGCGGTCGTATGCCGGGGAACAGCGCCGCCGCGTTCCGCCAGTTAACCTTCTCCAATTCCCCTTCGGTAAAGTATGCCTTGTGACTCTTCTCCAGCAGGTCCCATCTCATGTACTCCGTATACGGCCAGTCGGTGCCGTACATCACGTGGTCGATGCCTGCAAAGTCGACGGTGCAGGCCAGGGGGCCCTTCCAGTATGAGTGCGCAAGGTCGTAGTAGTGCCGCTTAAGGTAGTAGCTGGGCAGGTGTGGGAGGCTGCGCAGGCGGTGCCCCTCGGGACGGGAGATCACCGCCATGTCCCAACGACCGCAGAGGAAGGGGATCGCGCCGCCCGAATG
Source organism: Thermodesulfobacteriota bacterium (assembly GCA_050014415.1). Taxonomy (GTDB): domain Bacteria; phylum Desulfobacterota; class BSN033; order BSN033; family UBA1163; genus JBEKDJ01. Next base: position 2,675 of record JBEKDJ010000217.1, on the reverse strand, counting down.
GGGCAGGACGAGCGTCAGATCGGACAGCCGCTCGAAAGTCCCCTTGAACGCCATCTCGGCGAGGCAGCGGCTCGTGTCGAAGACGAAGCTCACGTTGGTGGAGATGGCAAGGGCGTTGTCCTCGGCGGGCATCGCGTCCTGCCCTATCGCCTTCATGGGGTGGATCACGACAGGGATGCGCCGCCTCGTGACCTCCTCGAAAAAGGGGAGAAAGCGGTCGTCGCTGAGGGCGATCTGGTTCACGTTCGTACCGAGCACTAAACCGTGAAGGCCCAGCTTGTCAATGGCCCGCTCAAGCTCGGCCATCGCGTAATTCATGTTGTTGAGCGGGACGCTGGCAAGCGCGAGGAAGCGATCCGGCCGCTGGCGGCAGATGTCGGCGACGAAGTCGTTCGTTATCTGGGCGAGGGCCCGGCTCAGGCCATCGTCCGGGAAATAAACGTTCGGGGAGGAAAGCCCGATCACCTCGACATCGACCCCGGTAAGGTCCATCTCTGCGACCCGTTCCTCGACGGTGGTCCAGACCGGCATCTTTATCCCGACGCCCCCCTCCTCGCCTATTCCCCTCCTCGCAATTTCGTCCATGTACGATTGCGGATAGAAATGTGCGTGCACATCGACTCTCATAAACCCTCCCTTAAAATATTGGTTTTTGTTCTCTTACAGCTGCTTCTTGCAAATCGAGCGCAAGTCCTCCACCTCTTGGAACTCCTGGTCCTGTTTTTCACCCATCGCCGGGACGACCGGTATCAGCAGGATCGTACGATTGACAACGGAACGATATCGTCGCGATTCAGATCCTTGGCTGATACTCAGAGACACCAAGGCGTCAAAGCTTCACAGGGGAGCTGCTTTCCGGATCGATCCGGGAAACTGCTCTGGCACGGCTTGATATCTCACCTGCACTCCCGCTTTTTTCGCGATTACCATCAGTTCCCCAACACGCTGCTCCGACACCCCTCGTCGAAAGCGAATACCCTGAATCCTTAGCCTGCTTCTCAACAACAAATCCGTTTTGTTCGACCAAACCGCCGCATCCAAAAGGACTAGTGTTCTACCCGAACACTTCGATTCCGCCTGATCAAGAGAACCACACAATCGCACCTTGAAGTTCGTTCCTATAGGCGGGCTTTTGCAGCTCCTTTCTCTACCGCCTTTAAGTTATGAACCTATCCCCAATTACAGCCCACATAGCCAAGCCATACAGGAAATAAAACTAAAGGAGATCGCCGTATGCGTACAGGCCCGCAGACCGGACGCACCATCCATGTCCTTCACCCTCCGCCAGATAGTTCTATACCGGGCAGGCTACCAATAAGGAGTATTCTTAAGTCGACCGTGAACATTCAGGGTTCGCAGGAAGCCGGTGCGATGACATTCTCCGAGATCCTTCTGAGATGAGAACGATATCTGCTCAACCTTCAAAAGACAGGCATCGAACCCCCGTTGACCCAGTAGTCGGACCCTGTGACGAAGCTTGCCTTATCTGACGCGAGAAACAACACAACTTCAGCAATTTCTTCCGGCCGGCCGATGCGCTGCAGTGCAAACTTCTTGTCAACCTTCGCAAAGTGCTCCACAGCCTCCTCCCGCCCCATACCGCCGTACATCTGGCATAGCACGTCGATCATTCCGCCCGGCCTATCCCACATCGGCGTCCGCGTTGCTCCCGGAGAGACGCAGTTCGCACGGATCCCCAGGGGACCGAATTCGATCGACACCGATTTCATGAAGTTAAGTACCGCTGCTTTCGAGACGCAGTAGTCGCAGTAGTAAGGACTCGGCATACGTCCGAAGTCGGAGGCTATGCTAATGATCGATCCCTTCCCTCGCTCGACCATGTGCGGCAGCGCAGCACGACAGGTGCGGACGATGCCCATGACGTTGACATCGAATGTAGAAAGGAAATCCGCGTCAGTGGTCTTGAGCACGCCCTCTCGCGGAGACGAAACGCCTGCACAGCATACCAATACGTCAATACTGCCGAAGCGCTTGATTGCCGTATCCACCATCTGGGCTGCCCCATCGGCTCTCAAGTCCGCTCTCACGGCTATAGCCCCGCCGCGGCCAGACAGAGCCTCGAACGCGGCCACGTCGATATCGCCACCGACCACGCGCGCACCCTCCTCCATGAACCTCCGCGCTATGGCCAGCCCGATGCCCGATCCCGCACCGGTCACTACGACAACCTTGTCATCCATCCCGTAACTCATCGCTTTTCCCTCCATCTCAATTCTCCTTCCGAGTCAAAACAGATTTCCGTACGTAACACACAAAGTAACTCCTACGTCGGCCTGGAGGCCTGAGGGCACTATTGCAACAGCCAGAGTCCAACGATATCGAGAATGCCTGTCGTCGAGATGGTCACATCCCTAAATCGCACTTTTGTAAGGATGTATATGACCTCTGCAGGTCTCCTAAATACTGTGGGGCGCCGGGCGGGCTGGGCCGCGGCGCCCCATCCTTCACTAATTCTTCGGCGGATGGTTATAGTCGTCTGCCGGCGGCAGATTATTGGGGATCTTCATATCACGCATCCTGTCAATATCCTTCCTGTAGAACTCGCGTAATCCTTCCATGCCGCCATTCCATGCCGTTATATAAGCGTCGATATTCGATTTATCGATAACCGTGTACGGCAGCTTTATCCAACCCTTCGGCCAAGGCCCGCCTGC